>NZ_MLYN01000008.1:0-208328 GCF_001866675.1 Streptomyces sp. MUSC 14
GCGTCGGTGATGGCCTCTGGGTCCTCCGCCGCCCCCAGCTCGATCCTGCGCACCGCCGCGTCCACGACCCCCTGGACCAGCATGGCCGCCAGCCGGGGCTGCTCGTGCCCCGCCTCCCCGAGTGCCTCGACGATCATCGCGACCAGGCCGCCGTGCGCCGCCCGGATCTTCTCCCGCGCGCCGGCGTCCAGCTCGCTCGCGGAGATGGCCACGACCGCCCGGTGCCGCCGGTCCCCGACCAGCGCCAGCTGCCTGCGCACATACGCCTCGACCTTGCCCTCGGCCGACTCCTCACGCTCCATCGCGGCGGCCACCTCGGCCGCCCACAGCGGAAAGTCGACCTCGCACAGCTCCTCGACCACGGCGGCCCGCGACCGGAAGTACTCGTACACGGACGAGCGCGCGAGCCCCGTCCGCTCGGCGAGAGCCGGGAAGGTCAGCGCCTCCGTCCCGCCCTCGGACAACAACGACCGGGCCGCGTCCAGCAGGGCGGCTCGCTGCATCGACCGGTGCTCGGCCACGGAGGCCGCTCGAATCCTTGGCACGCCGTCCACTTTACGGACGCCCCGGCCCGAACGGGAGAGCCGATCACCCGCGCGAGGTCAGCGGCAGGACCGCACCGGCCGCGCGCCCGCCTCACTGTCCGAAGCTCGCCAGCTTGGCCCGCAGCTGGAGCACGGACTTGGTGTGGATCTGGCTGACCCGGCTCTCGGTGACCCCGAGGACATTGCCGATCTCGGCGAGCGTGAGCCCTTCGTAGTAGTACAGCGTGACCACGGTCTTCTCACGCTCGGGCAGTGTGTTGATCGCTCGCGCGAGAAATCTGCGCAGCTCTCGGTCCTCGGCCACTTCCACGGGATCGTCCGCGGCGGTGTCCTCCAGCGTGTCCATGAGGCTGAGCCGGTCGCCGCCCTCGCCGCCGACATGCAGCAGCTCCTCCAGGGCGACCACGTTGGCCAGCGACAACTGGCTGAACACGGCGTGGAGTTCGTCCACCTCCATCTCCAGCTCGGCGGCGACCTCGCCCTCGCTCGGGGTGCGCCGCAGCCGCGCCTCCAGAGTGGCGTAGGCCCGCTCCACGTTGCGCGCCTTCTGCCGTACCGACCGCGGGATCCAGTCCAGCGCCCGCAGCTCGTCGATCATCGCGCCGCGGATCCGGGTGATCGCGTACGTCTCGAACTTGATCTCCCGGTCGATGTCGAACTTCTCGATCGCGTCGATCAGCCCGAAGACCCCGGAGGAGACGAAGTCCGCCTGCTCCACATTGGGCGGCAGTCCGACACTCACCCGGCCGGCCACGTATTTCACGAGCGGCGAGTAGTGCAGGATCAGCTGCTCCCGCAGCCGGTCGTCACCCGTCGCCTTGTACGACCGCCACAGCTCGTCGAGCGTCGAGGGAGCGGGCGGCCGCACGCTGCCACCGTCGCGGGCGGCTGGGGGGATCGCCGCCCGGTCTGACCCGGAGGTGTGCTGGGGCATTCGTCGCCTAGTGCCGTTCTGCCGTGAAGTGCTGTGAAGTGCTGCGAAGCGCCGTGGGGTGTCGTGAGTGTCGCGGGCCGGCGAGGGTGGGGTTGGTGGGTGAATGGGCTGCCTGGGTGAGCTGTCGGTCTGATGTCGAGTTGGTGCGATCTGTATCACTGTCTTCGTGAGCGTAGCGTGACTGAGGTGTCGCGGTGTGCGAACAGCGAGGCTCCACCCCCGTGCGGGCCCTCCGGCCGGTCTCGCCGGAGCGCTGCGCGCCCCGCTCCGCGCGACCGGCCGACGGCGCCAACTCCGGGAAACGTCAAGGGCGTCGGGGATTCCCCCGGACGGCCGAACCCCCCGGGTCAGCGGGGGTCGCGACCGGTGCGGACGGACATCACCGCCTGGCGTGTCAACTTCCAGCCGTCGCCGTGTCGTTCGACGTAGCCAAGTGCTCGGAGTTCGTACAGTCTCGCGATCGCCTCGTCCCGCGTGGTCCGCGCGCCGAGCGCGATCTCTCCGGCGGGGGCCGCACGGTCGCCGGGCAGGGCGGCGAGCACGGCCCGGACGGGGGGATCCAGCAGATCGCGCG
The DNA here is from genome assembly GCF_001866675.1 of Streptomyces sp. MUSC 14. Taxonomy (NCBI): domain Bacteria; kingdom Bacillati; phylum Actinomycetota; class Actinomycetes; order Kitasatosporales; family Streptomycetaceae; genus Streptomyces; species Streptomyces sp. MUSC 14. The sequence continues at coordinate 2,054 of NZ_MLYN01000008.1, forward strand.
GAAGCACGGGCCCGCGCCGGACCGGCGCCAGCTCGCCGATGTCGCCGACCAGCTCGACGACCTCCGCGGCGTCCGTGACCAGGGCGGCCTCGCCCCGCAGCAGTTCGTGCACACCGGCGGAGAGTGCGCTGGTCACGGGGCCGGGCACGCCCATGGTGAACCGGCCGAGGCGCTGTGCGGCCCGCGCGGTGGACAGGGAGCCGCTGCGGTGAGCGGCCTCCACGACGACGGTGCCCCGGGTCAGTGCGGCGATGACGCGGTTACGCAGGATGAACCGGCTCGGCGTCGGATGGTCGCCCGGCGGCAGCTCGCCCACGACCAGTCCCTGCTCCGCGATCCTGCCGATCAGGGCGGCGTGGCCGCGGGGGTAGGGACGGTCGACACCGCAGGCCAGGACGGCGACGGTGGCTCCGCGGGCGGCGAGGGCGCCTCGGTGGGCGGCGCCGTCGATGCCGTAGGCCCCGCCGGACACCACCACCCAGCCCCGCTCGGCGAGCCCGCTGGCGAGAGCGGCGGCCACATGGGCCCCGTACTCGGTGCAGGCCCGCGCCCCCACGACGGCCACGGATCTCAGCGCCCACACCCGCAGGCTGGGCCGTCCGCGCACCCACAGCCCGAGCGGCCGGGCGTCCCCGAGATCGTTGAGCTGCCGGGGCCACTCCGCGTCGCGGGGTGCCACGAACCGCGCCCCCGCGCTCCCGGCCACCTCCAGATCCCGCTCGGCATCGGCCTGCCCGGCCCGTGCGACAAGCCCCGCCCACCGCTGCTCGCTCACCCCCGGCAGCGCCTCGCCGCCCCGCAACCGCCGCACCACCTCTCCCACCCCGAACTCCCGCACCCACCGCCCCCCGACCTCGTCCCCGGGCTCGATGACACGGGTGAGGAGGATCCGGCCGAGCAGATCGCCGTCGGCGCTGTCGCCCGCTGTCATGTCAGCGCCCCGATGGCCATCGGCACACCACGCGGCACTCCGGTGCGCAGCTGGAGGGCCAGGGCGACGTCCGTGGCGTCCGGCCGGTCGTGTCCGACGAGGTCGGCGACCGTCCAGGCGACGCGCAGGACCCGGTCGATCCCGCGGGCGGTGAGCACGCCCCGTTCGAGGCTGCGCTCGGCCTCGTCCATCGCGCCGGGCGCCGCGTGATAGCGGCTGCGCAGTTCCCGGCCGGGCACCTCGCTGTTGGTGCGCCACGCGGTGCCGGCGAGGCGGGCCGCCGCCCTTTCCCGGGCCTGCCGCACCCGCCCGGCCACGGTCACCGTCGACTCGCCCCGGGCACCGGGGTCGGTGAGCTGGGCGCGGGTGACCGGGTCGACCTCGACGCGCAGGTCCACCCGGTCCAGCAGCGGGCCGGAGAGCCGGGACTGGTAGCGGCGGATCGCCGACGGCGGGCACTCGCACAGCGCGTCGCGCTGCGAGAAGCGGCCACAGGGACAGGGGTTGGCCGCCAGCACCAGCAGGAAGCAGGCCGGGAAGCGCACGACGCCCGCGCTGCGGGCGATCACCACGTGTCCCGACTCCAGGGGCTGGCGCAGTGCGTCGAGGGTCTGGCTGTGGAACTCCGGCGCCTCGTCGAGAAACAGGACTCCGCGATGGGCGAGGGACACCGCACCGGGGCGTGCGATGCCGGGGCCGCCGCCGACGAGTGACTGCATCGTGGCGGAGTGGTGCGGGGCGCAGTAGGGCGCGACGTCGATGAGCGGCTTGCCCGGTGGCAGCAGTCCGGCCACCGAGTGCACGGCCGTGACCTCAAGCGATTCCTCCCGGGTGAGCCGGGGCAGGACGGCCGGCAGCCGTTCGGCGAGCATGGTCTTGCCCGCGCCCGGCGGCCCTTCGAGGAACAGATGGTGTCCTCCGGCGGCGGCCACCTCCACGGCCGTACGGGCCGAGGTCTGGCCGACGACGTCCGCCAGGTCGTGATCGTGGCCGTGCTGTGCGGCCGCGACGCTGTGCATACCGGTGGCCGCGCCGGTGCCGGGCATGCGCAGGCCGGCCAGGAGCGGGTCCGGGCGGCCCTGCTCGTCCGGTTCCTCGTCGGGGACGGGTTCCTCGGTGAGGACCGCGATGAGCTGGCGCAGGCTGCGGACGCCGAGCACGGACACCCCGGGGACCAGCGAGGCCTCCGCGGCGGTGCATTCCGGCACGACCACCTGCTCGTAGCCGGCGTCGGCCGCCGCCAGCACCGCGGGCAGGATGCCCCGCACCGGCCGTACCCGACCGTCCAGGCCCAGCTCTCCGATCATGACGATGTCGGCGAGGACGCGGGGGTCGATCCGTTCGGCGGCGCCGAGCACCGCGCAGGCGACGGCCAGGTCGAAGCCCGAGCCGGCTTTCGGCACCGATGCCGGGCTGAGCCCGACGGTGAGTTTCTTCTGCGGCCACTCGCCGCCCGAGTTCACCACCGCCGCCCTGACCCGGTCCCGGCTCTCCGTCAGGCTCTTGTCCGGGAGGCCGACCAGGGTGAAGGCGGCGACGCCGGGTTCCAGGTCGGCCTGGACCTCGACGACCACCCCTTCGACACCGACCGGGGCGACCGAGCATGTGCGGGCGAATCCCATTCAGGCCACCCCCCGCGCATGCTCGACGGACGGGGCACCGCGCCGGGGCAGCAGGACGCCGATCAGGTCGATGCGGACGCCGCCCGGGGGCGCTCCTCCGTGGGCCTGGATCCAGTGTTCGGCCAGCTCGCGAAGTTTCGCCGCTTTCTCCGGGCCCACCGCGGCCATCGGGTGTTCGTAGTCGCCGTCCCGGCGGGTCTTGACCTCGCAGATGACGAGGGCGTCCCCGTCGCGGGCCACGATGTCGATCTCGCCGGACCGCCCGCAGCGCCAGTTCCGCTCCAGGATCGTCATGCCGGACGCGGCGAGCCTCCGGGCGGCCAGGTCCTCGCCGTACTTGCCGAGTGCTTCTCGTGCGTTCATGTCGGCACCACCTCTCGGCGCCAACGGTCACGCATCCCGCCCGGACATGTTGATCTTGGTGGAGCGCCCGGCGACTGTGGAAAACTCCCTCACCCTTGGGAGTGAACTCAGAGGTGAGTTCCGGACCCTCAGCCGCCCGGAAGCTCCAGGTCGCTCTTGTTCAGCTCCTCGATGTTCACATCCTTGAATGTCAACACGCGTACCTGCTTGACGAACCGAGCCGGCCGGTACATGTCCCAGACCCAGGCATCGGCCATCGTCACCTCGAAGAACACCTCGCCCTGGACCGAGTGCACCTGCATCTCGTAGTCGTTGGTGAGGTAGAAGCGCCGCTCGGTCTCGATCACGTATTTGAACAGACCGACGACATCTCGGTACTCCCGGTAGAGCTTCAGCTCCATCTCGGTCTCGTACTTCTCGAGGTCCTCGGCGCTCATGGCATGTTCCCCTTCAGCCGTGCGATCCCACCATTGTGCGCCAGTCCCGGGTGTCCTCAGACGATTTCCGTGTCGAGGGTCATGGGACCGGCCGGGGGACCTTCGTCGAGCAGCCGCTGGAGCAGCTCGGCGAGTCTGGTCGGATACACCGTCTCATGTGCCCGGGTCAGTTCCCGACACGTCCACCAGCGCGCTCCGGCGACGCTGCGCCGCTCCAGCTCCGTCAGTGCGGTCGGCGCGGTCGCCGTCTGTGTCGTACGGGCCAGGTAGTACCACTCGTCCTGGTCCCAGCGGCGGCCCGCGAAGGGGAAGGAGCACCTGCGCCGCCACAGCACCGGGCCGAGTTCGACCTCGGTGATGCCCGTCTCCTCGGCCAGTTCCCTGAGCGCCGCCTGCTCGCGCGTCTCGGCGCCCTCCAGACCGCCGCCGGGAGTGAACCACCAGTCGTCCGCCGGGTCTCCCGGTTCATGGCCGTGCAGGAGCAGGATGCGGTCGTCCGGGTCGAGAAGGACCACCCGGGCCACCTTGCGCAGCCCGCCTTCGTACGTCTCCTCGCCGGTCCGCGCGGCCTCAGCGGGCACCGGCCGCCTCCGGGCGGGTACCGCGCGCGCGGGAGCGGCCCGAGCGCGCGGCGATCGGGCCGTAGGCACCGCCGACGAGCACCAGCACGGCACCGGCGACGATCAGCAGCTCGATGATGCGCAGCGGCCCGGGCTGGGAGAGCGGGCCCAGCGCCTCGAAGCCGGTGGGGCGCCCCAGCATGCCCTTCCAGGGCCAGACGACGGCGTCCACGCGCGCGGAGACGGCATCGCTGGAGACCGTGCCCTTGGCCGCGTCGGTGAGGTGGGCGGTGGAGTCGAGGGAGCCCTGGCGCTCGTCACCGAGCAGGAAGAGCCGGCCCCTGGGCACGGTCACGGTCGGGAAGTTCATGTTCTCGGCCAGGGTGCCCTTGGGCAGATACGGTTCGTCGATCTGCTTGCCGTTGACGGTCAGCTTGCCGTTCGTGCAGCAGGAGACGGTGTCGCCGCCGACCGCGACGACCCGCTTGACCACCTTGGAGTTGGTGACCCAGGTCTTGTCCTCGAAGACGACGACGTCGCCGCGCCGGATGTCGCCGGCGTGGATGCGCTGGGCCAGCACACGGTCGCCGGCGTCGATGGTGGGGGTCATGGAGCTGGTGGGCACGGTGTACGGCCGGTAGGCCACCGCTCCCCAGGCGAATCCGCCGAGGAACAGCACCAGACCGAGTGCGACGGCCACCCCGGACAACCGCTGTCCGAACCGGCTGCCGCCGGCCTGTGCCGTGCCTGTCCCGCCGCTGCGCGGGGCCGTACGCGTCGTGCTCTCGCCGCTCATGGACCCGCACCCTACCCGGCGGTACCGGGCGTGGGCAGCCCCTGTCCCGGACCGGCGGCAAAGGCTCGGCCGACGCCGGAGTGAACCGCTCCGGATCGCCTCGGCCGACCCGGACACGCGGAAGGCCCGGCGCACACCGTCGAGTCGGTGCGCACCGGGCCTTCGTGGTCACTTGCTGCCGGCGGACGCCTTCCGCCGCACCTTGGACTCCAGTCGGTCCCGGCGGCTGCGCCGCCACACCACCACCGGCAGCACCGCCGCGACGGCCACGCCCTGCGGGGCCACCGTCAGGGCGGCGGACGCGGACGACTGCTGGTTCAGGTCAGGCTGGTCGAAGGTGTCCGGGACCGGCAGGGTGCCCCAGCGGTTGATCGGCCAGGCCTTGACGATCGCGCGGCCCACGACGTCGCTGACCGGGACCATGCCGTGGTGCTTGTCGGTCTGGTTGTAGCGCGAGTCGCGGGAGTTCTGGCGGTGGTCGCCCATCACCCAGATGTATCCCTTGGGGACCGTCACCTTGAACTGGCCGCCCTGGTCGTCCACGCTGCACGGCGTGTTGCCGGGGTAGACGTACGGCTCGTTCAGCGCATGGCCGTTGACCAGCAGCGGGCCCGAGTTCTTGCACTCGACCGTGTCACCGCCGACCCCGATCACGCGCTTGATCAGGTCCTTCTCCTCCGCCGACGGCATCAGGCCGATCCAGCTGAGGACCTTCTGCACCGGGTTCGGGGTCGGCGTCGGCTCGCCGGCCAGCCAGTTGTCCGGGTCGTGGAAGACGACCACCTCGCCCCGCCCGGGCTCGGAGCCGAACCACGGGGTGAGCTTGTCGACCAGTACACGGTCACCCTGTTGGAGGGTGTTCTGCATCGAGTCCGACGGAATCGAGAACGCCTGCACCAGGAACGTCTTGATCAACAGCGCCAGGACCAGCGCGATGCCGATGAGGATCGGCAGCTCCTTCCAGAAGGAGCGTGGTTTCCTCGGCGTGGGGGCGGTCCCGCCCTCGCCCGCGTCGTCCGCCCCGGGGGGCCGCTGCTCGTCGTCCCGCGTGCCGTCGTCGTCCGTCATCTCGTCATTTCCGGAGGTCACGGCGCCGTCCGGGCCGCTGGCGTTCGCTTCCACGGGGTGCCCGCGGTGCTCTTCGCCGTCGTGTCCCGACCGTGCGCCAACCGCCACATCCCCCACGCCAACTCCTTACTCTGTGCCACCGCCTGCCCGTGACACGGCGCAGGCCCACCACTCCCATAACGAGCGGGAGTTCCGCAGGGGTCGGGAGCTGAGTGATTCCGTTCGGATTCTCGGAGGTAACCCTATGCGACAGCAGGGGAGCGGCGGCCGTACCCGACACGGAGTGGGCGACGCTTGCGAAGGTTTTAGGTTCCTGGAGTCGGGTCCAGTGGCCGAAGGGCCAGCCGATGGCGACGGCCCGGCCGACGACGGAGTTGACGGAGACCGTGCCGCCGTAGGGCGTGTTCATGTGGAACCGGGAGTCCGCGGAGTTCCCCCGGTGGTCGCCCATCACCCACAGCCGGCCCCTGGGGACGGTGATGTCGAAGCGCATCGCGGACGGGGCGTCGCCCGGGTAGATGTAGTTGCCCTCGGTGAGCGGGGTGCCGTTGACGGTGATCCGGCCCTGCGCGTCACAGCACTTGACGTGGTCGCCGCCGACCCCGATGACCCGCTTGATCAGGTCTTTCTCATTGTCCGAGGGCAGCAGGCCGATGAAGGTGAGGCCTTCCTTGACCTGCTTGACGACGATGGGGTCGTTCTTCTTGGTGGTCTGCTCGTCGGCGAGCCAGCCGCCCGGGTCGTGGAAGACGACGACGTCCCCGCGCTGCGGCTCGGAGCCGAACCACGGGGTGAACTTGTCGACCAGGACGCGGTCGCCGATCCGGATCGTCTGCTCCATGGAGCCGGACGGGATCACGAAGGCCTGGACGAGGAAGGTCTTCAGGACGAGCGCGATGAGGACGGCGACGCCGACCAGAAGAGGGATCTCACGAACGGCTGAACGCCTGCGCTTGCGCTTGACCTTGCGCTGGAGTTTGCGCCGCTCCGCGCGCGTGCGGCCGCCGCCGGGCGCCGAGGTGCGGCGCGCCCCCGTGGGCAGCAGGTTGTCGGCGGGACCGGCCGGCACCCCGCGTGGTTTGCCGCGGTTACCCATGCGCACCGTCCGAGGACGGCACGCGCGCGTAGGCGGAGGGCCGCGTCAGATGCGTCCAGTGGCCGTACGGCCAGACGATCCAGTCGGCCCGGCCGATGACGTCGCCGACCGGGATCATGCCGCCGCCGGGCGAGCCGAGGTGGTCACGGGAGTCGCGGGAGTCGCTGCGGTGGTCACCGAGGACGAACAGGCGCCCCTCGGGCACCGCGACGTCGAAGGGGACGCTGGAGGCGCTGTCCCCGGGATAGAGGAAGGACGACTCGTCGACCGCGCGGCCGTTCACCTCGATCCGTCCCTTCTTGTCGCAGCAGACCACATGGTCTCCCCCTACCCCGACCACGCGTTTGACGTAGTCGGCGTCCCCGAAGTACCCGGAGCCGTCGAACACGATCACGTCGCCGCGGCGCGGCTGGGCTCCGAAACGGTACGCCAACTTATCTACGAGAATGCGGTCGCCGATCCTCAAGCCCTGCTCCATGGATCCGCTCGGAATCTGGAACGGTTGCACCACGAAAGCGTTGAGGAGCAGCAAAAACGCCAGGCAGACGAAGAGGATGAGGGTGATCCGGCCGCCCGGCAGCCAGTCGGTGATCCGCGACACCAACGCGAAACGCGACCGTTCCTCCGGCCCCGGGGATTCCGGGTGGGAGGAGCGGTCGCGTTCCGTCGGCTGTGCTTCGGTGTCCATCGGGGCGAGATGCTATCCCGCCTCGCTATGGGCTCCGCGCTGCGCTCAGTTGTCGCGCTTCTCCTTGATCTTCGCGGCCTTGCCGCGCAGGTCACGGAGGTAGTACAGCTTGGCGCGGCGCACGTCACCACGGGTGACGAGCTCGATCTTCTCGACGATCGGGGTGTGCACCGGGAAGGTGCGCTCGACGCCGACGGAGAACGAGACCTTGCGGACCGTGAAGGTCTCGCGGACACCGGAGCCCTGGCGGCGGATCACAACGCCCTTGAACTGCTGCACACGGGAGCGGTTGCCCTCGATGACGCGCACGTGGACGTTGACGGTGTCACCCGGGCGGAAGGCCGGGACGTCGCTGCGCAGCGACGCGGCGTCGACGGAGTCGAGCAGGTGAGACATTTCGTCTGCTTTCTTCGCTGATGCCACAGGTCATCAACGGGAACTAGGTGTAAAAGAGGTCTGCCGTGCGGGTCGGGGCGGGCGTCGTGTCCCCCTGCGGCAGGGGCGCACGCCGGACGGACGCACAACAGCGGTCTATTCTTCCACGCCCTGGGCCCGCCGCCAAAATCGGCCGAGCGGCTCTCCCTCGGGGTCCGGTTCCCAGCCCAGGATCGAGAGCATCTCGCGGTCCTTCTTGTCGAAGGCCTTGGGGCCGCAGTGCTCGATCAGGTCGGGCCGGTGGGCGGTCGTACGCTTCAGCGCCTCGTCGCGGCGCCAGCGGGCGATCCTGCCGTGGTGGCCGCTGAGCAGCACCTCCGGGATGTCCCGGCCCCGCCAGACGGGCGGCTTGGTGTAGACGGGGCCCTCCAGCAGGCTCGCCATGGCACCGGGCGCGAAGGAGTCGTCGCGGTGGGACTCGGCGTTACCGAGGACGCCGGGCAGGAGTCGGGCCACGGCCTCGGTGATGACGAGGACGGCCGCCTCGCCGCCGGCGAGGACGTAGTCGCCGATGGAGACCTCGTAGACGGGCACCCGGGTCGCGTACTCGTCCGTGACACGCCGGTCGATGCCCTCGTAGCGGGCCGGCGTGAAGATCAGCCAGGGGCGCTCGGAGAGCTCGACGGCCAGCTCCTGGGTGAAGGGCCGGCCGCTGGGCGTGGGCACGATGATCGCGGGGGCGCTCGCGCCGGTCTCGTAGCCGTCGGCCAGGACCGTGTCCAGGGCGTCGCCCCAGGGGTCGGTCTTCATGACCATGCCGGGCCCGCCGCCGTACGGGGTGTCGTCGACCGTGTTGTGCCGGTCGTACGTCCACGCGCGCAGGTCGTGCAGATGGACGTTCAGCTGGCCACGCGCGCGTGCCTTGCCGACGAGGGAGACGTTCAGCGGTTCGAGGTACTCGGGGAAGATCGTGACGACGTCGAGCCTCATTCGCTGTCTTCCCTCGAAGAGGCGATCTCCGCGCGGTCGTCGATCAGGCCCGGCGGGGGCGCGATGACGGCCTTCTGCTCCTCCAGGTCGATCTCGGTGACGATCTCCTCCACGAAGGGGATCATCACCTCGCTGCCGTCGGGGCGCTCCACGATGAACAGGTCCTGGGACGGCAGATGCGAGATCTCGGTGATCCGGCCGATCTCCTGCCCGTCCTCGGTGACCACGTCGAGATCCATGAGCTGGTGGTCGTAGTACTCGTCCTCGCCCTCGGGGAGTTCCTCGGGGTCGATCTCGGCGATGAGGAGCGTGTTACGGAGGGCTTCGGCGCCGTTGCGGTCCTTGACGCCCTCGAAGCGCAGGAGCAGGCGGCCACTGTGCACCCGGCCGGTCTCGATGGTGAGCGGTCCCGCGGCGGCGGGATCGGTGGCGAGTACGGCGCCGGGCGTGAGCCTGAGCTCGGGTTCGTCGGTACGTACCTCCACGGTGACCTCGCCCTTGATGCCGTGGGCGCGGCCGATCCGTGCGACTACGAGCTGCACTGTGCTTGATCTCCTGTCATACGACTACGGGCCGGGGACGGCCCAAGGGCCCTCCCCGGCCCGAGCCGGTTGCGATGAAGCGTCAGCGGACGTGGTCCACGTCGACGAGGTCGACGCGGACACCGCGGCCGCCGATGGCGCCCACGACGGTACGCAGAGCGCGCGCGGTACGGCCGTTGCGGCCGATCACCTTGCCGAGGTCGTCGGGGTGGACCCGGACCTCCAGCACGCGCCCGCGGCGCAGGTTGCGCGAGGCGACCTGCACATCGTCAGGGTTGTCGACGATGCCCTTCACGAGGTGCTCAAGCGCCTCTTCGAGCATGCTGCTCAGGCCTCGGTCGACTCGGACTCAGCCGCGGCCTCGTCCTTCTTCTCAGCCTTCTTCTTCTGGGTGATCGCCTCACCCTTGCCCTCGTCGTCGCCGCCGAGCGCCTCGAACGACGGACGCGCCGCCTTCGGGGCGGCAACCAGCAGCGGCGCCGGGGCGGGCTCGCCCTTGAACTTCTGCCAGTCGCCGGTCTTCTTCAGGATGGCGAGGACGGGCTCGGTCGGCTGCGCGCCGACACCCAGCCAGTACGCCACGCGGTCGGCGTCCACCTCGATGACCGATGGGTTGTAGGTCGGGTGGTACTTGCCGATCTCCTCGATCGCACGGCCGTCACGGCGGGTGCGGGAGTCGGCGACGACGATGCGGTAGTGAGGCGAACGGATCTTGCCCAGACGCTTCAGCTTGATCTTGACTGCCACGGGAGTGGGTTCTCCTGGATTTGACGTGGTTGGGCACGGCGAGAATGCCGCGTGGGGTTGCGGTACCCGAGTGCCCGATGGACGCGTCAGCCGGAGGAGAGAGGGGTCCTGTGCGGCTGTCGAGTACAGCTAGCCATTGTGCCACACCCCGCGGGGCGCTTCCGGCCGAGGGGTACGGCACCGCATCCGGGCATGCCGGACAGGCATCCGGCGTGGAGGTGAGTTCACGTCGGATGCGCTGCCCGCTGCCTGCGGCGAGGAGCCTGCTTCCGGCACCCACGAGATGCCGGTGTACGCGGCTCGCGTCACGCCGCTCCGGCGACCTCCGGGATTCTGAACGGTTTGCCGCAGCCGCCGCAGACGATCGGTGCCTGGGCCAGGACCGAGGGCACCACCCGGACGTTGCGGCCGCAGTCGCAGACCGCCTTGACGCGGACGCCTCCACCGGAGGAGCCGTGCCGGGCGGCCGGGCCGCGGAAGCTGCGGGTGGTGTCGGACGTCGTGGCCGCCGTATGGGCCTTCAGCGCGCGCTGGAGCCGCTCGATCGTCGGTCGGTAGCGCCGCCGCGCCTCGGGGTTGAGGGTGACCAGCGAGAAGCCGCTGCTCGGGTGCGGCTCCTCGGGGTGGTCCAGGCCCAGCTCCTCGGCGATCGCAAGGAAGCGGCGGTTGTGGTACCGGCCGGCGCGGGAGGTGTCGCGGATCCCACGGGCGGCGGCGATGCCGTGGACTGCCTCATGGAGCAGTCGTTCGAAGGAGAGCTCGTGACCGCACGCGGACGACGACTCTCCGATCAGGGACTCTGGGGCGGCGAGGTCCGGCAGCTCGGGGTGGTACCGCTGAATGTCGGCCCACGCCTGCGCCAGCTCCGCGGCGAGAACAGGTGGTGTCTGTGTCGTGCTCACGTAATGACAACGAGCGGGAGCTCGAATGTGTTCCTATTCCGGGTCATCCCAAATAATTTGCACGTACCAGTCAGTTGCCGCTGATGCGTCCTGACGAGGGCGGGTGCGCTGATCTGCGGAGAAGCCTCACAGCTCATACCAAGCTGGTGCGTAGTCCGCCGTACGGTCCGGCACGTAGTGCCCGCTGCGGGGTGAGGTCGGGGATGTGCAAGGGATGTTTCGGCCGCGATCGGCGTCATGTCTCACCTTGATCTGCGTTCGTGACGGCCGTGACGTTACCGCGCACCGCCCGGACCCCTGGCACCGGCCCCGATGCGGGAACGCACACCGTACGGCCGCCCGGATTACCGGGATGTGAAATCTCGCCACAGACACACCCGAACCTCAAGCGGGGCGCCACGACCCCTGGACGCCGTCGCGAGCCGGGAGTTACCTGACATACGTGGGAAGTGCGCGCGCACGGCACGGGGGCCGAACGACCGGGCGCAGCGGCGAACTGTCGGCGGATTGGGGCGCTTACCTATGACACCTGTGCTCGTGCGGCAGCACCTGGCTCACGCGGACCCCGAACCCCGCGCGGACCTGTGCGCACGCGCGCGTGACTGGTCGGAGATCCAGGAGCGGATGCTGGTGCCGCTCTACGAGGCCGTCCACGAACGGCTCGAAGTGGGCCCCGCCACCCGGCTGCTGGGCCTGCGCTGCGGCTCGGGGCTCGCCCTGCTGCTGGCCGCCCGCAGAGGGGCCGAGGTCACCGGCTGCGAGGCCGCCTCCCCCGAACGCCTCGCCCTCGCCCGCGAACGCCTGCTGCCGCACACCCCGCGCGGCGGGGACAGAAGCCTGCCGGACGTCTCCGGGCACCGCCCCGGGTGCGGCGAAAGCGGCCGTACGCGTGCGCGTGCCGGTGTGCGGCTCATCGCCGGGTCGCCCGCCGCCCGGGGCGACGCCGAGGCGGAGCCGTACGACCTGGTGACCGTCTTCGAGCCGGTCGGATGTCTCGCCGGGGACGCCGAGGGGCTCGGGGAATCGCTGGCGCAGGCCCTGCCGTTCGCCGCGCGGGGGGCCGCCGTGGTGCTGACCGGGTGGGGGCCGCCGGAGCGGTGTGCCACCTCCTCGGTGCTGCGGGTGGCGGCGAAGCTGGCCGATCCGCTGCGCGGCGCGGGCAGTTGGCGGCCCGCCGGGCGGGACGACCTGGAGGAGGTCGCGCAGCGCGCCGGCCTCGGGCCGGACGGCTCCGGACGGGTCGCCTGCCCCTTCGGGTACGCCGGCCTCGACAGTGCCGTACGCGGCCTGCTGTCGACGGGGCTGTTCGCCGCGGCGATCGCGGCGACGGACGCCAAGCAGGTCGACAAGGAGCTGGCCGAGGCCCTGCATCCGTACCGGCGCCCGGACGGCACCGTGTGGATGCCGAACGTCTTCCGCTATCTCGTCGCGCGCGTGCCCTGAACGTCCGTCACGCGTCAGTGTCCTTGGTCAGGCGCGTGATCCCGGCGACGCGGTACGCGTCCGCCTCCTCCAGGGTCTCGTTGGCCAGCAGCGCCTGCGCGAGGGCGTCCAACTGGCCGCGGTGGTCGCGGAGTTTGCGGCAGGCCTCCTCGTAGCACTCGTCCACGATCCGGCGCATCTCGGTATCGATGACGTCCAGGGTCTGCGGTGCGGCGGCGAGCCCGTAGGCCTGCTGGGCGTCGTTCGGGAGCGCGGAGAGCCGGCCGACCTCCTCGCTCATGCCCCAGCGGGACACCATTCCGCGCGCGATGTTGGTGACCTGCTCCAGGTCGCTCTCGGAGCCGGTGGTGATCACGTCGTAGACGACGTGCTCGGCCGCCATGCCGCCGAGCGCGCCGATGATCCGGCCGCGCAGGTACTCCTCGGTGTACGCGTACTTGTCGGCGTCCGGCGTGGAGAGCGTGACGCCGAGGGCCCGGCCGCGCGGCACGATGGTGATCTTGCGGACCGGGTCGGCGCCCGGCTGGAGCATGCCGAGCAGGGCGTGCCCGCTCTCGTGGTAGGCGGTGCGCCGGCGCTCCTCCTCGGGCATCACCAGTGGGCGTTCCGCGCCGAGCTGGACCTTCTCCAGCGCGTCGGACAGGTCGGACTGGGTCACGGCCTGCTGCTGGCGCTTCACCGCGAGCAGGGCCGCCTCGTTGGCGAGGTTGGCCAGATCGGCGCCGGTCATGCCCGGGGTCGTCCGGGCCACCTGGGCGAGGTCGACGTTCTCGGCGAGCGGGATGTCACGGGTGTGGATCTCCAGGATGGCCTCGCGGCCGCCGCGGTCCGGGGGCGAGACCTGGACGACCCGGTCGAAGCGGCCGGGGCGGGTCAGCGCCGGGTCGAGGATGTCGGCGCGGTTGGTGGCCGCGATGACGATGACGCCCTCCGAGCCGGAGAAGCCGTCCATCTCGGTGAGGATCTGGTTCAGCGTCTGCTCGCGCTCGTCGTGCCCGCCCATGGACGCCCCGCCGCCGCGGGCCCGGCCGATGGTGTCGATCTCGTCGATGAAGATGATCGACGGCGCGACCTTGCGGGCCTCCGCGAACAGCTCCCGCACGCGCGAGGCGCCCACGCCCACGATCATCTCGATGAACTCGGACGCGGACGCGGAGAAGAACGGCACGCCCGCCTCGCCCGCGACCGCGCGCGCGAGCAGGGTCTTTCCGGTGCCGGGCGGGCCCGCGAGCAGCACACCGCGGGGCATCTTGGCGCCCATGCGCCGGTAGGCGTCGGGGTTCTTCAGGAAGTCGACGACGTCGTTCAGCTCGCCCTCGACCTCGTCGATCCCGGCCACGTCGGCGAAGGTCGTGCGCTTCTCCCCCGGTACCAGCTCGACCGGCTTGGGTGGCGCCTTGCGGCCCAGCATGCCGCCTGCGCCGCCGAGGCCCGCACTCATCCGCCGCGCGACGAAGATCCACAGCGCGACGATGACGATCATCGGTGCCAGGGAGATCAGCAGATTGGCGAGAAAGCTGCGGTGCTGGACGACGGGCTGGGCCGTGACGGTGACGTTGTGCTTGGTCAGATTCGACCAGAGGCTGTCGTTCGCGAAGGACGGCCGCTCGGTGTTGAACTTGGTGTACGTGCCGCCGCCGGGGTTCTTCTGCTCCTTCTTGAGCTGCCCCTGGATCGAGTCGCCCTTGGCGTAGATCTTGGCGACATTGCCGTCGTTGACCTGCTTGCTGAACTCGGTGTAGGAGATCGTCGGCTCGTTGGCCTGGTCGAAGTAGGACAGCACCAGGTTGGCGATCAGGTACACGATCAGCGCGGTGAGGATCAGCCGCCACCAGCCGCCGCGCATCCGGGGCCCGCCCGGCTGTTTCGGCGGCTCCTCCGGGGCGCCTTCGGTACGCCAGGGCTGGTCGGGCGACTTGCGCGGCGGGGCGGGGTTGGTCATATCCGGACCGTACGACAACGACCAACCCCCGGCATGCCCAGCAAGGGGCTCAGGGGCGCACTCAGCCCATGAACTTCTTGAACTCGTCCGGCAGCTCGAACTCCTGGCCGCCCTGCTGCGGCACCCCGAAGGCGCCGCCCTGGGCCGCCGCCTCGCGGCGCTGGGCCTCCTCCAGCTCCTGCTGCTTGCGCTTCATCGGGTTGCCGGAGCGCTGCTTGCCCTTGGCCTTCTTCTGCTGCTTCTTCTGCCGGCCGGGGCCGCCGCCCATGCCCGGGATCCCCGGCATGCCCGGCATGCCGCCGCCCTGGGCCATGCGGGACATCATCTTGCGGGCCTCGAAGAACCGCTCGACCAGGTTCTTCACCGCGCTGACCTCGACGCCGGAGCCCTTGGCGATACGGGCGCGGCGCGAGCCGTTGATGATCGTCGGCTCCTGGCGCTCGGCCGGGGTCATCGACTTGATGATCGCGGCGGTGCGGTCGACGTCCCGCTCGTCGATGTTCTGGATCTGGTCCTTGATCTGGCCCATGCCCGGGAGCATGCCGAGCAGCTTGGAGATGGAGCCCATCTTCCGGACCTGCTCCATCTGGGCCAGGAAGTCGTCCAGGGTGAAGTCCTGGCCCTTCTTGGACGCCAGCTTCGAGGCCATCTTGGCGGCCTCTTCCTGGCTGAAGGTCTTCTCCGCCTGCTCGATCAGGGTGAGCAGGTCACCCATGTCGAGGATGCGGGAGGCCATCCGGTCCGGGTGGAACGCGTCGAAGTCGTCCAGCTTCTCGCCGTTCGACGCGAACATGATCGGCTTGCCGGTGATCTGCCGGATCGACAGGGCGGCACCACCGCGGGCGTCGCCGTCGAGCTTGGAGAGCACCACGCCGTCGAAGCCGACGCCGTCGCGGAAGGCCTCGGCGGTGTTGACCGCGTCCTGACCGATCATCGCGTCGACGACGAAGAGGATCTCGTCCGGGGAGACGGCGTCGCGGATGTCCGCGGCCTGCTGCATCATCTCCTGGTCGATACCGAGGCGGCCCGCGGTGTCCACGATCACGATGTCGTGCACCTTGGACTTCGCGAACTCGATGGAGTCCTCGGCGACCTTCACCGGGTCACCGACGCCGTTGCCCGGCTCGGGGGCGTACACGGCGACGCCGGCGCGCTCGGCGACGACGCTCAGCTGGTTCACGGCGTTCGGGCGCTGCAGGTCGGCGGCGACCAGCAGCGGCGAGTGCCCCTGCTCCTTCAGCCAGCGGCCGAGCTTGCCCGCGAGGGTGGTCTTACCGGCACCCTGGAGACCGGCCAGCATGATCACGGTGGGCGGCTGCTTGGCGAAGCGCAGCCGCCGGGTCTCGCCGCCGAGGATCGTGACCAGCTCGTCGTTGACGATCTTCAGGACCTGCTGGGCGGGGTTCAGCGCCTTGGAGACCTCGGCGCCGAGTGCCCTCTCCTTGATGTTCTTGATGAACGTGCGGACGACCGGCAGGGCGACGTCGGCCTCGAGGAGCGCGATGCGGATCTCGCGCGCGGTGGCGTCGATGTCCGCCTCGGAGAGCCGTCCCTTGCCGCGCAGGTTCTTGAAAGTCGCTGACAGGCGATCGGAGAGAGTGTCGAACACGGCGCTCGCGGTCCTCGGGGTCGGTGACGGTCTTGGTGGGAATCGCCCTCCAGGGTATCCCGGCGTCGAAAGTACCGGGGCAGGTCGTCCCCCGGCTCATCCGCGCAGCGTCTCCTCCAGCACCCGCGCCAGCGATGCGGCGTCCGGTGCCGGGAGCTGTGCGCCCGTGCCCGTCGTGACGTAGAAGGCGTCGACGGCGTTGGAGCCCAGCGTGCTGACGTGCATGCTGCGCACCCGTACGCCCGCCTTCTCCAGCGCCATGCCGATGCGGTGCAGCAGGCCGGGGGCGTCCTGGGCGCGGACCTCGATCACCGTGGCGTGGTGGGAGGCGGCCGGGGCCACCGTGACACGGGGCGGTGGGGCGGTCCAGCCGCGTCTGCGGGGGTAGGCCGCGTCCCGTTCGGCGAGGCGGCCGGCGATGTCCAGCGAGCCGTCGAGGGCGCGCACGAGGTCGGCACGCAGCCTGGCGGCCTGCGGCAGGGAGCCGTACTCGGCGGCGACCCGCCAGTTGAGCAGCAGGACCGAGCCGTCGTCGACGTCGTCCGGCAGGCTCAGGGCGCGCAGCTCGGCGGTGCGCACGGTCAGCCGGTGCACGGCGAGGACCCCGGCGACGGCGGGCAGCACGGCGGGCTGGTCGGGTACGGCGATGAGCAGCTCGACGCCGAGGGGTTCCTGGGCGGACTCCGCCCCGGTGACCGGTTCCGTCTGGGCGCGCAGGGCGAGGACCGGGCCGCCGGTGCGGAACGCCTCGATCGCCAGCCGTTCCTGTTCGGCGGTGGGCGCGGCGGTCGGCTCGGGCTCGTCCGGGGCGTCCCCGGCGAGGACGGCCGAGACCCGCCGGACGAGGTCGGCGACGAGGGAGCCGCGCCAGGAGGACCAGGCGGCCGGGCCGGTGGCGAGGGCGTCGGCCTCGGT
Source organism: Streptomyces sp. MUSC 14 (assembly GCF_001866675.1). NCBI lineage: Bacteria > Bacillati > Actinomycetota > Actinomycetes > Kitasatosporales > Streptomycetaceae > Streptomyces > Streptomyces sp. MUSC 14. The sequence continues at coordinate 19,080 of NZ_MLYN01000008.1, forward strand.
CAGCGCGTGCAGCAGTTCCAGGGTGCTCTGGGTGCCGACCGCCTCGGCGACCGAGCGGACCGTGGCCGGGTCGTCCAGGTCGCGGCGCGTGGCCGTCTCGATCAGCAGGAGGTGGTGGCGGACCAGCGAGGAGAGCACCGTCACGTCCGCGCGGTCGAAGCCGATCCGGACGGCCACGTCCTTGGCGATGATCTCGCCGGCCACCGAGTGGTCGCCGGGCCAGCCCTTGCCGATGTCGTGCAGCAGGGCGGCGACCAGGAGCAGGTCGGGGCGGCTGACGCGGCGGGTGAGTTCGGAGGCGCGGACAGCTGTCTCGATGAGGTGCCGGTCGACGGTCCAGAGGTGCACGGCATTGCGCTGGGGGCGGCAGCGGACCCGCTCCCAGTCCGGCAGCAGTCGGCTGATCAGGCCCTCCGCCTCCAGCGCCTCCCAGACCTCGACGGTCGGGCGGCCGGAGCCGAGCAGGGTGACCAGCTGCTCCCGGGCCTCGGCGGGCCACGGTGCGGGCAGGGGGCGCGTGGTCGCCGCCATCCGCCGGACGGCGTGCAGGGAGAGCGGGAGGCCGGCCTGCGCGGCGGCGGCCGCGGCGCGCAGCGGCAGCACGGGGTCGCGCTCGGGGCGCGCGGCACGGGCGAGCACCACCTCGCCGTCCTGCTCCACCACGCCCTCGGCGAGCGGCGAGCGCTCGGTGACCGGCTTGTTGCCGCCCAGCATGGCGCGCAGGCGCGGTCGTACGGCGCGTGAACGCAGCACGCGCCCCACCTCGCGCCACGTGACGTCACTGGCGTACGCGATCACCCGCGCGGCCTCGTACACCTGCCGCAGCAGGGTGTCCGCGTCCAGCAGGTCCAGCTCGGCGGCCACCTGGTCCTGCTCCTGGAGGGAGAGGCGATCGGTGGCGCGGCCCGTCGCCAGGTGCAGGGCGTCGCGGACGTCGAGCAGGCGCCGGCGGGCGTCGGCGAGGCCCTCGCGCGGGGCGTCGGCGAGCCAGGAGGCGGCGACGGCGCGCAGGGCGGTGGCGTCGCGCAGGCCGCCGCGCGCCTCCTTCAGGTCGGGCTCCAGCAGGTACTGCAGCTCGCCCTGCCGCTCGGCGCGTGCGGCACACAGTTCCTGGAGTTCGGGCAGGCGTTTGGGGGCCTGGTTGCGCCAGTCGGTGAGGACGGCCGTGCGCAGCCCGGCGGTGAGCCCGGCGTCACCGGCCAGGTGGCGGGCGTCCAGGAGGCCGAGGTGGACCTTCAGGTCGTCCCCGGCGGTTCTGCGGGCCTCCGCCGGGGTGCGCACGGAGTGGTCGAGGGCGAGGCCGAGGTCCCAGACGGGGTACCAGAGGCGGTCGGCCAGCGCGGCGACCTCCTTGGTGTCAGCGCCGTCGTGCAGCAGGAGCAGGTCCAGGTCGCTGCGCGGGGACAGTTCGCCGCGGCCGTAGCCGCCGACGGCGACCAGCGAGACCCCCGTGAGCCCCGCTGCGGCCGCGCCGAACAGTCCGCGGAGCCAGTCGTCGGTCAGCTCCGCGAGGGCGGCACGGCGCGGCGGCCCGGACCGCGCCCCCTCGGTGAGGAGGCGCAGCCGGGCCGCCGCGTAGCCGCCGGGTCCCGAGTCCTCTGCTGGCATCCGCTCGTCCGTTCCCGTCACCCGGCGACTCCCGTTCTCAGAGGTGCTGGTCAGAGCGCGTCGGGGCCGCGCTCGCCGGTGCGGACCCGTACGGCCGTGTCGACCGGCAGGGCCCAGACCTTGCCGTCACCGATCTTTCCGGTGCGGGCCGCCTTCACGATGACCTCGATCAGCTGCTCGGCGTCGTCGTCCTCGGCCAGCACCTCGATGCGGATCTTCGGGACCAGGTCGACGGTGTACTCGGCACCCCGGTAGACCTCGGTGTGGCCCCGCTGCCGACCGTAACCGCTGGCCTCGGTGACCGTCAGTCCGTGGACGCCGAACGCCTGAAGCGCTTCCTTGATCTCGTCCAGCCGGTGCGGCTTGACGACGGCGGTGATGAGCTTCATGCGTCCACCTTCTTGGTCTGGGCGGCGGCCGGGGACGGGGCGTGGGCGGCGGAGCCGATGACACCGCCGCCGGTGCCGCTGAAGTCGTAGGCGCTCTCGGCGTGCTCGGCCCGGTCGATGCCGGAGATCTCCTCGTCCTCGGTGACCCGCATCCCGATGGTCTTGTCGAGGAGGAAGGCGAGGACCGCGGAGACGACCAGGGAGTAGGCGAGGACCGCGCCGACACCGGCGCACTGCTTCCACAGCTGGGTGAAGGAGTGGTCGCCGTAGAAGACGCCGGTCGCGGTGGACTGGCCCTTGCCGGTGGCGAAGAAGCCGATCAGCAGGGAGCCGATGATGCCGCCGACCATGTGGACGCCGACCACGTCGAGCGAGTCGTCGAAGCCGAACCTGAACTTGAGGCCGACGGCCGCGGCGCAGGCGACACCGGCGATGGCGCCGACGGCGATCGCGCCGAGCGGGGAGACCGCGCCGCCGGACGGGGTGATCGCGACCAGACCGGCGACCGCGCCGGAGGCGGCGCCCAGCGTGGTGAACGCACCGTGCCGGATCTTCTCGTAGGCGAGCCAGGCCAGCATGGCGGCACCCGTCGCGACCTGCGTGTTGACGAACATCAGCGCGCCGACGCCGTCGTCGTTGCCGAGCCAGGAGCCCGCGTTGAAGCCGAACCAGCCGAACCAGAGCAGACCGGCGCCGAGCATGACCAGCGGGAGGCTGTGCGGGCGCATCGGGTCCTTCTTGAAGCCGACGCGCTTGCCGATGACGAGGATGACACCGAGCGCCGCCGCACCCGCGTTGATGTGGACCGCCGTACCGCCCGCGAAGTCGATCACGCCGAGCTTGAAGGCCCAGCCGTCGGCGCCCCAGACCCAGTGGGCGACCGGGACGTAGACGATCGTGGCCCACAGGGCGATGAACAGGCACCAGGCCGAGAACTTCACGCGGTCGGCGAGGGCTCCGCTGATCAGGGCCGGGGTGATGATGGCGAACATCATCTGGAACACCATGAAGACGAAGATCGGAATGGTGTATCCGGGCCACAGCTCGGTCAGGCCGATGTGGCTGAGACCGAACCAGTTCGCGTTCCAGCCGATGAGGCCGTTGTGCGTGCCGAAGGCGAGGGAGAAGCCGTAGAGCGTCCAGAGGATGGTGATGATGCCCATGCTGATGAAGCTCATCATCAGCATGTTGAGGGTGCTCTTGACCCGGACCATGCCTCCGTAGAAGAAGGCCAGACCCGGGGTCATGATCAGCACCAGGGCGGAAGCGATCAGCATGAAGCCTGTGTTCGCGGATGACAGCTTGGGTGCCTCCGCGGCAAGCGTGATGGCTGGGGCCATCGGCGTCTCCTCGTCGGTTTCTACGGCCCCGTGCGGGCGGTACCGGGCCTGGGGCGGTCCGGTCGGGTGAGGGGTGGGCCGGTTATGCGCCATGAGATTGACGCAGCGCGGTTTCGGTGGAAGCCCCTCGTTGTTTCGCCGGGGTGACGAAGGCGCCGTGCGTGTTACGCGTGGATGAACGACCGGATCTCCGGGAGGGAGACAGACCGGCCGCGGCGGGCCTCTCGATGACCTGGCATGGGGGAGCCGAGTCGAGCGGTTCGGGAGGCCCGGCCGCGGCCGGGGCTTGGCGTGCCGGGGTCGGTCAGACGGCCTCGGCGGTCTCGGGGAGGTCCACGGCGAGCTGGTCGGTGAGGCCGACGACGACGGCGAGGTCGCCGTAGTCCCGCGCGGCGGTGTCGACGGTCTTTCGGATACGAGTGTTCACGCGCTCGGAGCGGACCTTCTTGGCGATCTCCATGGCCCGGGAGGCGTATTCCGTGCCCCGCTCGGGCTCACGCTGGAGCAGGTGCACGGTGGCCTTGCCGATCAGGTTCAGCGCATACGACCGCTGGTGCTCCGGATCGTCGGCGAACAGCTCCACCGCCCGCCGCATGAGCGGCTCGGCGAGGGAGGCGTAGGTGGGGCTGCGCCCGGCGACGTAGGCGAGGTCGCGGTAGGAATGGGAGTTCTCGCCGTACAGCTCGGCCTCGGAGAAGAAGCGGATCCAGTCGGGGTCCGGCTCGTCCCACTCGTCGGCCTCGGCGAAGGTGTCCTCGGCCATGCGGACCGCGCGCTTGGTCTTGCCGGGCTGGCCCATGTTCGCGTACGCGCGGGCCTCCATCGCATACAGCATCGCCTGGGTGCGCGGGCTCGCGCAGTCACGGCTGCCGTACTGAGCGAGGTGGATCAGCTCCAGGGCGTCGTCGGGCCGGCCCAGGTGGATCATCTGGCGGCTCATGCTGGAGAGGATGTACGACCCCAGGGGCTTGTCGCCGGCCTCCTTGGCGGCGTGCAGGGCGAGCACGAAGTACTTCTGCGCGGTGGGCTGGAGGCCGACGTCGTACGACATCCAGCCCGCCAGCTCGGCCAGTTCGGCGGCGACCTTGAACAGGATGCGGGTGGTGGCCTCGGGCTGGGGTTCCTGGAGCAGGTCGGTGACCTCGTGGAGCTGCCCGACGACCGCCTTGCGGCGCAGGCCGCCGCCGCACTGGGCGTCCCACTGGCGGAACATCCTGGTGGTGGACTCCAGCAGGTCCAGCTCGGGCCGGGACAGACGGCCGGGGCGGCGCGGGTCGAGGGCGGCGCGGGACTCGGGGCAGCCCGGGGAGGCCGGGCTCGGCACGAGCCAGCGCTGCATCGGCTCGATCAGGGAGGGACCGGCGGACAGGGCGAGGGAGGTGCCGAGGAAGCCGCGCCGGGCGAGCATCAGGTCGCTGCGCGAGAACTCGCTGAGCAGGGCGACGGTCTGCGGTCCGGTCCAGGGCAGGTCGACGCCGGTCGCGGAGGGTGACTGGCGGGCCGCGCGCAGGCCGAGGTCCTCGATGGAGACCACGCAGCCGAAGCGCTCCGAGAACAGCTCCGAGAGGATGCGCGGGATCGGTTCGCGCGGGTTCTCGCCGTCCAGCCAGCGTCGTACGCGCGAGGTGTCCGTGGAGATGTGGTTGGCGCCCAACTGGCGGGCCCGGCGGTTGACTTGGCGGGCCAGCTCGCCCTTGGACCAGCCGCTGCGCACGAACCACGAGCCGAGCAGCTCGTTGGGGTGCTTGTCAGCGTTCACCCCGCTACCGCCGTTGCCGCTCACTGGAACGCCCCCATTCCTGAGACCACTTGTCGCCGCGTACGCCAAGCCCTATCAGAATGCCGGTAAATACGGCCTCCCGTCCGCCGGTTCTCACCCTTCGAACGGGATGACGACTCGCCTCCGGCATACCCATGGACGCATATGCCCCCAGGACTCGCACACTCACAGTAATCCTACGATCACCCGTCCAGCCATGGCGATCCCGGAAACGCCACCATTCGCCACCCCTTCGAATGAACTCACGATCCCCGGGACGCGATTCACTTGACATAGGACGACCGGAAGTGGGCGGAGTGAAGCACCTGGGGGCGCAGGCAACCCGGTGCGCCACCCCGAGCGCTTCCAGGCGCCGCGTTGACCCCGCGCTTGATCGACGGCCGGCGCGGGAAGGCGGAGCCGTAGCGTTACGTTCCGCTTTCGTCCCGTTCCGTGTCGTAACCACCGGCGCGCTGGACCCGTTGGAGGGGGCATGGGCTTCACGATCGGCGGCATCCGCGAGATCCGCTCCGGCGCGCGTCGGCGCGGCCGGTCATCGGAGTGCACGGCCGTCGCCGAGTTCACCGGGCTGTGGGGCTGGGACGTGGTGCCGGGCGCGCGAGCCGCGGCGGGCGCCTGCTCCTGCGGGCGCGCCGAGTGCCCGGCACCGGGGGCCCACCCGCTGGACTTCGCGCCCCAGGTGCCGGCCGGGGCGACGCTGGACGAGGTGAGCAAGGCCTGGTCGGAGTTCCCGGGCGCCGCGGTGATGCTGCCGGTGGGCCAGGCGTTCGACGTCGTCGAGGTCTCCGAGGCGGCCGGCCGGCGCGCCCTGGTCCGCCTGGAGCGGATGGGACTGCCCCTCGGCCCGGTGGCCGCGACCCCGGACGGCCGCGCGCACTTCTTCGTCGGGCCCGGCTCCGCCGCCGAACTGCCCCGGCTGCTCTACCGCATGGGCTGGGACGACCCCTCGGCCCTGGACCTGAGCGGCCTCGGCCCCGGTGCGTACGTCACGGCGCCGCCCTCCGACCGGGGCGGGCTGGGCCCGGTGCGCTGGCTGCGCCCGCCGGCGCTGGACTCGGCGACCGCGCCTCCGGCGGCCCGGCTGGTGCTGGGCACGCTGGCGTATGTGGCGCACCGGTCGCGGGCGCGGGCCTGACCCCGAGCACCGGCCCGCGAGCACCGGCCCGCACAAGGCGAAGCGCCCGTCCCCAACTGCACCTTGGGGCCGGGCGCTTCTCACGCGCAGGTAGTAAATTTACGACCTTCTCAGTCACCGATCAGTGCGTCCACGAACGCCTCCGGCTCGAACGGCGCCAGGTCGTCCGCGCCCTCACCGAGGCCGACGAGCTTGACCGGCACGCCCAGCTCACGCTGGACCGCGACGACGATGCCGCCCTTGGCAGTGCCGTCGAGCTTGGTCAGCACGATGCCGGTGATGTCCACGACCTCCGCGAAGACGCGGGCCTGGACCAGACCGTTCTGGCCGGTGGTGGCGTCGAGGACGAGCAGCACCTCGTCCAGCGGCGCGTGCTTCTCCACGACCCGCTTGACCTTGCCCAGCTCGTCCATGAGGCCGGTCTTGGTGTGCAGGCGGCCGGCGGTGTCGATGAGGACGACGTCGACCCCCATCTCCTTGCCCTCCTTGACCGCGTCGAAGGCCACGGACGCCGGGTCGCCGGCCTCGGGGCCGCGCACGGTGTGGGCGCCGACGCGCTCGCCCCAGGTCTGGAGCTGGTCGGCGGCGGCGGCGCGGAAGGTGTCGGCGGCGCCGAGCACCACGGTGCGGCCGTCGGCGACGAGCACGCGCGCGAGCTTGCCGGTGGTGGTGGTCTTGCCGGTGCCGTTGACGCCGACGACCATCACGATGCCGGGCTTGCGGTCCTCGGGCTCGGTCTTCACCGTGCGGTCGACATCGGTGCCGACCAGCTTGAGCAGCTCCTCGCGCAGCAGGCCGCGCAGCTCCTCGGGGGTGCGGGTGCCGAGCACCTTGACGCGCTCGCGCAGGCCCTCGACCAGCTCCTGGGTGGGCTGCACGCCGACGTCGGCGGTGAGCAGCGTGTCCTCGATCTCCTCCCAGGTGTCGTCGTCGAGGTGCTCGCGCGACAGGAGCGTGAGCAGGCCCTTGCCGAGTGCGTTCTGGGAGCGGGACAGGCGGGCGCGCAGGCGGACCAGCCGGCCTGCGGTGGGCTCCGGGATCTCGATCTCCGGAGCCTCTTCGAGAGAGGGCTCGGCGGCGGGAGGCTCCTCCACGGCGACCGGTGCGGCGCCGCCGGGGAGATCCACCTCCTCGATCGTCCGGCGCGGTTCGTCGCGCGGTGTCTCGGCCTCGTCGCCGACGTGCGGCTCGGCCGGGGGGGCGGTGATGTCGGGCGTCTTCGGGGGAGGCGGAGGCAGCGGCTTCCGGCGCCGGGTGCCCACGATCAGCCCGCCGAGCGCGCCGATCACGACCACGGCGATGACTACAGCAAGGATGACGGTTTCCATAACCCGTCCAGTATCAGCCATGGGTGACGACGGACGCCGGTTTGTGGCTTCCTCTGAGAGACAAACGCCACGTACGGCGAGGAGTCGGAGCAAAGTACGATGGTGGCGCATCTGTTGACGCGCGTAGAGTCCGAGCGTCCCCGTTCCCCCCACGGCAGGCCCCTTTTCCATGAGCAAAACCGTCGAGACCGAAGGCGCTCTCGAGACCCGAGGGATCGAGCAGGTCCCGGATCACGAGCGCACCGCGAAGACCCGTGAGCTGTTCCCGACCTGGGTCGGCGCCAACATCAGCGTGCTGCTGCTGACGATGGGCGCGAGCCTCGTCGTCGCGTACCACCTGAACATCTGGCAGGCGCTCGTGGTCGCGGCGGCCGCGCCGGTCGTGTCGTACGGCCTCGTCGGGCTGATCGGGATCGCGGGCAAGCGGGGCGGCGCGCCCGGCATGGCGCTGTCCCGGGCGGTCTTCGGCCAGCGCGGCAATCTGCTGCCCGGCTCGCTGATCTGGGTCGCGCGCTGGGGCTGGGAGACGATCAACGCGGTCACCGGCGCTTACGCGATGCTCACCATCCTGGACATCGCGTTCGGCCTGAAGGCGAACAGCGTGCTGGACATGGTGATGCTGCTGGCGTTCGTCGTGGCGACCTTCGCGATCTCCGGGCTCGGCATCAACGCCGTGCAGAAGTGCAACAAGTACGCGACGTATCTCTTCGGCGTCTTCTCGGTGCTCGTCCTGGCCTACCTGGTGGCGAACACCGACTGGTCGAAGGTGATGCACCACGGCGGCGGTTCGACGGCCGCGGTGATCACCGGTGTCGGCATGATCGCGGCCGGCGGTGTCAGCTGGATCCCGACCGCGCCGGACTTCACCCGCTACCTGCCGCGCACGGCGTCGTCCAAGGCGATCGTCGGTACGGCGGTGGGCGGCGCCGGTGTCGTCGTGCTCCCCATGGTCCTGATGGGCGCGGTGATGGCGGTCTCCACGCCGGACCTGGCCTCGGCGACCGACCCGGTGTCCTTCCTCGGCGAGATCCTGCCGACCTGGATCGCGGTGCCGTACCTGTGCATCTCGCTGATCGGCATGCTGCTGATCAACTCGATGTCGATGTACTCGGCGGGCTTCACCGCGCAGACCCTCGGCTTCAAGGTGCCGCGCCACTGGGCGGTCTCCGTCAACGCCGTGATCTCGCTGATCTTCGGCGGTGTGCTGATGCTGGTGGCGACGAGCTTCATGGGTTCGTTCATCGCCTTCCTCTCCCTGCTGGCGGTCGCCTTCTCCGCGTGGGTCGGCGTGTTCGGGGCGGACATGCTGCGCCGCACCGAGTACGACGGCGCGGCGATGGCCGACACCACCCGCACCAGCGCCTACTGGTACAAGGGCGGCTTCTCCCCCGCGGCCGTGGCCGCCTGGGCGATCGGCCTGGTCTCGGGCCTGATGTTCACGACGTCGGACTGGTTCACCGGCCCGCTCGCGAAGAACAACGTCATCGGCGAGTACGGCCTCGGCTGGGTCGCCACGATCGTGATCTCCGGCCTGCTGTACCTGGTCCTGCCGAAGCCCGCGGCGACCCGGCCGGCTGCGGCCGCCGAGCCGGCCGAGGAGCCCGCGACCGTCGACGCCTGAGGCGCCTCAGCGCGGCCGGCCGCTCTTGTGGAGGGCCGCGCTCGCCCGGAAGCGCAGGCGTGAGCAGCGGTCCCTCGTTTCCTGCTCGGCGTCGTCGGGACAGCAGCAGTGGCGGGCGAGCCACCGCAGATCGTCCGGTGCGAGCCAGAGGGCGACGCGGTCCCGCCCGGCCTCCGCCCGCGGGTCGGTGGGTACGGCGCCGGGTACGGCTCCGGTCATCCCGCGAGCCTACCTCCCGTCCCGCCATGGCCATCTGACGCTACGTCAGCTACCGTCCCCCTCCACCGAGCCGTACCGGAGGGGGACTTGCCATGCCCGTCACGGTCGTCCGTTTCAACCTCGTCGCTCCGGGCGCCACGCCCGCCGCCCTCTCCGCCCGCTACCGGGCCGCCCTGGAGATGGCCGCGTACGCCGACGAGCACGGCGTCGCCACCGTGCAGACCGAGGAGCACCACGGCGCCGGGAACAACTGGCTGCCGTCGCCGTTCGCCTTCGCCGGAGCGGTGTTCGGGGCGACCCGGAACATCGCGGTGACGGTGTCGGCGGTGATCGGCCCGCTGCACGACCCGCTGCGGCTGGCCGAGGAGATCGCCGTACTGGACCTGCTGAGCGGCGGGCGGCTCGTGACGGTGGCCGGCATCGGGTACCGCCCCGAGGAATACGCCCTGTTCGACGTGGACTGGAAGCGCCGGGGCCGGCTCCAGGACGAGCTGCTGGAGACGCTGCTGGCGGCGTGGTCGGGCGAGGAGTTCACGTACCGGGGCCGTACCGTACGGCTCACCCCGCGCCCGTTCACCGCGCCGCACCCGCTACTGCTGGTCGGCGGTTCCTCGAAGGCCGCCGCCCGCCGGGCCGCCCGGCTCGGCCTGCCGTTCTTCCCGAGCGCGCATCTGCCCGAGCTGGAGGCGTACTACAAGGAGCGGCTCGCCGAGTACGGCACCGAGGGCTGGGTCATGATGCCCGCGCCGCAGACGCCCCTGCTGCATGTCTCCGAGGACCCGGACCGGGCGTGGGCGGTGTACGGCGAGCACTTCCTGCACGAGGCGCGGACGTACGCCTCCTGGCAGTCCGGGCAGATCCGCTCGGCGGTGAAGTCGGCGGCCACGACGGTCGAGGAGCTGCGCGCGGAGGGTGTCTACCGGATCCTCACGCCGGAGCAGTGCGTGGCGCAGGAGCTGGACAACCTGGTCCTGCATCCGCTGGCGGGCGGGATGCCGGTGGAGGAGGGGTGGCGGAGTCTACGGCTGTTCGCGCAGCGGGTGCTGCCCGCGCTCGGCACCTGACACCTGGCCTCGGGGCGACGACACCGCCGCCCCCGTTCCGGACAGTGGCCGGAACGGGGGCGGCGGACGGTACGAGGAGAGGGGCAGCGGGGACTTGGCCCCTACTCCTCGGTCTCGGTGGGCCTCCTCGGGGAGGGTCAGCCCATCTCCTCCAGCGCCTTGCCCTTCGTCTCCTTGACGAACTTCAGGACGAACGGGATGGAGAGCGCGGCGAAGACCGTGTAGATCACGTAGGTGCCGGACAGGTTCCAGTCGGCCAGCGACGGGAAGCTCGCGGTGATGGCCCAGTTGGCGATCCACTGCGCGGAGGCGGCGACACCCAGGGCGGCGGCGCGGATCCTGTTCGGGAACATCTCGCCGAGGAAGACCCAGACCACCACGCCCCACGACAGGGCGAAGAAGAGGACGAAGATGTGCGCGGCGATCAGGGCGGTCCAGCCCTGCGTGGCGGGCAGCTTGCCGTCGACCAGGTGGTAGCTGAACGCCCAGGCCTCCAGCGCCAGACCGACGACCATGCCGACCGAGCCGATGAGGGCGAGCGGCTTGCGGCCGACGCGGTCCACGAAGATCATCGCGATCACGGTGCCGACGATGTTGATGATCGACGTCGTGAAGGAGTAGAAGAACGAGTCCGTCGGGTCGATGCCGACCGACTGCCACAGCGTCGAGGAGTAGTAGAACGCGACGTTGATGCCGACGAACTGCTGGAAGACCGACAGGCCGATGCCGACCCAGACGATCGGCTTGAAGAAGAACCCGCCGCCGAGCAGGTCCTTGAAGGTGGACTTGTGCTCGCTCTTCATCGCGTGCTCGATCTCGGCGACGCGGGCGTCCAGGTCGGTGCCCGTGCCCTCGACCTCGGCGAGGATCTCCTTGGCGCGCTCACGCTTGCCGACGGAGAGCAGGAAGCGCGGGGACTCGGGGATCGCGAAGGAGAGCAGGCCGTACAGGACGGCCGGGACGACCATGACGCCGAGCATGACCTGCCAGGCCTCCAGGCCCATCAGGTGACCGCGCTGCTTGCCGCCGGCGGCGTTCAGCAGGCCCCAGTTGACCAGCTGGGAGATGGCGATGCCGACGACGATCGCGGCCTGCTGGAAGGAACCGAGCCGGCCGCGGTAGGCGGGCGGCGCGACCTCGGCGATGTAGGCGGGGCCGATGACGGAGGCCATGCCGATGGCGAAGCCGCCGATGATGCGCCAGAAGGCGAGGTCCCACAGCGCGAAGGGCAGCGCGGAGCCGACGGCGCTGATGGTGAAGAGGACGGCGGCGATCTGCATGCAGCGGATCCGGCCGATGCGGTCGGCTATGCGGCCGGCCGTGGCGGCGCCGATGGCACAGCCGATCAGGGCGATCGCGATGACCTGGGCGAGGGCGGCGGAGCCGATGTCGTACTTGGTGCGGATGGCCTCGACGGCACCGTTGATCACGGAGCTGTCGTAACCGAAGAGGAAACCGCCCATGGCGGCGGCAGCCGCGATGAAGATGACGTGCCCGAGATGTTCGGGATGAGCCGTTCCGGCTCCTGACTGAGGTGCCTGCGCTGTGCTGGTCACGTGTATCTCCTCGGGCCACGGCAACGCTGCCGGGTGGGGGGCGAGCCCTGTCAAGTTCAAGTGGCGCATACGGGGGGTGCGCTCACACCTGAAGGTAAAAGCAACGTTGCAGAGACTATGCCTTCAAGTTTCGAAGTCAATAGTTCAGCCCCTGTGAGCTTTTAGATATTCCAGGACACCCCGTGTTCACTTCTCGAACACAGGGTGAGTTGATCTTGAATGGGCTAGCGAAGCCGCTGAGAAATGACCTTCGAGACGCCGTCGCCCTGCATGGAGACGCCGTAGAGCGCGTCGGCGACCTCCATCGTGCGCTTCTGATGCGTGATCACGATCAGCTGCGAGGCCTCCTGCAGCTCCTGCATGATCCGGATCAGCCGCTGGAGGTTGGTGTCGTCGAGCGCGGCCTCGACCTCGTCCATGACGTAGAAGGGGCTCGGCCGGGCCTTGAAGATCGACACCAGCAGTGCGACGGCCGTCAGCGACCGCTCACCGCCCGACAACAGGGAGAGCCGCTTGACCTTCTTGCCCGGCGGGCGGGCCTCGACGTCCACACCGGTGGTGAGCATGTTGTCGGGATCGGTCAGGATCAGCCGTCCCTCGCCGCCAGGGAAGAGCCGGCTGAAGACGCCCTCGAACTCGCGGGCCGTGTCCCGGTACGCCTCGGTGAAGACCTGCTCGACGCGCTCGTCGACCTCCTTCACCACCTGAAGCAGGTCGGCCCGCGTCTTCTTCAGGTCCTCCAGCTGCTCGCTGAGGAACTTGTGCCGCTCCTCCAGCGCCGCGAACTCCTCCAGCGCCAGCGGATTGACCTTGCCCAGCTGCTGGTACGCCCGCTCGGCCGCCTTGAGCCGGCGTTCCTGCTCGGCCCGGTGGAAGGGCCGGGGCTGGTTGCGCGGGTGTTCGGGGTCCTCGGGCAGCACCTCGCCCTCGGCGGGCGGCGAAGGCGGCACCGGCAGGTGCGGCCCGTACTCCGACACCAGTCCCGCCGGCTCGACGCCCAGCTCCTCCAGCGCCTTGGTCTCCAGCTGCTCGATCCGCAGCCGCTTCTCGGCGCCGAGCACCTCGCCGCGGTGCACCGAGTCCGTCAGCTTGTCCAGTTCCGACTTCAGTTCGCGGCCCGCGGTGCGCGCGGCGGTCAGCTCCTGCTCACGCCGCGCCTTCGCGGCCTCGGCGGCGGTGCGCTCCCGCTCGGCGCGGGCGAGGGACACGTCGATGTGCGCGAGCAGCTGCCGGCTGCCGGCGGCGACGGCCCCGGCGACGGCCGCCTCGTGCCGCAGCCGGGCCCGGCGCTGCTCGGCACGCGCGCGTGCCTCGCGTTCGGCGCGGGCGGCCCGGTCGAGCGAGTCGGCCCGCCCGGCGAGCCCCTTGACCCGCTCCTCGTGGGTACGGACCTGGAGCCGGGCCTCCATCTCGGTCTGCCGGGCATTGGCCCCGTCGGCGGCGAGCCGGTCGCGCACCGAGGTGTCCGGCTCCTCCTCGACCGGCATCTCCTCCGCGACGGCGAGCCGCTCGGCCAGCTCCTCGGCCTCCTGTACGGCCCTGTCCAGCGCGTCCTGCGCGCGGGCGGCGGCCGCGGCGGAGCGCTCGGCCTCCCCGGCGGCACCGCGGGCCTGCCCGGCGAGCCGGCCGAGCTGCTGGGCGACGGCGGACTTCTCCCGGTCGGCGGCCCTGCGCCGCTCCTCCAGCTCTTCCACGAGGGCGGCGGCCTCGGCACGCCGGTCGGTCGCCGCCCGCTGCGCCTCGGTCAGCTCCTCGCAGCGCAGCGCCAGCTCGTCCAGCTCGGCCGCGGCCTCGTCCACGGAGGCCTGCACCTCCAGCAGGCTCGGCGCGCCGGCCGAGCCGCCGTGGGCGAAGTGGGCGCCGAGCAGGTCGCCCTCGGCGGTGACGGCGGTGAGTTCCGGGTGCGCGTAGACCAGTTCCTCGGCGTCCTCCAAGGTCCCGACGACCACGATTCCTTGCAGGAGGCGGTGGACGGCGGGCATGAGTTCGGCGGGGCCGCGCACGAGCTCAGTGGCGGTGCGCCCACCGGGGGGTGTGGTGATGGATGCATCGGCGACTGCGGGTGCGTCGTGGCTGAGCGCGCAGTTCCCCGCGCCCCTGCGGGGCGCATCGTCCCCCGCCAGGATCAATGCCGCCCGGCCGCCGTCCTGTTTGCGCAGGAGGCGGATCGCGTCCGCCGCCGCTGCCGGGGTCGACACGGCGATGGCGTCCGCCGCCGCGCCGAACGCCGCCGCCAGGGGGACCTCGTAGCCGGGGGCGACCGTCAACAGTCCGGCCGCCGGGCCGAGTACGCCCGTCAGCCGGTCCCGGGCACCCAGCAGTATCCCGGTGCCGTCCTTCCGCCGCAGGCCCAGGGCCAGGGCCTCCCGGCGGGCCTGGGTCGCGGCGCGGCTGCGCTCGGCCGTGGTGAGGGCCTCGCGGGCAGCGCTCAGGGCGGACTCCGCCTCGGCGAGCTGCCGTCTGGCCGCCTCGTGCCGCCCGGCAAGGTCCGCGTCGTCGGCGTCGAGGCCGTCCACCTCGGCCTTGAGTGCCTCGTACTCCTCCTGGGCGGCGACCGCCCGTTCCTGGGCCTCGTCGCGGGCCGCGGCCAGCCGGTCGATCTCGGCCTGCGCCGAGGCCGCGCGCGAACGGGCCGCGTTGACCTGGCCGTTGAGGCGGGCCAGACCCTCGCGGCGGTCGGCGATGGCGCGGGCCACGTCCTTCAGCCGGCGCTCCTCGACGGCCAGTTCCCGCTCCAGCTCGGCCCGGTGGGCGACGGTGTCGTCCAGGGCGTGCTGGGCCGCGTCCAGGGCGGCCTCCAGCTCGGCCTCCTGCTCGCGGATGCGGGCGGCCTCGCGCTCCAGGTCCTCGGGGTCGCGCCCGCGCCGCTCCTCGGGGGGCGCGGACGTCGCGCTCTTCACGCGCGCGTCGGCCAGCGAGATCGTGCCCCGTACGCGTTCGGCCAGCTGGGACAGCTCGTACCAGGTCTGCTGGGCGCGCTGGAGGCGCGGCGTGAGCTGCCGGACCTCGTCCTCCAGCAGGGCCTCGCGCTGCAGGGCCTTCTTCAGCTCCTGCTCGGCCGACTCCTTGCGCTCCTTCAGGGCGGCCTCGTCGGCGATCTCGGTCCTCAGCGCCTCGCGCAGCCGTACGAGGTCGTCGGCGAGCAGGCGCAGGCGCGCGTCGCGGAGGTCGGCCTGGATGACGGCCGCCCTTCTCGCCACCGCCGCCTGGCGGCCGAGGGGCTTGAGCTGGCGGCGCAGTTCGTCGGTCAGGTCCTGTACGCGCGCGAGGTTGGCCTGCATCGCGTCCAGCTTCCGCAGCGCCTTCTCCTTGCGCTTGCGGTGCTTGAGGACGCCGGCCGCCTCCTCGATGAAGGCGCGGCGGCCCATGGGGTCGGCGTGCAGGACGGAGTCGAGCTGGCCCTGGCCGACGATGACGTGCATCTCGCGGCCGATGCCGGAGTCGGAGAGGAGGTCCTGGATGTCGAGGAGGCGGCAGGTGTCGCCGTTGATCTGGTACTCGCTGCCGCCGTTGCGGAACATGATCCGCGTGATGGTGACCTCGGCGTACTCGATGGGCAGCGCACCGTCGGAGTTGTCGATGGTCAGGGACACCTCGGCGCGGCCCAGCGGCGGGCGGCCGGTGGTGCCGGCGAAGATGACGTCCTCCATCTTGCCGCCGCGCAGCGACTTGGCGCCCTGTTCGCCCATGACCCAGCTGAGCGCGTCCACGACATTGGACTTGCCCGAGCCGTTCGGTCCGACGACACACGTGATGCCCGGTTCGAACCGGAGTGTGGTCGCCGAGGCGAACGACTTGAACCCGCGGAGGGTCAGGGCCTTGAGGTGCACGCCGTCGGACTCTACCGGGCGCCGCTATCTCACTCCACGAACCCTCCGGGCCGCGCGGTTTCACCAGTGAACATGCAGGGCACACCGTACGTTAAAGAGGGTGAAACGATGCGGGGGAAAGCAGAAAGAAGGAAGGGACGCCGAAGCGTCCCTTGCAACTCTGACGACTGGGTTGCAGCCGTCCGATCAACTGAGCGGTTGATTCGGCAGCCCGATGACTGCGACTGCTGTCGTGGAGCGATGCAGTAATCAGGTGAGCGCAGGCTCCGCCTGGTGTGCGTCGATGCTCTCCATGATCCTGTCCTGAGAGGCGGCAGCCGTCAGCGCATCGTTCTCCGCCTGGATCCGTACGAGCTCGGACTCCAGGTCCTGGACGCGCTGCTGCAACCGTCGCATCTCGGCGAGGAGTCGAGGGTCGGAGCCGCCGACGTAACCGAGAAGCGCCTTTGCCATGATGGATGGTCCTCCACACTGAGTGACCGACCGATGCGGTGTGGGTCGTGAGGGATTCGCACCCGCGGTGCTTGGCACATCCGGGTGTTGCTCTGCTGTTGCTTCATGCCAAACAGCTAAGGTGCGCGGGGCTTTCAGCGTCTCACCAAAAAGTTTGACGGTCAACACGATCACACCCCGTATTGGCGGGCGAACCGGGGGCACGCGGCCGGGAAATCGGCGGCGCGGCGACTCTTCCGGTGCCTCGGGGCGTGTCGATCAGTCGTAGCAGGGGAGCCTGCCATGCCGGGCTCTTCTTGGCAACCACCAGGCCGTTTCCACCGTCCGCACCCGCGCGCGGCGCCTCTTCGCGCGCCCGCCGGCGCGGTGTCGCGGGCCCCGGTCAGCGGATGGCGAAGCCGTCGTAGCCGCCGCGGGGTGTGTCCCAGATCTCGGTGACACCTTCCACGCGCCCGGGCGTGTCGGTGCCCTGGAGCCAGTCGAGCAGTCCCTCGCAGTCCTCGCGCGGCCCCTCCGCGACCACCTGGACCCGGCCGTCGGCCAGATTGAGAGCAAAACCACTCAGGCCGCCGATCTCCAGTGCCTTCGCGCGCGTGAACCAGCGGAAACCCACACCTTGGACGTGTCCACGCACCCAGGCGACCAGCCGTACATCCTCGTTCATGGGTGCAACCTAACCGGCCGATGCCGCTCGGGACACGGCACCTCCCGATGCCATGGGGTAGCGTCCCCACCCAATGAATCTCATATGAAACTCACTCGATCGAGTGGGTCGGGTGGGCCAGGGGGAGTCAGGCGCCACCGGGCACCGGGCAGCCCGCGAGGACGAGGAAGAGGGCAAGGGGATGGGACGGCACCGACGCGCCGCCGAGGGCCGCGCCACGGGGCTCACGCACACGGACACCTCCGCCACCGGGAGCGACGGCCCACCGGACTCGTACACGCGTGACCCGTACACGACGGACTCATACGCGGCGGACTCGCACATGCGGGATCCGTACGCGACGGACTCGCACATGCCGGATCCGTACACGCGGGATCCGTACGCGATGGAGCTGTACCGGCGGGACGGGGTGCCCAAGGGCATCGCGCCGTATCTGAACCCGGAGGCCTACGCGGAGGCGAACCCCCGGGCCCACGCCTATCCGTTCGCCGACGGCGGTGGCCCGGGCTCCGGTGCGGGTGACGGGTTCACGCCGGGCGGCGACTCCTCGCGCCGCCGACGCCGCAAGAGGACCGGCGGGCCGGTGCGCGTGGGCCTGCTCGGCACGGCGGCCGCCGTCGCGCTCGGCACGGCCGCGGTGGCCACGGGCGTGGTGCCGGGACTGCAGCAGTACAGGCTCGGCGGCAGCACGGACACCGGCAGCGACTCGGTGCAGGCGGCGGGCTCGCCGGGCAACACGGCGACCGAGCAGGGCGGCACGTCGGGCAGCGCCGACCAGCGCGCGGGCGCCCCCGGCGTCGGCAGGACCGAGACGCGCCCGGCGTCCCCGAGCCCGTCCGCCTCCGCATCCGCCTCCGCATCGGCGTCGGCCTCGCCGTCCAGGACGGCAGGCGGGACCCCGGCGCCCCGGGCCACCGCGTCCCGGGCGGCGAGCACCCCGTCGCACACGGCGAGCAAGGCGCCCGCGGCGAGCGCCGCACCGGCGACGGTGTCGGCGCGGAGCGCGGCCGAGACGGAGGTGCTGAGGCTCGTCAACCAGGAACGGTCGAAGGTCGGGTGCAGCGCGCTCGCGGCGAACTCCTCGCTGGCCAAGCTGGCCGGGGCGTTCAGCGACGACATGGCCGCACGGGGCTTCTTCGACCACACGGACCCGGACGGCAAGTCACCGTGGGACCGGGCCTCGGCGGCCGGGATCAGCAACCTCGGCGGCGAGAACATAGCCCGCGGCCAGGCCGACGCGCAGGCCGTGATGACGGCCTGGATGAACAGCCCCGGCCACAAGGCCAACATCCTGAACTGCGACTTCAAGACCCTCGGCGTCGGCGTCCACTTCGGCGCGGGCGGCCCTTGGTGGACACAGGACTTCGGTTACTAAGGCTCACAGGGCGCGGCGGTAGGTCAGCGCGGGGCGGCCATTGAGCAGAGTCTCGCCGACGACCGCGAAACCCGTGCGGGCCAGCACGGCCCGTGAGGCGGCGTTGTCGAGGGTGGCCCGGGCCCGCAGGACCGTGAGGCCGTACCGCTCGGCGGCCAGGGCGCACACCTCCCGCACGCCCCAGCCGGCCAGCCCCCGGCCCGCCGCCCGCTCCGCGATCCGGTAGCCGAGTTCGGCGCCGCCGTCGGCCACGTCCACGAGGTTGACCCGGCCCAGCACGTCGCCGTCGGCCCCGATCACCACGTGGAAGCAGCACTCCCCCGCCTCCTGCTCCGCCAGCGAGGCGCGCAGCCGCTCGTCGAACCGGGCGAAGTACTCCTCGCCGCGGTCCGGGATGGACGCGGCGAAGTACGCCCGGTTCTCCCGCTCGAAGGCGAGGAGCGCGGGGGCGTGGTCCGGGCGGAGCAGACACAGCTCGGGCATGCGGGAACCGTACGCGTCCCGGCCCGCCGCCGCCCCCGTGTTTCCGGCGGCCTCAGGCTGCGCTGCGCCCGCGCGTGAACACCAGCGCGGTCTCCGTCACCCGGCGGCCCAGGTGCTCGGCGGTGGCGATGTCCGCCTTGTGGACGCCCTCGGGGCCCTGGTCGTTGTTGCTCTGCGCGGCGGCACCGGCGAAGAAGCCGAGGCGGTTGAGGTCGTTCTCGGAGCCGGTGCTGCTGTTCCAGCCGGGGAGCAGGCCCAGGTTCACCCAGGTCATGCCGTGCTGGGCGGCGAGGGTCTGGAAGAACTGAAGGGTGTGCAGCTTGTCGCCGCTCTTGGAGGCCGAGTTGGTGAAGCCGGCGGCCAGCTTGTCCTGCCAGGCGCGGGTGAACCAGCGGCCCGAGGTGCCCTCGGCGAAGACGTGGAAGGCGCCGGAGGCGGTGCCCATGTAGGTGGGCGAGCCGAAGACGATCGCGTCGGAGCGGTCCAGCGTCTCCCACTGCTCGTCGGTGATCTCGTCGACCTTGATCAGGTGCACCTCGGCACCCGCGTCGGCGGCACCGGCGCGCACGGCCTCGGCGAGGACGGCGGTGTGGCCGAAGCCGGAGTGGTAGGCGATGGAAACGACGGGGGCGGTCATGGGGACTCCTCAGATGGGCAGCTCGGAAGCAATGAGCAAAGGAAAGCACTAACTTTTCGATAGTGCAACCTGGCGGTTAGCGCTGCACCGGCGTACGCTTGTACCCATGGACCAGCAGCTGGACGACCTCGCCTACGACGTCTTCGCCAAGGCATGCCCCTCGCGCGCGACGCTGGAGCACGTCACGGGCCGCTGGGGCGGGCTGACACTCGGCGCGCTGTACGAGGGGTCGCTGCGCTTCAACGAGCTGCGCCGCCGGGTCGACGGGGTGAGCGAGAAGATGCTGTCCCAGACGCTGCACGCGCTGGAGCGCGACGGGCTGGTACACCGCGAGGCACAGCCGACGAACCCGCCGCGCGTGGACTACGAACTGACCGCGCTCGGCCGCGAGGTCGCCGGGCGGCTGCTCGCCCTCATCCACTGTGTGGAGGGCGCGATGGACGACGTGCTCACGGCACGCGCGCGTTACGACGAGACGCGCGGCGCCCTCTGACACTTCGGGCAGAAGTAGCTCGACCGGTTCATCCACGGGCGGCGGCGGATCGGCGTACCGCACCGCCCGCAGGGCTCGCCCTCGCGGCCGTACGCGTCCAGGGACCGGTCGAAGTAGCCCGACTCGCCGTTGACGTTGACGTACAGGCTGTCGAAGCTGGTGCCGCCGACGGCGAGCGCCGCGTTCATCACGTCCCGGACGTGGCCGAGGAGTTCCTGGGTGACCGGGCGGGTGAAGTTCGCCGTCGGGCGCTCGTAGTGGATGCGGGCGCGCCACAGCGCCTCGTCCGCGTAGATGTTGCCGACGCCGCTGATCAGCGACTGGTCGAGCAGGGCCCGCTTGATGGTGGTGCGCTTGCGGCGCAGCGCCCGGTGGAAGGCCTCGTCGTCGAACAGCGGGTCGAGGGGGTCGCGGGCGATGTGCGCGATGACGTCGGGCAGCCCGTCGGGGGTGTTGTCGTGCAACGACAGTCCGCCGAAGGTGCGCTGGTCGACGAAGCGCAGCTCCGTGCCGAGGGAGTCCGCGAACCGGACGCGGATGCGCAGGTGCTTCTCGTCCGGCGCCTCGTGCGGCTGCACCAGCAGCTGGCCGCTCATGCCGAGGTGCGCCAGGATCGACTGGTTCGTCTCCTCCAGCGGCAGCCACAGGTACTTGCCGCGACGGCTGGGGGTGCCGATGTGCCGGCCCTTGAGACGGTGCGCGAAGTCGTCGGCGCCCGCGATGTGCCGGCGTACGGCGCGCGGGTGCAGCACCTCGACCTCGGCGACGGTGCGCTCGGCCACCCAGCGCGCGAGACCGCGCCGTACGACCTCGACCTCGGGCAACTCGGGCATCGGGACCCCCGTACAGAGCGCTCGCACAAAGCGGTGGATGAACCGAGCGCCCGGCCCGCCGGGAACGGCGGGGCGGGCGCTCGTACTGCTGTGGGTCAGGCCGGAGCGGACGAGGACTCGCCGTCCTCGGCACCGGCCCCGGAGGCTTCGCCGGCCGCCTCGGCGGCCTTGGCGCGCTCGTCCGCGGCGGCCTTGATGGCCCGCCAGGCGGACTCGGCGGCCTGCTGCTCCGCCTCCTTCTTGCTGCGGCCGGTGCCGGTGCCGTACGAGACGCCTCCGACGCGGGCGGCAGCAGTGAAGGTCTTCTCGTGGTCGGGGCCGGTCTCCGTGACCAGGTACTCGGGCACGCCGAGCCCCTCGATCGCGGTCAGCTCCTGGAGACTGGTCTTCCAGTCCAGGCCGGCACCGAGGTTGGAGGACTTCTCGATCAGCGGGTCGAAGAGCCGGTGCACCAGCTCGGACGCCGCGTCGAGGCCCTGGTCGAGATAGACCGCACCGATCACCGCTTCCAGGGTGTCGGCGAGGATGGACGCCTTGTCCCGGCCTCCTGTGCCCTCTTCACCACGGCCGAGCCGGATGAAGGCGCCCAGGTCGAGGCCACGGCCGACCTCCGCCAGCGCACGCGAGTTGACCACCGCGGCCCGCAACTTGGCCAGCTGGCCTTCGGGCAGGTCGGGGTGGGTACGGTACAGCGTGTCCGTGACGACGAGGCCGAGCACGGAGTCCCCGAGGAACTCCAGCCGCTCGTTCGTCGGCAGACCGCCGTTCTCGTACGCGTACGAACGGTGGGTCAGCGCGCGCACCAGAAGGGCGGACTCGAGCTGATACCCGAGCCGCCCTTCCAGAAGCGTGTGGGACGAGGCCTGGTTGTCCGCCGGGCTCCCGCTCGCACGGGAAGAGTTCTTCTTGGGCGTGGACACAGTGCCTCTCACCTGGCCGCTCAGACTTCGAGGACCTGGCGCTTGTTGTAGGTGCCGCAAGACGGGCACGCGATGTGCTGCTGCTTGGGCTCGTGGCAGCGCTCGCACGCAACCAGGGTGGGGACCGCAGCCTTCCACTGCGACCGGCGGTGGCGCGTGTTGCTGCGCGACATCTTCCGCTTCGGAACAGCCACGGCTACTTCTCCTGCTTCTCGTCGACGCCCGCTTCCGCGTCAGCGCCGCTCATCTCGTCCTTCTCGCCGTCTTCGAGTGAACCGGCGAGTCCCTGCAAAGCCGCCCAACGGATGTCGACGGCGTCGTGGTGGTGGTCCGGGTCGTCCGTGAGCCGCGCTCCGCACTCGGAGCACAGGCCCTGGCAGTCTTCCTGGCACACCGGCTGCATCGGCAGTGCGAGCACCACCGCGTCACGCAGCAGAGGTTCGAGGTCGAAGAGTCCGTCCTCGAGGAAGAACCGGTCCTCGTCGTCCTCGGCGTCGTCGCCCGGTTCCGCGATCACGCGGCCCCGGTCGTCGGCGTCAGGGTACGAGAACAGTTCCTGGAAATCCGCTTCGAGCTGCTGCTCGACCGGCTCCAGACACCTTACGCACTCCCCCTCGGCCCGTGCACGGGCGGTGCCTGTGACGAGCACCCCTTCCATGACCGACTCAAGGCGGAGTTCGAGCTCCACCGGGGCGCCCTCGGGCACTCCGATGACTCCCTGGATCCCGAGATCCGCGGGGGCGTCGATCGTGCGGGTCAGGCGCTGGAGCGCGCCAGGACGCCGTCCCAGCTCGTGTGTGTCGAACACGAGGGGGTCGCGGTGGTCGAGGCGGGCGTTGGGAGCCATTCCTGCTTTCGATCTTCAAGCTCGAAGGGACACCGCCCGTCGGTGTTCCGGGCAGCGCTGATCGCGGACATACGCGCGACCGAAGAGCCAGGATACTGGACCATTCGCTCTCGGCCCAATCCGGCCGTTTCTACAGGCCCCGGCCCTGCTCGTAGGCCCGCAGCTGCTCCGCGCTGATCATGCCGGTGTCGAAGAGGCTGGTCTCGTCGAGGGCGTAGCCCTGCTGCCCCTGATGCTGGTGGGGCTGCTGGATCTGCTGGGGGTCGTAGGCGGCCTGCTGGGGGTCGTAGGAGCCCTGGTAGGCATAGGGGTCGGCCTGCTGGTAGCCGTAGCCGGACTGGGTCTGCTGCGGGAAGCCGGGGGCACCTCCCGCCGGAGCGTAGTCGGAGGTGGGGGAGTACGGGTCCGGCTGCTGCTGGTAGCCGTACGCCGGCTGCGGCTCGTACGACGGCTGCTGGGGCTGCTGCGCCGACCGGTCCTGGCGCTCGGCCGGGGCGTCCTGCTCGGCGAGGGCCGCGAGGTCGGCGAGGTAGTCGGCGTCGCTGGAGTGCTGGAAGGTCGTGGTGTCGTCGGCGAGGGCGCCGAGGTCGTCCGTGGCGATCCGGCCGTGCAGCTTCTGCCGGCCGCGGCCGACGGCCTCCAGGGTCTTGGCGAGGACCGCCTCGAAGGCGCCCAGCTTCGCGTCGACGTACTGGTCGGCGGTGTGGCGCAGGGTCTCCGGGTCATGGCTGCGCTCGGGGGCGTCCTCGTCCTCGTAGCCGTTCTCGTCCAGGCCGGGGCCGGTGCCGAGCAGCTTCTCGCGGCCGCGGCCGACCGAGCCGAGGGTCTTGGTGAGGACGACCTCGAAGTTGGCGAGCTTGGAGTCGACGTAGTCGTCGGCCTCGGCGCGGACCTCCTCGGCCTCCTGGCGGGCCTCGGTGAGGATCCGGTCGGCCTCCGTCTGGGAGCGGCGGGCGATCTCGGTGTCGGAGATCAGCGAGCCGCGCTCGACGTGCGCGCCCTCGATGATCCGCTCGGCCTCCTGGCGGGCCTGCTCGACCATCTGGTCACGGCCGCCGATCAGCTCCTGCGCCTGCGCGAGGGAGCCGGGCAGGGCCTGGCGCACCTCTTCCAGCATCGCGAGCAGCTCGGCGCGGTTGATCACGCACGAGGCCGACATGGGCATGGCCCGGGCGCCGGCCACCGCGGAGACGATCTCGTCGAGCTTCTTCTGCACGTCCACCTGTGCTCGCCACTCTCTACAGCCGGGTTGGAGACGGACGGGACGACTGTAGTCCCCTCCGTCCCATCAGTCCTTGTGCAGGCGCTTGTTGAGGGCCTCCAGCACCGGGGCGGGCACCAGGTGCGAGACGTCGCCACCCCAGGCCGCGACCTCCTTCACCAGGGAGGAGGACAGGAAGCTGTAGGTGGGGTTGGTGGGCACGAACAGCGTCTCGACGCCCGTGAGCCCGATGTTCATCTGGGCCATCTGCAGTTCGTAGTCGAAGTCGCTGACGGCGCGCAGGCCCTTCACGATGGCCGGGATCTCACGCTGCTTGCAGAAGTCGACCAGGAGGCCGTGGAAGGCCTCGACGCGCACGTTGTCGTACTCGGCGGTGACCTCGCGGATCAGCTCGATCCGCTCCTCGATCTCGAACAGGCCCTTCTTGGACTTGTTGATCATCACCGCGACGTAGACCTCGTCGTAGAGGCGCGAGGCACGGGCGATGATGTCGAGGTGTCCGTTGGTGATGGGGTCGAACGACCCGGGACAGACGGCGCGGCGCACTTGTGATCCCTCGCTCTCCGGTCCGGTCATCGTGCGTCTTCGCACGTAGAGGCGGCGCGACCGTACCAAAACGTTCCCTCGCCGTAGCGACGGGACCTCAGTGGTACGAATCCGTCGGGCCAGCGGAATTCTCCGCCTCTGGTGCTGCGCTCCACGGTGACGAGGGCTTCTTCGCTGAGCCAGCCCTCCGAGCGGAGTGTGAGCAGAATCTCGCGAAGATCGTCGTCCGTGACGGCGTAGGGAGGGTCGAGGAAGACGAGGTCGTACGGCTCGGCGGGGGGTGCGGTTCTGATGACTTGTTCCGCTTTGCCCGCTCGCACCTCGGCGCCGGGCAGGCCGAGGCTCCTGACGTTGTCGCGGACGGTCCTCGCCGCACGGGTGTCCGCTTCCACGAGGAGTGTGTGGCTCGCGCCGCGGGAGAGTGCCTCCAGGCCCACGGCGCCCGAGCCGGCGTAGAGGTCGAGGACCCGTTCGCCGTCGAGGGGGCCGCCGAGGAGGGACTGCCAGGTGGAGAAGAGACCTTCGCGGGCGCGGTCGGAGGTGGGCCGGGTTCCGGTGCCTGGCGGTACCGCCAGGCGACGTCCGCCGGCTGCGCCGGCGATCACGCGGGTCATCTTCGGTCCTTGGTCGGGGGTGGTGACGGATTCAGTGTGGCAGGCCGCTTCATCCCTTTTCCAAGTACTGCTCCCGCTCGTCGTCCAGCAGGGCGGCCAGAGCCGTGCGCAGGCCCGGCAGGTGCTCCAGCTCCGGGTCCGCCGTCACCACCGCCGTCGCCTCCTGCCGCGCCTCCGCGATGACCTCCTCGTCCTCGATGACCGCGAGGACGCGCAGGCTGGTGCGCGCGCCGGACTGGGCCTGGCCGAGGACGTCGCCCTCGCGGCGCTGTTCGAGGTCGATGCGGGAGAGCTCGAAGCCGTCGAGCGTGGCGGCGACGGCGTTCAGCCGCTGGCGGGCCGCGCTGGCCTCGGGCATCTCGCTGACCAGCAGGCACAGGCCGGGGGCGGAGCCGCGGCCGACGCGGCCGCGGAGCTGGTGGAGCTGGGAGACGCCGAAGCGGTCGGCGTCCATGATGACCATGGCCGTGGCGTTGGGGACGTTGACACCGACCTCGATGACCGTGGTGGCCACCAGGACGTCGGTCTCGCCGGCCGCGAAGCGGCGCATGACCGCGTCCTTGTCGTCGGGGTGCATACGGCCGTGCAGCACCTCGACCGCGAGGCCCTGGAGGGGGCCCTTGGCCAGTTGGTCGGCCACGTCCAGCACGGCCAGCGGCGGGCGCTTCTCCGCCTCGTCCTCGGGGGACTTCTTCCTGGCCTTCTTCGCGTCCGTCTCGTCGATGTCGTCGCCGATGCGGGGGCAGACGACGTACGCCTGGTGGCCGTTGGCCACCTCCTCGCGGACCCGCTCCCAGGCGCGGGCGAGGAAGTGGGGCTTGTCGGCGGCCGGGACGACATGGCTGGCGATGGGTGAGCGGCCGGCCGGGAGCTGGTCGAGGACCGAGGTCTCCAGGTCGCCGAAGACGGTCATGGCGACCGTGCGCGGGATGGGGGTGGCCGTCATGACGAGGAGGTGGGGCGGTTGCCTGCCCTTGCCGCGCAGGGCGTCGCGCTGCTCGACGCCGAAGCGGTGCTGTTCGTCGACCACGACCAGGCCCAGGTCGTGGAACTGGACCTTGTCCTCGATGAGCGCGTGCGTGCCGATGACGATGCCGGCCTCGGCGGTGACCAGGTCGAGCAGGGCCTGGCGGCGGGCGGCGGCGCCCATGGAGCCGGTGAGCAGCACGACCTTGGTGGCCTGCTCGGCGCCGCCCAGCAGGCCGCCCTCGGCCAGCTCGCCCATCATCTCCGTGATCGACCGGTGGTGCTGCTGGGCGAGGACCTCGGTGGGCGCGAGCATGGCCGCCTGCCCGCCCGCGTCGACCACGGCGAGCATGGCGCGCAGGGCGACCATGGTGTTGTGGGTCACCGCGAAGTGGTCGGTGACATACGCGTGACTGGAGTGCGCGACGCTGATGCACTGGACCGGTTTCCGGCCCACATGCTCCACCGCCCGGATGCCACGCCTGAAGGTGTTGTGTTTCGGACGTGGTCGCATGCGCTCGGCCTTGCGTGTGAGCCGGAAGGGGGCGAACTCCTCGGGCAGCGCGACCGAGACGTCGAAGGCGGATCCCTTCGGCAGCACCCGCGCCCGGCCGCCCAATGACCGCACGATCCAGGCGACGTCATCCGCGAGCCTGCGCGAGGCCGAGCACAGGGAGATGCTCATCCCGTCCCGGTGAATCGTGCCATCGGTGTCCAGCAGCCCTTGCAGGAGGGCGAGCCGGTTCTTGACCGACGCGTTCTTGAAGTCGTCGGGGATGAACGTGTCGTGGGACGTCAGGCCCCAGAGACCGAGGTCACGCAGGACCTGGATCACCGGGTTCCGGACGCCGCCCGCGCGCTGCGCCGGCTGGATCGTGTAGTCGCACCGGGAGCCCTGGACCGCCACGAGGCGGCAGTCCGGAGCCACGGAAGCCGCGACGGCGTCGTGGATCTCCGCGTCCGCGGTGGACAGGCGCAGGTCGTGCCGGAACGAAGCATCGCCCAGGAGGAGTCCGAACAGATACGGGTCCAGCGGGAGTCCCGAGTCATCGCCGAGGTCCACCGGCGTGGCCGCCGGGATGTACCACTTCGACGAGCCGTCGGCTTCGAAGAGGTCGTGCCGGATCTCCCTCGCGGTCATCACCTCCGGCGGCTGACCGCGATGCCACCCGCAACCCGTGCCGACGATCCAGAGGTGCTCGTCATCGCATTCCACGGAGCTCCCGTCGGAGAACACCATGCGCCACACTTCGCGCTCTCCCTGCGGGAAGACCCCGTCGACCAGGGCGACGTCTCCGTCGGGCACGACGACCTCGTCGCCCACCCTCACGTCTCCCATCCGCCTGAACCCCATGGGCGTCAGGACGAGCGAGTCCAGTGGCTGGGCCTTCCCCGATCCCACCTCGCCCTGGAGCAGGCGGTGCATCGGATGCTCCGTCGCCAGATCGTCGAAGATCTCGCGGGAGACCTTCTGCTGGCCCTCGGTGAGGGTGAAGGGGAGGCGGTCGTCGAAGGCCGTGAGGAGGCCGTCGGGCCGGGGCCTGCGGGGGACGGCCGGGAGCTGGGCGTCCGCGTGGCGGCGGCGGGCCAGGGCCACCTGGAGGACGAAGGCCTCGTCCCACTTCAGCCGGGCGCGGGCGTCGGCGATGTCCGTCTTGGTGTGCGGGCGGTGGATCTTGAGCAGTGCCTCGGGGAGCGGGAGCAGGCCGCGTCCTTCGAGGAGGGAGCCCGGCAGCGGGTCGACGGCCTCCTGGGCGGTGGGCAGCACCGTCTGGACCGCCTTGCCGATCTTCCAGGACTCCAGCTTGGCGGTGGCCGGGTAGATCGGGATCAGGGCGCCGGCCCAGCTCTCGACCGTCTCCTCGCTGTCGCCGCGCAGCAGTTCGTAGGCGGGATGGGCCAGTTGGAGACGGCGGTTGAAGACGGAGACCTTGCCGGCGAACAACGCGCGCGTGCCCGGCAGCAGTTCCTTGTGCGGCTTGTGCACGCCGTTGCCGAAGAAGACCAGCTGGAGCCGGCCGCTGCCGTCGGTGATCGTGACCTCCAGACGCTGGCCCTTGCCGCGCGGGGCCTTGGCGGAGGCGAACGTGTGCAGCCGGGCGTCGGCGACCTGGGCGACCACCGTGACGTGCTCGTCCATGGGGAGGTCGGCGAGGTGGGTGAGCTGGCCGCGCTCCTCGTATCTGCGCGGGTAGTGGTGCAGCAGGTCGCCGACGGTGTCCAGGCCGAGGTGCTCGGCCATCACCTTCGCGGTGGCGGGGCCGAGCACTGACTTCAGGGGCTGCTTCAGGGGTTCTTCCAGTGCGGGCACGAGATCCATTGCACACCACGGCACTGACAATGCCGTAGCACCGCCCGGCCCGGCCGCCGTGCGCGCTGCCCTGCGCATTCGCCCCGCCACGCCGTCAAAATCGGGGAAAGCCCTGGTCAGGTGCGCTGATCCGGCCCTAGGATGGCGCGCTCCGGCCCCCTTTCGCGGTCACCGGCCCGTCCGGGACCGCCCGACCCCGCGCCGCACGCGTCCCCCCTCCGGCGCAGTGACGATGGACTCCCAGACCTCACAGTCATCCCAGGCATCCCGGTCATCCCACCAACCTCACCCACCTCACACGTTCCAGGTCGACCTGCGCGGTCTGGTGGATCTGCTCTCCCATCACCTGTACTCCAGCCCCAAGGTCTATCTGCGCGAGCTGCTGCAGAACGCGGTCGACGCGGTCACCGCGCGGCGGGCCGAACAGCCGGACGCGCCGGCGCTGGTCCGGCTGCACCCGGCGGACGGCGGGCTGCGCGTCGAGGACAGCGGCATCGGGCTCACCGAGGCGGACGTGCACGAGCTGCTGGCCACCATCGGGCGCAGTTCCAAGCGGGCCGAGGGCCTGCGGGAGGCCCGCTCCGGCTTCCTCGGGCAGTTCGGCATCGGACTGCTCGCCTGCTTCGTGGTCGCCGAGCGGATCCGCGTGGTCAGCCGCAGCGCCCGTACGCCCGACGCGCCGCCGGTCGAGTGGACGGCGCGCGACGACGGCTCGTACACCGTGCGCACGCTGGACGGTTCGGCGCGGCCCGAGCCGGGCACCACCGTGTACCTGACCGCGCGTCCGGGCGCCGCCGAGTGGCTCGCGCCCGAGCGGGTCCTGACCCTGGCCCGGGACTTCGGCTCGCTGCTGCCGTACGACGTCCGGGTCGGCGAGGAGCCGGTCACCGAGCTGCCCGCGCCCTGGGACCGGTCGTATCCCGGTCCGGCGGGCCGCAGGGTGGCGCTGGCCCGGCACTGCCAGGAGCTGTTCGGGTTCGCGCCGCTCGACTCGATCGACCTGGACCTGCCGCTGGCCGGGATCCGCGGGGTGGCGTACGTGCTGCCGGCCTCGGTCGGTCCGGCCCAGCGGGCGCGTCACCGGGTGCATCTCAAGGGCATGCTGCTGACCGAGCGGGCCGAACAGGTGCTGCCGGACTGGGCGTTCTTCGTGCGCTGCGTGCTGGACACCGACAGCCTGCGGCCCACGGCCTCGCGCGAGTCGCTGTACGAGGACGAGACGCTGGCCGCCGTCCGCGACGCGCTCGGCGAACGGATCCGCTCCTGGCTCACGGGGCTCGCCGCCGGTGACCCGGAGCGGCTGCGAGCCTTCCTCGCCGTGCACCACCTGGGGGTCAAGTCCCTGGCCCGGCACGATGCCGGGATGCTGCGCACGATGCTGCCGTGGCTGCCGTTCGAGACGACCGACGGGCAGCTGTCCCTGGAGGAGTTCGCGCAGCGCCACCCAGTGGTGCACTTCACGCGGACCGTGGAGGAGTACCGGCAGGTCGCGCCGATCGCGTCCGCGCAGGGCGTGGGCGTCGTCAACGGCGGCTACACGTACGACAGCGAGCTGGTCGAGGCGCTGCCGTCGGTGCGGCCGGGGACGGCGGTCGCCGAGCTGGACGCGGACACCGTGACCGCGCACCTGGACTGCGTGCACCCGGCCGAGGAGCTGGCCCTGTCGGGCTTCCTGGCCGCCGCGCGCGCGAAGCTCGACCCGCTGGGCTGTGACGTCGTCCTGCGGTCCTTCCACCCCCTGTCCGTGCCCGCGCTGCACCTGGACGACCGGTCCGCCCGGCACGAGCAGGCCCGCGCGGACGCCGAGGAGCGGGCCGACGACCTGTGGGCGGGCATCCTGGGCTCGCTGCGCGGCAGCGCCCCGCGCGCGCGTCTGGTGCTCAACCATCTCAACCCGCTGGTGCGGCGCATCGGTTCGCTGGCGGACCCGGAACTGATCGGCACCGCCACCGAGTCGCTGTACGGGCAGGCCCTGCTGATGGCGCAGCGCCCGCTGCGGCCGGCCGACTCGGCGCTGCTCAACCGGGCGTTCCTCGGCCTCCTCGAATGGGCCACGCACGGAGAGTCCGCTCAGGGGGCTCGGGAAGAGGGCGATCACCGATGAGCGGAATCGACGGGACCGCGGGGACGGAAGGGACGTGGGGGGCCGACGGGATCACGGACTTCGACGCGCTGCGCCGGGCGCTGGCGGAGAACTCCGAGCAGCCGGAGGGTCCCGCCCGCAACGCGCGCGCGGAGCGGCTGCTGGCCGACGCCGAGCGGCTGGACGTCCCGCTCGCCGTGATCGAGGCGCTCGGACACCAGCTGAAGGTCTACAACTACAGCTCCGAGAAGGACAAGATGTTCGTCCCGTTCGCGCGGCTGCTGCGCATGTGGGACGAACGGCCCGAGGACTTCGACGCGTACGAGGCGCACTCACTGCACTGGGTCTTCAAGTGGATGTCGGCGGGCATGCTGGACCAGCCGCACGTGCCGCTCGCCTCGGTCGAGAAGTGGCTCGGCGAGATGGCGCACCGCTACCGGATCGCCGGGCACTCCGAACGGGCCGTGCGCAGCGCGGAGTTCAGCGTGGCCGCGCACGTCGGCGACCACGCGCGCGCGGAGCGGGCGTACGCCGCGTGGCTGGCCGCCGACCGGGACGAGATGGCCGACTGCCACGCCTGCGAGCTGCACGGGCAGGGCGAATGGCAGGTGACGCTCGGCCGGGACGAGGCGGCGCTGGAGCTGTGGCGGCCGGTGCTGGAGGGCGAGTACGCGTGTGCGCACGAACCCCACACCGTGCTGGCGTCGTCGCTGGCCCCGCTGCTGCGCCTGGGCCGCGTGGCGGAGGCCCGGGCGCATCACCTGCGGGGCTTTCGCCTCGTACGCCCGATGGAGTCGATGCGGGGTGCGTACGCCGACCATCTGGAGTTCTGCGTGCTCAGCGGCAACGAGGCGCGCGGTCTGGAGCTGCTCGCCGAGCGGCCGGCGTACTTCACGGACACCGGGCATCCGCGCAGCCTGCTGGACTTCATGTCCGTGGTGACGCTGCTCATGGACCGGCTGACCGAGCTGGGCCTCGGCGGCCGGCGGGTGCCGGGGCCGGCCGGGCGGACCTGGACGGCGGGCGAACTCGCGGTCCACGCGCGCGCGGAGGCGCTGGCGCTGGCCGAGCGGTTCGACCGGCGCAACGGCACGGCGTACGTCGGTGAGCGGGCACGCGCGCGTATGGCCCAGCGGCCGCTCGCCGACCGGCTCCCGCTGGGCGTCCGTACGCCCCGCACCGCACCGGCGCCGGTGGCCCCGCCCGCGCCCTCCGGTACGGCGGCGGCACCCGGCCTGCCCGCCCTGCTCGCCGAGGCCCGGAGCCTGTCGGAGACGCTGCGCCCGCACGCTCTGGAGGCCTGGGCGGCGGTCGCTCGGGCGGCACCGGGCGCGGAGCTGGATGCCCGGGCCCGCGCGGAGATCACCGACCACGAGGCGATGGCCCGCGGCCCCGAGGGTGTCGCGCTGTTCGCCCGGGCGGCGGAGCTGTACGCCGAGGCGGACGACCCCGGCGAGGCCCTGGGCGCACGCGCGCGTGGCGCCTACGTCCGCGCCCTGACGGGCGAGGTGCCGGCGGCCCTGGCCTCCGTCACGGCCCTGTACGACGAGATCCTCGCCCTGTACGCCGAGGAGGGCACCGGAGTCCGGCAGACAGCGTCGGTGGCGATGAGCCGAGCCCGGATTCTGCTGCGCGGCGTGCACGAGGGAACCGTGTTCGACACCCCGGCACGCGAGGAGCCCACGGCCGGGAAGCCCACACGCGAGGAGGCCGAAGCCGAGCGGCAGGCAACCGGCGGACCGGCGGCCGAAGCGGCCCGTACGGGTGGGTTCGGGGTGGCGGTGGGGGGTGATGCCGTGGGGCGGGCCGAGCGGGCCGTGCGGGAGGTGCTCGCTCTCGTGGACGGGCGGGGTGCGGACGATGTGCGGCTGGCCGCGCGGGCCGCGGAGGCGCGGGCGATGCTGGCCGAGCTGGCGGGTGTGCGCGGGGACGCCGGGCGGGCTGCGGCGTCGTTCCGCGAGGCGGCCGCCGCCTATGTCGACGCCGGGCTGCCGTGGTTCGCCGTCGAGTACGAGGTACAGGTCGCCGCCCTCGCGCATCAGGCGGGTGACGCGGACGCGGCCGAGCGCGCGCTGCGGTCCGCGCTGGAGCACGGCGGGGCGTACGTGGAGCCGGTCGGGCGGGCCCAGCTGCATCTCCAGCTCGCCGAGGTCGTCGGCGGGCGCGACGATGTCGTCGAGGCCGCCGAGCAGGCCCTGCAGGCCGCGCACTGGGCCGACGAGGCGGGCGAGAGCGGCACGCTGGGCGCCTGGGCGCGCCAGCAGCTGGGCGGCTTCCTGCTGCGCCAGGGCCGCTGCGCGGAGGCCGCCGAGGTACTGGAGTCGGCCCTGGCGGACCTGTCGGCCGAGACGCACGGCGACGGGCCCGTCGTCCAGGCGTTGTGGTGGCTCGGCGACTGCCTGAGCGCGCTGGGCGATCACCAGGGAGCCGCCGAACGCCGGCTGCGGGCCGTCGAGTTCGCCCGGCACTGGCCCGAGCAGCAGGACCACGCCACGCTCGCCCATCTCGCCGCGGAGTCCCTGGGCAACGCCGGGCTGCTGGACGAGGCGGAGCAGGCGTACACGCGCGCGGGCGAGCTGTGGCGGGCGCTGGGCAACCCGCACTTCCTCGTGCGCTCGCTGCGCGCCCGCGCGTGGCTGGCGCTGCGCGCGGAGTCCGGTGCACAGGGTGCACGGGAGCTGATGGCGCAGGCGGTGCGTACCTGCGAGGCCGCACGGGAGGCCGCGGCGGATCCGGTGGTCCGGGAGCAGCTCACCGCCGAACTGGGCGCCACGCACCACCAGTTCGGTGAGCTGCTGGCCCGCTCGGCGGCCGAGGAAGCTGAGGAGGCCGAGGAGGTCGAAGACCGTGTGGTCCAGGGCGTGTTCGAGGCCGCGCTGGCGCAGCTGGACCGGGCGGCGGCGCTGTTCGGCACGCTCGGCGCGGACGGGCTGCACAGTCGTACCGGTGCCGAGCTCGCCGCGGGCCGGCTGGAGGCCGACCTCGGCCGGCCCGCCGAGGCGGTCGCACGCGCGCGTGCGGTGCTCGAAGCCTACGAGAGCGCCGCCGAGGACACCGACGACGCCGAGGACGAGACGGTGCGGGAGCGGCGGGCGCAGGCGGCGGAGCTGCTGGAGCTGGAGCGGTGAACTCTCACTCCACACCGATGAGCAGCAGCGCGCCCTGCCGGCCGCCCCGGTACACCACCGTGTCCACGGCGAGGTAGGACTCCCGGACCCGGGCTTCAAGGCGCTCGGCGACGGTCTCGGGGGCCTCGTCGCCGACGACGAGGGTGACCAGCTCGCCACCGGCCTGGAGCATGCGGTCGAGGACGGTGACGGCGGTGGCGGTGACGTCGGCGCCGATCACCGCCACGTCGCCGTCGATGAGGCCGAGGACGTCCCCGGCCTGGCAGATGCCGGCCGTCGTCCAGGACTCGTGCTCGGCGACGGCCACCTCGGCGTAGCGGGTGGCGCCCGCCGCCGAGGTCATCTGGACGACGTCCTCGTCGAAGCGGCGCCCCTGCTCGTGCACGGCGAGCGCGGCGATGCCCTGGACCGCCGAGCGGGTCGGGATCAGGGCCACCCGGATGCCCTCGGTGCGGGCCTGCTCGGCGGCCGCGGCGGCCGTGTGGCGCAGCTCGGCGTCGTTGGGCAGCAGGACGACCTCGCGCGCGTGGGCCCGCCGAACGGCCTGCACCAGCTCCCCGCTGGCGGGCGGCTCCCCGGGGCGCGCGAGGACCGTGGTCGCGCCGGCCTCGGCGTACAGCCCGGCCAGGCCCTCCCCTGGCACGACGGCGACGACGGCCCGCTGCACGCGCTCGCGTGGCGGCCGGCCGCGCCCGGTGTGCGCGTCCCCGAGTCCGAAGTGCGTGATCCGGATCCGGTACGGCCGCCCGGCCTCCACGCCCGCCTCCACGGCGGCACCGGCGTCGTCGACGTGCACGTGGACGTTCCACAGCCCGTCGCCGCCGACCACGACCAGGGAGTCGCCGAGTGCGTCGAGCCGTTCCCGGAGCCGGGCCACGGCGCCGTTCCCGGCCTCCAGGAGATAGATCACCTCGTAGGCGGGGCCGTCCGTGCCGGGCCCGTCGTCGCACGGCCCCGCCCCGGAAACGGCCGCTACGCGCGGGTGGCCCCCGGAAGCGGCGGGGGCCCCCGGCGCCTCCCGTACCGCCTCCCCCGTGAACGCCTCCACGAGCGCGCCCAGGACGGCCACGAGGCCGCGTCCGCCCGCGTCGACCACCCCGGCCCGGCCCAGCACCGCCAGCTGGCCCGGAGTGGCCGCCAGGGCCGCCCGTGCGCCCTCGTAGGCCGACCACGCGACCGCCCCGCAGTCGCCCTCGGTCCCCTCGGCGGCGTCGGCGGCGGCCGAGGCGACCGTCAGCACGGTGCCCTCGACGGGGTGGGCCACGGCCTGCCGGGCGGAGTCGGCGGCCTGCCGCAGTGCCCGCCTCAGCCCGGCGCCGTCGACGCGAGCGGCCTCGCCGTCCTGCGCGAGCACCTGGGCCATCCCCCGCAGGAGCTGCGCGAGGATCGTCCCGGAGTTGCCCTGTGCCCCGATGAGCGCGCCGTGGGCCATCGCGTGCACGGCGTCCGCGAGGGACGGCTCCCCGGCGCCCGGAGCGGGGCCGGACCCGGATCCCGTCTCGTACCCGGCGAACACGGCCTCCACGGCCGTCGCCGCCGATTCCAGGGTGAGGTAGAGGTTCGTGCCGGTGTCCCCGTCGGCCACGGGGTAGACGTTGATGGCGTCGATCTCCTCGCGTGCCCGGCCCAGTGCGCCGAGCGCCAGACCGCACCAGGTGCGCACCGCGAGAGCATCGAAGAATGTCTGCGGCACCTGCGCCACCTGCGCCTCCTTGAGCCGGCCGTACGTGGGACGCAGCGTAGACCCCGGGCCGGTGTCCGGCGGAAGAGGGCCGGGGCGGGGGCCTGCGCCGCCATGGTAGTTTCGTTGCACGGACGCAGTCGTTGTATGCTGCTCCGGTTGCCCGATCCACATCGGGCCGTTCCCCTGGCAACGCCACTCAGATTC
Organism: Streptomyces sp. MUSC 14; assembly: GCF_001866675.1. Classification (NCBI taxonomy): domain Bacteria; kingdom Bacillati; phylum Actinomycetota; class Actinomycetes; order Kitasatosporales; family Streptomycetaceae; genus Streptomyces; species Streptomyces sp. MUSC 14. The sequence goes on from NZ_MLYN01000008.1 coordinate 54,413, forward strand.
AGGTCGTACGATCTCGATCCCGGCATGCCGGGATTAACCGTAAGTGCATCTGAAGTCTTTGGAGTGACCCGTGGCTGCCAACTGCGACGTCTGCGGCAAGGGGCCGGGCTTCGGCAACAACATCTCGCACTCGCACCGCCGTACGTCCCGCCGCTGGAACCCGAACATCCAGCGTGTGCGTACCGTGGTCGGCGGGACGCCGAAGCGCGTGAACGCTTGCACCTCGTGCATCAAGGCCGGCAAGGTCTCGCGCTGACGCACAGCTAAGCGCGCGGCCACTGCTGGTTCGCTGCACTGAGCCGGTCCACCTCACGGTGGGCCGGCTTTTTGCCGTACCCGCGCCTCGACGCCACACCCGCGCCTCAGTCCCGAAAGCGCCAGCCGTGGTCCACCGGCCCGATCCCCGCGCCCAGCGCGAACCCGGCCGCGATCGCGCCCGTGACGTACTCCTTGGCCGCCGTGACGGCCTCCGGCACGCTCTGTCCCTTCGCCAGCCCCGACGCGATCGCGGAGGCCAGTGTGCAGCCCGTACCGTGCGTGTGCCGGTTGTCGTGGCGGGGCGCGCGGTAGCGGTACTCGTCCGTGCCGTCGGTGAGCAGATCAACGGCATCTCCGGGCAGATGCCCGCCCTTGATCAGCACCCAGCGCGGCCCGTACTCCAGCACGGCCGCCGCGGCCCGGGGCAGATCGTCCTCCGACTCGACGCGTACCCCTGTGAGTTGGGCCACCTCGTCGAGGTTCGGAGTCGCCACGGTGGCCGCCGGGAGCAGCTTCGTGCGCACGGAGTCCAGCGCGGAGGCGGCCAGCAGCGGGTCGCCGTGCTTGGAGACGCCGACCGGGTCGACCACGGCCGGGGCGTCCGTCCCCAAGATCAACTCGGCGACCGTCCTGACCAGTTCCGCCGAGGCCAGCATGCCGGTCTTCACGGCCTGGACGCCGATGTCGTCCACGACGCTGCGGTACTGGGCCCGCACCGCCGCCTCGGGCAGTTCCCAGACGCCCTGCACGCCCAGCGAGTTCTGTGCGGTCACGGCCGTGATCACGCTCATGCCGTGCACGCGGAGCGCCAGCATCGTCTTCAGGTCGGCCTGGATGCCCGCGCCGCCGCCGGAGTCCGAGCCGGCCACCGTGAGAACCCTGGGCAGGCTCATGACTCGATGTCCCCGAAGTGGTCCCAGCCGCCCTTGCTGGTCCAGGGCGCCCCGTCGACGGTCACCTGGGGCAGCGCGGAGGGGTTGAGGACCTCGCCGATGACCTTCCAGCGGGCCGGCAGCTTGGTGTCCGGCGGGAAGGTCGCCACGATCGCATGGTCCTCTCCCCCGCTCAGCACCCACTGGAGCGGGTCGACGCCCACGGCCTGACCGATGTCGTTCATCTGGGTCGGGATGTCGATCGCGCCGGATCGGATGTCGATGCGCACCTTGCTGGCCTCGGCGATGTGCCCGAGGTCGGCGATCAGTCCGTCGCTCACGTCGCACATCGCGGTCGCGCCGAGCCCGGCGGCGGCCGGGCCCGCGTGGTACGGGGGCTCGGGGCGGCGGTGGGCCTCGACGAAGGCGCGCGGGGAACGGAAGCCGCGCGAGAGGACCGCGTAACCGGCCGCGGACCAGCCCAGCCAGCCCGTGACGGCCACCAGGTCGCCGGGCTGGGCTCCCGCGCGCGTGACGGGCTCCTGGTTGCGCAGATCGCCGAGCGCGGTGATCGACACCATGATCGTGTCGCCGCGTACGACGTCCCCGCCGACCACCGAGGCGCCCGCGACCTGGCACTCGTCGCGCAGGCCGTCCATCAGCTCGCTCGGCCAGGTCACCGGGAGTTCGGCGGGCACGACCAGGCCGAGCAGCAGCGCGGTCGGCACGGCACCCATGGCGGCGATGTCGGCGAGGTTCTGGGCGGCCGCCTTGCGGCCCACGTCGTAGGCCGTGGACCAGTCGCGGCGGAAGTGCCGCCCCTCCAGCAGGATGTCGGTGCTCGCCACCACGCGCCGGTCGGGCGCGGCGACCACCGCGGCGTCGTCGCCGGGGCCGATCCGTACCGCCGGGGTGGTGGTGAGACGGGAGGTGAGCTCCCTGATGAGCCCGAACTCCCCGAGCTCACCAACAGTGCCCTTCATTTCCCTTGCTCCCCTTCTGTCCCTGGTCGTACCCCGTCGCGCGTCAGTCGTGCCCGGTCGCGCGTCATCAGTGTCCCCGATACGGTCGAGATGACCGTCGCCCGGTCGAAGTCGGCCGTCAACCTCCGTCGCGCCTGCACCCTGGCGCGCAAGCCCGGTTCCCGCAGGTCTCCCCTCGGGGAGCGGCGACGCGATACCGTGGCGTTCCTTTTCCCCACATGATCCTCGTGGCCGCCCTGGAGGTTCCGTGGTACAGGCGTACATCCTGATCCAGACGGAGGTCGGCAAGGCGTCGACCGTCGCCGAGACGATCAGCAAGATCCCTGGAGTGATCCAGGCCGAGGACGTGACGGGTCCGTACGATGTCATCGTGCGCGCCCAGTCCGACACGGTCGACGACCTCGGTCGGATGGTGGTCGCGAAAGTCCAGCAAGTGGACGGCATCACGCGCACCCTGACCTGTCCGGTCGTCCATCTGTAGCCCCCGTCTACGCTTGGCCGGTGAACATCTTCCGTCACCGGCCCCTCGCCCTGCTCGCGCCCGCGCTGCTGACCGCGGTCGCGGGCTGTTCCTCGGCAGACGGCAGCGGCTCGGTGGCGGTTCCCACCCCCGACGCGAAGACGGCCCCGGTGTGCCGGGACCTGCACAAGGTGCTGCCGTCAAAGCTCGACGGACGGAGCCGCAACGACCCCGCACCCCGGTCCGCCTACACGGCGGGCTGGGGAAGCCCGGCGATCATACTGCGCTGCGGTGTCGTACGGCCGCCGAAGATGGTCGATCCGAAGGTGGCGGAAGGGGGCGACCCTGACGCGATCGCGGGCGGGGTGAACGGCGTCGACTGGCTGATGGAGAAGCAGGGCGACGGCACCTGGCGGTTCACGACGGCCAACCGCGTGGCCTATGTGCAGATCAGCCTGCCCCAGGGGATGTCCGCGCAGGACGAGGGCACGGCGGTGCTCACGGACATCGCTCCGGCCGTGAAGAAGGCGATCCCGACCGGGATCGCCTCCATGCGCGGGTGACGTGCGGGGCGCTCAGCGCAGCCCGGTCGGGCGGCGCAGCGCGGCCTGCACCAGGCGGTCGATCAGCTCGGGGTAGCTGACCCCGGTGGCCTGCCACATCTGCGGGTACATCGAGATCGGCGTGAAGCCGGGCAGGGTGTTGATCTCGTTGATCACGAACTCGCCGTCCTCGGTGAGGAAGAAGTCCGCGCGGACCAGCCCCTCGCAGGAGGCCGCCTCGAACGCCTCGACCGCGAGCCGCCGTACCTCGGCGGTCTCCTCGGCGGTGAGCGGCGCCGGGACGACGCCGGGCGTGGAGTCGATGTACTTGGCCTCGAAGTCGTAGTACGCGTGCGTGTCCGGCGGCGGGATCTCGGCCGGTACGGAGGCGCGCGGGCCGTCCTCGAACTCCAGGACGCCGCACTCGATCTCGCGGCCCCGCAGGGCGGCCTCGACGAGGATCTTCGGGTCGTGCTGCTGGGCAGTGGCGATCGCCTCGTCCAGGCCGGACAGGTCGTCGACCTTGGTGATGCCGATCGAGGAACCCGCGCGCGCGGGCTTCACGAACAGCGGCCAGCCGTACTCGCCGGCGAAGTCCACGATCTTCCTGCGGGCGGCGGACTCGTCCTGCGCCCACTCGCGGGGGCGGATCACCACGTAGGGGCCGACCTTGAGCCCGAAGGAGGTGAAGATCCGCTTCATGTACTCCTTGTCCTGGCCGACGGCCGAGGCGAGCACGCCGGCGCCCACGTACGGCACGCCGGACAGCTCCAGGAGGCCCTGCAGGGTGCCGTCCTCGCCGTAGGGGCCGTGCAGCACCGGGAAGACGACGTCGACCTCGCCGAGCGCCTTGGGCACGGAGCCGGGCTCACTGTAGACGACCTCGCGGTTCGCGGGGTCGACGGGGAGCACCACGCCGCCCTCGTGCGACTCCGCCAGCTCGTCGACGTCGGGGGTGCGGCGGTCGGTGATGGCCATCCGCTCCGGCTCGTCGGCGGTGAGGGCCCACCGGCCGTCCCGGGTGATGCCGATCGGCAGGACGTCGTACTTGGTCCGGTCGATGGCCTTGAGGACGGCGCCGGCGGTGACCACGGAGATCCCGTGTTCGGAGCTGCGCCCGCCGAACACGACGGCCACGCGCGGCTTCCGCGACGGCTGCTCAGGGCTCTGGGGAAGGTTCTCGGTGCTCATATCGCGTTGAGAGTACCCGTTGGTAGAGCCCTGATACAGCGTCGCCTCCGCCCGGGAACGGACAAAGACGGGCGTGTTCGCTCAGCGTCGTTCGGGCTTCGCGCTGCGCGACATCAGCTCCTTGACGGCGGCCACGGGCGACTTGCCCTCGTGCACGATGGCGACGACCGTCTCGGTGATCGGCATGTCGACTCCGTGCCGGCGGGCCAGATCCAGCACGGACTCGCAGGACTTGACGCCCTCGGCGGTCTGCTTGGTGACCGCGATGGTCTCCTGGAGGGTCATGCCCTTGCCGAGGTTGGTGCCGAAGGTGTGGTTGCGGGACAGCGGCGAGGAACAGGTGGCCACCAGGTCGCCGAGGCCCGCGAGTCCGGAGAAGGTCAGCGGGTCGGCGCCGAGCGCGACCCCGAGCCGGGCGGTCTCGGCGAGGCCGCGCGTGATGAGCGAGCCCTTGGCGTTGTCGCCGAGCCCCATGCCGTCCGCGATGCCGACGGCGAGCCCGATGACGTTCTTCACGGCGCCGCCCAGCTCGCAGCCGACCACGTCGGTCTCCGTGTACGGCCGGAAGTACGGCGTGTGGCAGGCGGCCTGGAGACGCCGGGCGACGGCCTCGTCGGCGCAGGCGACCACGGCGGCGGCGGGCATACGGGCGGCGATCTCCCTGGCCAGGTTGGGCCCGGTGACGACGGCGACGCGCTCGGCGCCGACCTTGGCGACGTCCTCGACGACCTCGCTCATCCGCATGGTGGAGCCGAGTTCGACGCCCTTCATGAGGGACACCAGCACGGTGCCCGGGGCGAGCAGCGGGGTCCACTCGGCGAGGTTCTCGCGCATCGTCTGGGAGGGGATCGCGAGGACCGTGAAGTCCGCGTCCCGCAGGGCCTCGGCCGCGTCGGCGGTGGCGCGCAGGTTCTCCGGGAGTTCGACTCCGGGCAGGTAGTCGGGGTTGGTCCGGGTCGAGTTGACCGCCTCGGCCAGCGCGGGGCGGCGGGCCCACAGGGTCACCTCGCAGCCCGCGTCGGCGAGGACCATACCGAAGGCGGTGCCCCATGAGCCCGTGCCCATGACCGCCGCCTTTACCGCCTTGCTCACTTGCCCTGCCCCTCCGGTTCCCTGCCCTGCGTCTGTACTTCGGTCTGTGTCCGGGCCTGTGCCTGGGTCTGCGCCTGTGTGCGGCGCCGCTGTTCGATCCGCTCGCGGCGCGGGTCGTAAGGCGTCTCGGGCGCCTTCTCGCCGCGGATCTCCTCCAGCTGGCGGGTGACGGCCGCCATGATGACCTCGGTGGCCTCCTTCAGCAGGTCCGGGGTCATCTCCTTGTCGTAGAAGCGCGAGAGGTCCACGGGCGGGCCCGCGAGCACGTGATGGGTCTTGCGCGGGAGGAGGTTCGGCTTCTTGGCGTACGGCGGCAGCAGTTCGTTGACGCCCCACTGGGCGACCGGGATGACCGGGCACTTGGTCTGCAGGGCCACGCGCGCGGCGCCCGTCTTGCCCGTCATGGGCCAGCCGTCCGGGTCGCGGGTGAGGGTGCCCTCGGGATAGAAGGCGACGCACTCGCCGCGCTCCACGGCGTCGATCGCGGCCCGGAAGGCGCTGAGCGCGTCGGTGGACTCGCGATAGACGGGAATCTGCCCGGTACCGCGCATGGCGGCGCCGATGAATCCCGTCTTGAAAAGTCCGCTCTTCGCCAGGAATCGCGGAACCCGTCCGGTGTTGTACTGATAGTGCGCGTACGCGAAGGGGTCCACATGGGAATTGTGGTTCACCGCGGTGATAAATCCGCCCTCGGCCGGAATGTGCTCCATTCCGCGCCAGTCCCGCTTGATCAGAACCACCAGCGGCGGTTTGCAGATCACCGCGGCGAAGCGGTACCAGAAGCCGATTCTGCGGCGGGGCACAAGGACACCTTCCTCTAGGCATGCCACCTCGGCGGGGGCCGCACAAGTGTCGCCCCGGGCCGCCGGTCTGTCGAGAACACCGTACGCCCCGCCCTGCGTGTCCTCGGATACAGCGGGTGACAATGAGCGCGACAAGAGAGGGACGGTACGCCGGTGCAGTGGACCTTGGTCATCCCGCTGAAGCCCCTGGTGCGGGCGAAGAGCAGGCTCTCGGACACGGCCGCGGACGGGGTCCGCCCAGGGCTGGCCCTCGCGTTCGCCCAGGACACGGTGGCTGCGGCGCTGGCGTGCGCGGCCGTCACGGATGTGGCGGTCGTCACGGACGACGAACTGGCCGGACGGGAACTGGCCGCGCTGGGCGCGCGGATCGTCCCGGACACCCCCGCGGACGGTCTGAACGCCGCCCTGGCACACGGCGCGGCGGCGGTACGCGCAATTCGCCCCGGGGCGGCCGTGGCGGCCCTGAACGCCGATCTGCCGGCCCTGCGCCCACGGGAACTGGCACGGGTCCTGGAGGCCGCCGCGGAATTCCCCCGTGCTTTTCTCGCGGATGCGGCGGCGATCGGCACGACGCTGCTGGCGGCGGGGCCGGAACAGGAATTGCAGCCGGCGTTCGGCGTTGATTCCCGCAACCGCCACCGGGCCTCGGGCGCCCGGGAACTCACGCCGCCCGGGGTGGATTCGGTACGGCAGGACGTGGACACGGGGGACGATCTGCGCGCGGCGCTGACCCTGGGGGTGGGCCCGTACACGGCCGCCGCCGCGGCGGGTCTGCTGAGCGCCCCGTAGGCTGGCGTCCATGCAGGCCACCGCATACACCTACGACCCCGAGACCCGCAGCGGACAGGTGCTGCTCGACGACGGCACCCCCGTGCCGTACGACGGTGCCGCGTTCGACGCCGGCGGGCTGCGGCTGCTGCGGCCCGGGCAGCGGGTGCGGATCGAGACCGAGGGCCGCGGGGATTCCCTGCGGATCACGCTCGTGACGCTGCAGACGCTGTAACGGTCCCCGCACACGCCGCGGGCCGGGCTCCCCTGAGGAGTCCGGCCCGGCGCGTGAGTGCCCTGGAGACTTACGACGCCTTGCGCGCGGTGGTCTTCTTCGCCGTGGTCTTGCGAGCCGTCGACTTCTTGGCCGGCGCCTTCTTCGCGGTGACCTTCTTGGCCGGGGCCTTCTTGGCGGTGGTCTTCTTCGCGGCGGCCGTGGTCTTCTTCGCCGCCGCCGTCGTCTTCTTGGCGGTCGTCTTCTTCGCCGTGGCCTTCTTCGCGGCGGCCGTGGTCTTCTTCGCCGCCGCCGTCGTCTTCTTGGCGGTCGTCTTCTTCGCCGTGGCCTTCTTCGCGGCCGCCTTGGTGGCCTTCTTCGCTGCGGCCTTCTTGATCGCCGTGCCGCCGGTGAGGCTGCCCTTGGGCGCCTTCTTGACGGCGACCTCGCCGCCGCGCGGGAGCTTCTTCGAGCCGCTCACCAGGTCCTTGAAGCCCTGGCCCGCACGGAAGCGCGGCACGGAGGTCTTCTTGACCCGAACCCGCTCGCCCGTCTGGGGGTTGCGGGCGTAACGGGCGGGGCGGTCCACCTTCTCGAAGGACCCGAAGCCGGTGACCGAGACCCGCTCGCCCGCGACGACCGCGCGGACGATGGCGTCCAGGACATGATCGACAGCTTCGGCCGCCTGCTGGCGGCCACCCATCTTGTCGGCAATCGCTTCTACGAGCTGCGCCTTGTTCACGTCTTCCCCTTCGGAGACATCGCCAGAACGAAAGTGTTCAAGCTTTTTCGCACGTTAGGCAGATATATACCGCAAATCAAACACGAAACGGGCTTATCACCCTTGTGCCGCAACGGATTCGGCGCTCTCGAGCTGTTCAGTGGTCCTCTTCGGGGATCCGCCCCGCGTCGAGGTCCGCGTTGAACCGTTCGAGCCGCCTTGCCGCAGCGGCGAGATCGTGCTTGGCCGCGGCCGTAATGACCAGCAGCTTCCGGGTCAGCGCCATCCGTACGCCCTCCGGGACTTGCAGTGCGCGCACCCTTGCATGCGCTTCCTTGAGTTGGTTCGCGACCGCCGCATAGAGCTGGAGTTGGCCGTCGTGTCCCATGCACAGATTGTGCCATCTGGGGCGAGTTGTCGCCTGCGCAGGGTGTAACTGCCGCCTCAAATGGCCTTCCAGGCACTTGCGGAGGGCGCGATCACTGCACTCACCTACCCCGGCAACGTCCTTCCTAACGTGGGAAGTTGAGGGCGACGCAAGAGGTGCGCAGGTCCGATCGGGTGCAGACATGGCTGTACCCCCAATCGTGGCGATCGGGGGTACAGAGGAGGTGCTGCGGTGGCCGAAATCAGCCCCGGGGCTCAGCCCTGGAGCGTGCGCGGCTTGTAGGTCGGCCGCTTGGCCTCGTAGGCGGCGATGTCGGCGTCGTTCTGGAGCGTGATGGAGATGTCGTCCAGGCCGTTCAGCAGGCGCCAGCGGGAGTTCTCGTCCAGCTCGAAGGAGGCGGTGACGCCCTCGGCGCGCACCTCGCGGTTCTCCAGGTCGACGGTGATCTCGGCCTGCGGGTCCGCCTCGACGAGCTCCCACAGCGTGTCCACGACCTTCTGGTCCAGAACCACCGTGAGCAGGCCGTTCTTCAGCGAGTTGCCCCGGAAGATGTCCGCGAAACGGGACGAGATCACGGTCTTGAAGCCGTAGTTCTGCAGGGCCCAGACGGCGTGCTCGCGAGAGGAGCCGGTGCCGAAGTCGGGACCGGCGACCAGGACGGTCGCGCCCGCGCGCTCGGGGCGGTTGAGGACGAACTCGGGGTCCTTGCGCCAGGCCTCGAACAGCCCGTCCTCGAACCCGTCCCGGGTCACCTTCTTGAGCCAGTGAGCAGGGATGATCTGGTCGGTGTCGACGTTGCTGCGGCGCAGCGGGACGGCCCGGCCGGTGTGGGTGGTGAAGGCTTCCATGGTTCTCAGACTCCAGCGGGCGCGGGGGTGTCGGCGGACAGGTCGGCGGGCGAGGCGAGGTGGCCCAGGACGGCGGTGGCGGCCGCGACCTGCGGCGACACCAGGTGTGTACGACCGCCCTTGCCCTGCCGGCCCTCGAAGTTGCGGTTGGAGGTGGACGCGGAGCGCTCACCCGGGGCCAGCTGGTCGGGGTTCATGCCGAGGCACATCGAGCAGCCTGCGTGCCGCCATTCGGCGCCGGCCTCCTTGAAGACCACGTCCAGACCCTCGGAGACGGCCTGCAGACCCACCCGCGCGGAGCCCGGGACGACCAGCATCCGTACGCCGTCGGCGACTTTGCGGTCCTTGAGGATGCCCGCGGCGGCGCGCAGGTCCTCGATGCGGCCGTTGGTGCAGGAGCCTACGAAGACGGTGTCCACGTCGATGGAGCGCAGCGGCTGGCCGGCCGCCAACCCCATGTATTCCAGGGCCTTTTCGGCGGCCAGGCGCTCCGATGCGTCTTCGTACGAAGCCGGGTCGGGGACGGACGCCGAAAGCGGCGCGCCCTGGCCGGGGTTGGTGCCCCAGGTGACGAACGGCGACAGCTCGGCGGCGTCGATGACGACCTCGGCGTCGAAGACCGCGTCCTCGTCGGTGCGCAGGGTCTTCCAGTACTCCACCGCGGCGTCCCAGTCGGCGCCCTCGGGGGCGTGGGCGCGGCCCTTGATGTACGCGAAGGTGGTCTCGTCGGGGGCGATCATGCCCGCGCGGGCGCCGGCCTCGATCGACATGTTGCAGATGGTCATCCGGGCTTCCATCGAGAGCTTCTCGATGGCGGAGCCGCGGTACTCCAGGATGTAGCCCTGGCCGCCGCCCGTACCGATCCTGGCGATGATCGCCAGGATCAGGTCCTTGGCGGTGACGCCGTCGGGCAGCTCGCCCTCGACCGTGATCGCCATGGTCTTCGGGCGGGCCAGCGGCAGCGTCTGGGTGGCCAGCACATGCTCGACCTGGGAGGTGCCGATGCCGAACGCCAGCGCGCCGAAGGCACCGTGCGTGGAGGTGTGCGAGTCGCCGCAGACGACCGTCGTACCGGGCTGGGTGAGACCGAGCTGCGGGCCGACGACGTGCACGACGCCCTGCTCGACGTCGCCCAGCGGGTGCAGCCGCACACCGAACTCGGCGCAGTTCTTGCGCAGCGTCTCCAGCTGGGCGCGGGAGACGGGGTCCGCGATGGGCTTGTCGATGTCGAGGGTCGGGGTGTTGTGATCCTCGGTGGCGATGGTGAGGTCGAGCCGGCGCACCGGGCGACCGCTCTTGCGCAGCCCGTCGAAGGCCTGCGGGCTGGTCACCTCGTGCAGCAGGTGCAGATCGATGTAGAGGAGGTCGGGCTCGCCCTCGGCGCGCCGGACGACGTGGTCGTCCCAGACCTTCTCCGCGAGTGTCCTACCCATCGCTTTCCCTCCGGCCGGCAAACGTCCGCCGGCCCAACTAGAGATCTTGAGGTTGCGGCGGCTGCCCTTTCGAGGGCCCCTGAAAGTCGTGATTCCGGGCGTCCGCCACCGGGCCCGTTGGTATGCGGGCCGCCTGTGTGCTTCCAGGGTGGCGCGTTCCACGGAAAATTGAACTTGCGTTTCACAGAGTGAGACGTGAGTATCGTTGCATGGACAACAGTAGCGGCGTCGGCGTTCTGGACAAGGCGGCCCTCGTCCTGAGCGCTCTGGAGTCCGGTCCGGCCACCCTCGCGGGTCTGGTCGGGGCCACCGGACTGGCACGACCCACGGCCCACCGCCTGGCCGTGGCCCTGGAACACCACCGCATGGTGGCACGCGACATGCAGGGCCGGTTCATTCTCGGCCCGCGCCTCGCGGAACTGGCGGCGGCGGCCGGTGAGGACCGCCTGCTCGCCACGGCCGGCCCCGTGCTCACCCACCTCCGCGACGTCACGGGCGAGAGCGCGCAGCTCTACCGGCGCCAGGGTGACATGCGCATCTGCGTGGCCGCGGCGGAACGGCTGTCCGGTCTACGGGACACCGTCCCGGTGGGCTCCACGCTCACGATGAAGGCCGGCTCCTCGGCACAGATCCTCATGGCCTGGGAGGAGCCCGAGCGGCTGCACCGGGGCCTGCAGGGCGCCCGCTTCACGGCGACGGCCCTGTCGGGCGTACGGCGCCGCGGCTGGGCCCAGTCCATCGGCGAGCGCGAGCCGGGCGTCGCGTCCGTCTCCGCGCCCGTGCGCGGCCCCTCCAACCGCGTGGTGGCCGCCGTGTCCGTCTCCGGCCCGATCGAGCGCCTGACGCGCCACCCCGGCCGGATGCACGCCCAGGCGGTCATCGACGCCGCCGCACGCCTCTCCGAGGCCCTGCGCCGCTCGGGCTGAGCGGGCGCCGCCCGGGGACACGTCCGGGAGCACCGAGGAGGGCCTGCCCCGACGCCGCGGCAGGCCCTCCCTGATCCCCCGATTCCCCCGATTCCCCCAGTCAGCCGGTCTTCTCCGCCACCGGCACCCCCTTCGACCGGTGGGCGAACCGGTCCTTCGCGTACCGGCCCCGCCGCTCCAGCGGGATCTGCCCGTGCGCCGCGGCCAGCCCGAACGCGGGCATGTCGCCGTAGATCGCCTCGTACGACCCCTCGGGGACGATGTACGACTCGTGCCAGATGCCGACCTGCCCACGCAGCTTCCCGGCCCGCTCCTTGCGGTTGAGGCGCGCCCAGGCCTTGTGGTGGAAGGCGTCCGACGCGGTCGCGTAGCCGTACAGCTTCTCCTTGGACTCCCAGTACTGCACGACGTAGTACGTCCGCGGCGAGGCCGTCAGCAGGACATGGCTGAGCAGCCCGCGCTCGGGCTCCCTCCGCAGGTCCCGCAGCATGCGCAGCATCGCGAGCATCACCGGCAGCCACAGATGCACCGCCCAGAAGCGGTTGATACGCATACCGATCAACAGGACGACGACGTCGCCCTTCGCGTCGGCGGTCGTACGGGTCACCATGACCACGTCCCCCTCGTTGGTGAGCGAAGCTATCCAAGTGGCGATGCTTGGATAGTGCCGTTATCCGAGAAGGAGCGCAAGAGATGCGGCTGGCCGAACTGAGCGAACGCAGCGGCGTGTCCACGGCGACGATCAAGTACTACCTGCGCGAAGGGCTGTTGCCGCCGGGCCGCCAGATCAACGCCACGACCGCCGAGTACGACGAGGAGCATCTGCGCCGGCTGCGGCTGGTGCGGGCGATGATCCAGGTGGGCCGGGTGCCGGTGGCCAAGGTGCGCGAGGTGCTCGGGCATGTGGACGACGACTCCCTGCCGCGCACGATCCGCCTGGGCGCGGCGCTGTGGGCGCTGCCGCAGGTGCCGGAGCCGGACGAGGAGGACGAGTACGTCCAGGCCGCGCACCATGAGGTCGACAAGCTCCTGGACCAGCTCGGCTGGGAGAACGCCAAGCAGCTGACGACCATCTCCCCGGCATACCGCTCGCTGGTGGTGGCGGTGGCTGCGTTCCGCCGGATCGGCTACACCTTCGGGGCCGAACTGCTCATGCCGTACGCCGAGTTGATGTACCGGACAGCCGTACTCGACCTGGACAACATGGAGGCGTACCCGTCGCAGGCGGAGCGGATCGAGTTCGCGATCCTGGGGGTGATCCTCAACGAGCCGGTGAAGCAGGCGCTGCATCGGCTGGCCCAGGAGGAGGAGACGGCGCGGCGGTACGGCTTCGACTAGCCGGCGTCGGGCACGACGAAGGCCCTCCACCGAAGCGGAGGGCCTTCCTTTGTACCCCCGACCGGATTCGAACCGGCGCTACCGCCTTGAGAGGGCGGCGTGCTAGGCCGCTACACAACGGGGGCCTGGACACTGCGTTTCCGCAGGTCCGAGCTGGTCTACCTGGACTCGAACCAAGACTAACTGAACCAGAATCAGTCGTGCTGCCAATTACACCATAGACCAATGATGGTTTAGACCAGTCAGTACCCCCGACCGGATTCGAACCGGCGCTACCGCCTTGAGAGGGCGGCGTGCTAGGCCGCTACACAACGGGGGCCCTAGCGATCCCGACAAGATCGAGATCAGTACCCCCGACCGGATTCGAACCGGCGCTACTGCCTTGAGAGGGCAGCGTGCTAGGCCGCTACACAACGGGGGCTTTGCAGATGAGCTCTGCGAGCTGGCCTACCTGGACTCGAACCAAGACTAACTGAACCAGAATCAGTCGTGCTGCCAATTACACCATAGGCCATTGGAACTCAACCCCCTGTGGGGTTCTCGTTCTCGTTCGCTCCTCGGGGCTCCGGCCTTTCGGCCCGCTCCCCTCGGCGCAGGAAGAACATTACCCGAAGGTGGACGGGGCTCCAAAACGGGTATCCGCGCGGACGAGCGCGGGGAGTTCGGCGAGGGTCGTGATCCGGTGGACGGCGTCGTGCACGACGGCTTCGCCGGCCGGCTGCCCAGCGGCCCCGCCGCGGTCGATCCACACCGACACCAGCCCGGCCTCGGCGGCACCCCGTCCGTCGATCTCCGGGTGGTCGCCGACGTAGGCCACCTCGTGCGGGGGCAGTGCGAGGGCCTCGCAGGCCGCGCGGAAGGCCCCGGGCTCCGGCTTGGAGACGCCCAGCTCGGCGGCGCACAGGACGGCCTCGAAGCGGTCGCGGATGCCGAGGGTGCGCAGCTTGTGCTCCTGGACCGTGAGGCTGGAGTTGGACAGCACCGCGTGCCGGTGGCTGGCCGAGAGGGCCTCCAGGGCGGGCAGGACGTCCGGGAAGAGGCTCCAGGCGGCCTCGTAGTGCCGTATGTACCGCTGGAACCAGGCGTCGGCCTCGTCGTCGGTCAGGCCGTGCCTGCCGAGGAACACGCGTACGCGGTCGCGCCGCTGGTCCTGGAAGCCGCGCTCCCCCGCCGCGAACCGGGCCCACTGCTGGTCGGTGACCTCGCGCCACCGGGCCAGGGCCGCCTCGGCACTGCCGTAGCCGTCGAACAGCCCCTCGGCCACCAGGTGCTCCCGCATGCCCTGCCGGTCCGCGGCCGTGTAGTCGAAGAGGGTGTCGTCGACGTCCCAGACGACGGCTCTGATCGTCATGATCCGAACCTACCGCGTGAGCAACGCGACAGGGGCGGCATCCGGGAACTTCCGGATGCCGCCCCTGCGGGTACGGCGGTGCCGACGGTTACGCGGCGAGCCTGGCCAGCGCCGCGTCGATGCGGGCCAGGGTCTTCTCCTTGCCCAGGACTTCCAGGGACTCGAAGAGCGGCAGGCCGACGGTGCGGCCGGTGACGGCGACGCGGACCGGGGCCTGGGCCTTGCCGAGCTTGAGGCCGTGGGCCTCGCCGGCGGCCAGGACGGCCTCCTTCAGGGACTCGGCCGACGTCCAGTCCGCGGACTCCAGCTTCTCGCGGGCCGTGCGCAGCAGGGCGTCGGAGCCCTCCTTCATCGCCTTCTGCCAGCTCGCCTCGTCCTCGACCGGCTCGGTGAGGAACAGGAAGTCGACGTTGTCGGTGATCTCGGAGAGGACCTTGAGGCGGGTCTGGGCGTGCGGGGCGATCGCCGCCCACTTCGCCTCGTCGAAGTCCTCGGGCGCCCAGGGGGCGAACGGGGCCTGCAGCCAGGGGGCGCAGCGGCTGGTGAACTCCTTCACATCCAGCATGCGGATGTGGTCGGCGTTGATGGCCTCGCACTTCTTCAGGTCGAAGCGCGCCGGGTTGGGGTTCACGTCCGAGATGTCGAAGGCCGCGACCATCTCCTCGATCGTGAAGATGTCCTTGTCCGCGGAGAGTGACCAGCCCAGCAGGGACAGGTAGTTGAGCAGACCCTCGGGCAGGAAGCCCCGGTCCCGGTAGAGGTTGAGGGACGACTCCGGGTCGCGCTTGGAGAGCTTCTTGTTGCCCTCGCCCATCACGTAGGGGAGGTGGCCGAAGGCCGGGGTCCGCTGGGCGATGCCCAGCTCGGTCAGCGCCTTGTAGAGCGCGATCTGGCGCGGGGTGGAGGAGAGCAGGTCCTCGCCGCGCAGGACGTGGGTGATCTCCATCAGGGCGTCGTCGACCGGGTTCACCAGCGTGTACAGCGGGGCGCCGTTCGCGCGGACGATGCCGTAGTCCGGCACGTTCTCCGGCGTGAAGGTCAGCTCGCCGCGGACCAGGTCGGTGAAGGTGATCGTCTCGTCCGGCATCCGGAAGCGGACGATCGGGGCACGGCCCTGGGCCCGGTACTCCTCGATCTGCGCGGGGGTGAGGTCGCGGCAGTGGCCGTCGTAGCCGGACGGCTTGCCGGCGGCGCGGGCGGCCTCGCGACGGGTGTCCAGCTCCTCCTGGGAGCAGTAGCAGTGGTACGCGTGACCGGCGTCCAGCAGCTTCTGCGCGACGTCCTTGTAGAGGTCCATGCGCTGCGACTGGCGGTACGGTGCGTGCGGGCCGCCGATCTCGGGGCCCTCGTCCCAGTCGAAGCCGAGCCAGCGCATCGCGTCGAGCAGCTGGTCGTACGACTCCTCGGAGTCGCGGGCGGCGTCGGTGTCCTCGATACGGAAGACCAGAGTGCCCTCGTGGTGCCGGGCGAACGCCCAGTTGAACAGGGCGGTGCGGACCAGGCCCACGTGGGGGTTACCGGTGGGCGAGGGGCAGAAACGGACGCGTACGGGGGAGCCGGGTGCGCTAGCCACGCTTGACAACCTTGTTGGTGAGTGTGCCGATGCCTTCGATGGTGACGGCGACCTCGTCGCCGACGTTCAGGGGGCCGACCCCCGCGGGGGTGCCGGTGAGGATGACGTCGCCGGGGAGCAGGGTCATGGCCTCGGAGATGTTGACGACCAGGTCCTCGATGGGGTGGATCATCTCGCTCGTCCGGCCGAGCTGGCGCTGTTCGCCGTTGACCGTGCACTGGATGGTCAGGTCGCCCGCGCGCGCGAGGTCCAGGTCCGTCTCCACCCAGGGGCCGAGCGGGCAGGAGGTGTCGAACCCCTTGGCCCGGGCCCACTGCTTCTCGCGCTTCTGCACATCGCGGGCGGTGACGTCGTTCGCACAGGTGTAGCCGAAGATCACGTCCTTGACGCGCTCGCGCGGCACCTCGCGGCACATGCGGCCGATGACGACGGCCAGCTCGGCCTCGTGGTGCAGTTCCGCGGAGAAGGACGGGTACTGGATGGCGTCGCCGGAGGCGATCATCGCGGTGCTCGGCTTGAAGAAGGCGAACGGCGCCTCGGGCACCTCGTTGCCCAGTTCCTTCGCGTGGGACGCGTAGTTGCGCCCGAAGGCCACGATCTTGTTGCCGATGACCGGGGGCAGGAGCCTGACCTTGCTCAGCGGGACCTTGACACCGCTGAGCTCGAAGTCGACGCCGTAGGGAATGCCCTTGATGATGTCCAGGACGAGCTCGTCCTGCTTGTCGCCCTCGACCACGCCGAAGGCGACGTTCCCGTCGATGGAGAACCTGGCGATGCGCACGGGATCCTTGCGCCCCTCACAGTTGAGAACCGGCGTACTGACGCCCCAGGTTAACCGGTCGAGGGGTCGGATTCCTCCCGGAAATGCCCTCCGCCGAATTCCCCGGTGCCCGGAATTCAGCGGAATAGGCGAGCGGCCGTGCGGCCGCTCCGCGCCCGTCGGCTACTCTGCGGCTGCAGCCTGGGCCGGGATGTCCACCAGGACGGTGCGCCGCGGGTTGGCCGTCTGGAGCGGAAGCTCGACGGAGTGCTCCGGCAGCTCGGCGGTCTGCAGTTCGCCCGCGTCCTGGAGATGCGCCAGGGTCGTGCGCCGCGGGTTGGCGATCTTGTGGAACATCATCGTCGTCTTCACCGTTGTCGTCCTGTGCCCTCTGGTCGAGTGGGTTTGCAGAGTCGTCACTCCTGTAAAGCGTCAGGCTAAACATCCAATTCCCCGCCGACGGCGCCAACTGCCCCTGTGATGCATGTGAGTTTCCTCACGACCTCGCGGACAAAGCGGTCAAATCACTTCGTCAATCCGCCCTAGCGAAACGGACATTGACCCCCTGAAGCGCTCATTCCGCTCCTGATCATGGCGACTGGGACACCTGACACCGTTCGGCAACTCGCCGGATTGCGCCCGTTATGCACGGGATAAGCTTCCACGGCTGGTGACATGGCACTCACAGCCCGTCACCGAGGTCACGGCTCGGTCCACGGCCCTTGTTGGAGATCCGGCACTGTGCTGGAATTCCACGGACCGCCGCAGGATCGAGCCGGCGCACAGGCGGCGCGACGCAGCGCCGAGTGGCGGCGAGACAGGGGGAACCAGCGCCGGTCACTCAAGACCATCGGGGGACGTTTTCAGGGCGCTCCCCACAACGCCGACACCGTGTCCCTCCGCGCGAGCGGAGGGGTGCCTGGTCCAGAGGTTGCGACGCTAGTGCAGGGACGTTTCAAGAGGGATGGCAGCGCTTCGGCGGAGCCGGAGCCGCACGACGGGACTGCTCCCATGAAGGGCGGCTCCTCCCCCCAGCACGCCCAGAACCAGGGCCCGGCCCCGTCCGGTGACGGCGGTGAGCGCGGCGGGCGGCCCGGCGGCCCGTCGGGTCCGACCTCCTCGACCGCTTCCGCCTCCCCCGGCGGTTCCGCGGCCACCACTCCGACCGTGAAGCCCGTCAAGGGCAGCACCGGCCCCGGTTCGCGCATGGCCCTGCGCAACTGGCGCATCTCCACGCGTCTGGTCTCGCTGCTCGCCCTCCCCGTGGTCGCGGCGACCTCGCTGGGCGCGCTGCGCATCGACCAGAACATCAACGACATCCAGCAGCTCGACAACATGAAGCTGCTGACGGACATGACCAAGCAGGCCACGGAGCTGGCCGCCGCGCTCCAGGAGGAGCGCGACCAGTCGGCCGGTCCGCTGTCGCACGGTCTGAAGGCCACCGACTACACGGTCAAGGGCTACCAGGAGAAGACCGACCGGGCCCGCGAGAACTTCCTCGACGCCTCCGAGCAGATCGACGCGGCGAGCAAGGACGGCCAGCTCCAGGGCGTGCGCGACGCCCTCGTGGGCCTCGCCAACCAGCTGGACGACCTGGCCAAGATCCGCCGGTCCGCCTACCAGTCGCCGGGCAACTCGACGCAGACCATCGAGTCGTACCACCGGCTGATCACCCAGCTGATCGGCCTGTCCCAGGACATGGCCGAGGCCTCCAGCAACCCGGAGATGATCTCCCGCACCCGCGCCCTGGCGGCCTTCTCCACCGCCAAGGAGTACGCCTCCGAGCAGCGCGCGGCGATCGCCGCCGCACTGCCCTCGACCACCTCGTCCAAGGGCGACCTCTCCGAGAACGACCGCCTCTACGGCCAGTCGGCCTACGAGAGCGAGAACTCCGAGCTGGCGATCTTCCGCAAGATCTTCGCGAGCCAGGGGAACGCGGAGGAACTCCTCGGTCCGATCGACGGGGGCAACCCGACGATCGAGTCCGCCGACACCTACGCCAAGCGCTCCTTCGAGTCCTCCAGCGGTATGCAGCAGCTGCCGGCGCGGTCGTACCGCGACTGGGTGGACGACAGCTCGACCAAGATCGAGCAGATGAAGAAGATCGAGCACACGCTGCTCGAGGAGATGGAGCAGAAGGCCCGCGAGCTGAAGAGCGCCACGCAGCAGGACGCCATCATCTCCGGTGCGCTGATCCTGCTCGTGCTCGGCGTCTCGCTGGTCGGCGCGTTCGTCGTGGCCCGCTCCATGATCCGCTCGCTGCGCCGGCTCCAGGAGACCGCGACCAAGGTCGCCCAGGACCGCCTCCCCGAGCTCGTCAAGCAGCTCTCGGAGTCCGACCCGCAGGACGTCGACACCTCCGTCGAGTCCGTCGGTGTGCACTCCAAGGACGAGATCGGCCAGGTGGCCGCGGCCTTCGACGACGTGCACCGCGAGGCGGTCCGCCTCGCCGCCGAGCAGGCCCTGCTCCGGGGCAACGTCAACGCGATGTTCACCAACCTCTCGCGCCGTTCCCAGGGCCTCATCCAGCGTCAGCTCTCGCTCATCTCCGAACTGGAGTCCCGCGAGGCCGACCCGGACCAGCTCTCCTCGCTGTTCAAGCTCGACCACCTCGCGACCCGTATGCGCCGTAACGGCGAGAACCTCCTCGTCCTCGCGGGTGAGGAGCCCGGCCGTCGCTGGACCCGCCCGGTCCCGCTGGTCGACGTGCTGCGCGCCGCCGCGTCCGAGGTGGAGCAGTACGAGCGCATCGAGCTGGCGTCCGTGCCGACGACCGAGGTCGCGGGCCGCGTCGTCAACGACCTCGTGCACCTGCTCGCCGAGCTGCTGGAGAACGCGACCTCGTTCTCCTCGCCGCAGACCAAGGTCAAGGTCACCGGTCACGCGCTGCCCGACGGCCGCGTGCTGATCGAGATCCACGACACCGGTATCGGCCTGTCCCCCGAGGACCTCGCGGCGATCAACGAGCGGCTCGCCTCGCCGCCCACCGTGGACGTCTCCGTCTCCCGCCGCATGGGCCTGTTCGTGGTCGGCCGGCTCTCGCAGCGGCACGGCATCCGCATACAGCTGCGCCCGTCCGACTCCGGTGGTACGACCGCGCTGGTCATGCTGCCCGTGGATGTGGCCCAGGGCGGCAAGAAGCCCGCTCCGGGCAAGCCGGGCGCGCCCGGTGGCTCCGGCGGTCCCGCCGCCGCGCAGGCCGCCGCGGGTGCGGCCGCGGCCCGGCGGCAGGGCGGCACCGGCGGTGCCCTCGGCGGCGCCCCGGCCGGTGGCGGTCTGCTCGGTTCCGGTCCCGCCCCGCGCGGTCAGGTCGGCGCCGGCCAGGGTCCCCGGGCCGCGCTGCCCGGCGGAGGCCAGGGCGGCCGTCCCGGCGGGCGCGGCCCGCAGGGCGGTGCCGGTGCGTTCGGCGGCCCCGGCGGCCCCGGCGCTCCGCAGCAGGGCCGGCCGGTCCCCACCGGCTCCGCCTCGGGCGGCTTCGGCGCTCAGGCGCCGGGCGCCCCGCAGAACCTCCAGGCCGCGAACCCGGGCGGGCCGCAGCAGGACGCCTTCGGCGGCCGTGGCCCGCAGCGCCCCGCCGCCCCCGCCGACCAGGGCCGTCAGCCCCAGCTGCCGCCGCGCGGCGGGCCGCGGGCCGAGCTGCCCGGCGCCGAGCCGCAGCAGCCGCGCACGCCGAGCTGGAGCGACTCCGGTGCCCCGCTGTCGCGTGCCCCGCTGGACGCCCCGCGCGGCCACGACGAGCAGGACCCGGCGCACACCGCGCGCAGGCCGCGCGTCGACGACCGCCAGGGTCCGGGCGCGACCGCGGAGATACCCGCGATACCCGCGTTCGACGACCACGGTCCGTCCGCCACGGGCGAGTTCCCGCGCCCCGAGCTGAACGGCTTCGACGCCTCCCGGAGCACGGGCCAGTTCCCCCGGCCCGACGCCCCCCAGCAGTCCGGCCGGTACACGCGCCCGGACGACCCGCAGCAGACCGGGCAGTTCGCGCGTCCGGACAGCCCCCAGCAGACCGGCCAGTTCGCCCGGCCCGAGGCCCCGCAGCTGCCGGGCCGGTTCGACGGTCCCGCCGGCGCCGGTGCTCCCGCCGCCCCCGCCGGTCAGCCGGACGCCGGGCAGTTCGTCCGCTCCGACGTCTTCGGCAGCCCGGCGCCCGCGCGGCCGGACGCCGGCGGCGAGCGCGACAGCGGCCGGTTCGCGGCCCCGCAGGCCTACGACGGCGGCTTCGACGGCGGCTTCGACGGCAGCTCCACCGGACAGCAGCAGAACCCGGCGCACACCGGCCAGTTCGAGCGCCCGCAGCCGCCCGTCCGGAACGACTTCGGCACCCCGCGCCCGCAGGCCCCGCAGCCGCAGCCGGCGCGTCCGGTGCAGCGCGAGCCGGAGGCCCTCCCGCCGGCCAGCGGTCCCTTGGACGGCCGTACTCCGCTGTACGACACGCTGGAGACCAACTGGTTCCACGGCGGTCCGCAGGACGGCACGGCCGCGCCGCAGCAGCCGCAGGCGCCCGCCCAGGCTCCGCAGCGCGACGCGAACGCGGGCGGCGCGAGCGGCGCCGGCAACGGCTCGACCACAGGCTCCTGGCGCACCTCGCCGAACGACGACCTCGTCCGGCAGGCCGAGCGCGTGCGGCAGCCCGCCGCGGGCGGCATCACGACCTCCGGCCTGCCGCGCCGGGTACCCCGGGCGAACCTCGTCCCGGGCACGGCTCAGCAGCAACAGCACCAGGCCGGTCCGCAGATCTCGCGTGCGCCCGACGACGTACGCGGACGGCTGACCAATCTCCGTCGGGGTATCGCTCAGGGCCGTCAGGCCGGCAGCGGCCAGACCGGCAGCTACCCGAGCCCCACTCACCAGCAGGAGCGTTAGTTGAGTCCGATGAGCCAGGCGGCACAGAACCTGAACTGGTTGATCACCAACTTCGTGGACAACACCCCTGGGGTGTCGCACACGGTGGTGGTGTCCGCCGACGGCCTTCTGCTGGCGATGTCCGAAGGCTTCCCGCGGGACCGCGCCGACCAGCTCGCGGCCGTCGCCTCGGGGCTCACCTCGCTGACCGCCGGGGCATCCCGGATCTTCGAGGGCGGCAACGTGGCACAGACGGTCGTCGAGATGGAGCGGGGGTTCCTCTTCCTGATGTCCGTCTCGGACGGGTCGTCCCTCGCGGTCCTGGCCCACCCGGAATGCGACATCGGTCTCGTCGGCTACGAGATGGCACTGCTCGTCGACCGCGCAGGGGCGGTACTCACCCCGGACCTGCGCGCCGAACTCCAAGGCAGTCTGCTTCACTGACCGCCCCCGGCACCACCCACCTCACCAAACCACCGTCCGGCCGACACAATCCCCCCACCGGCCCCCGTCAGACGGCACGACTGACCGACTTGCTGTCCCGCCCGGAGGATTCATGACCCCGCCCACCGCCCATCACGATCCGTACGCGGAACCGTACGGGGACGAGGGCGACCAGCCGCTGGTCCGTCCGTACGCGATGACCGGCGGCCGGACGCGGCCGCGCTATCAGCTCGCCATCGAGGCGCTGATCAGCACGACGGCCGACCCGGCAGCGCTCATGGGGCTGCTCCCGGAGCACCAGCGCATCTGCCACCTGTGCCGTGAGGTCAAGTCGGTCGCGGAGGTCTCCGCGCTGCTGGCCATGCCGCTCGGGGTGGCCCGGATCCTGGTGGCCGACCTCGCCGAGGCCGGCCTGGTCGCCATCCACCAGCCCGGTGGCGACGAGAACAACGGTGGCGCTCCGGACGTGACGCTGCTCGAAAGGGTGCTCAGTGGACTTCGCAAGCTCTGACGCGGGCCGGGCCACCACCTCCGCCAAGATCGTGGTGGCCGGCGGCTTCGGCGTGGGCAAGACCACGTTCGTCGGCGCCGTCTCGGAGATCAACCCGCTGCGCACCGAGGCCGTCATGACGTCCGCTTCGGCCGGCATCGACGACCTCACCCACACCGGGGACAAGACGACGACCACCGTCGCCATGGACTTCGGCCGTATCACCCTCGACCAGGACCTGATCCTCTACCTCTTCGGCACGCCGGGCCAGGACCGTTTCTGGTTCATGTGGGACGACCTGGTGCGCGGTGCGATCGGCGCGGTGGTGCTCGTGGACACCCGGCGCCTCGCCGACTGCTTCCCGGCCGTCGACTACTTCGAGAACAGCGGGCTGCCGTTCGTCATCGCCCTCAACGGTTTCGACGGCCAGCAGCCCTACACGCCCGACGAGGTGCGCGAGGCGCTCCAGATCGGACCGGACGCCCCGATCATCACGACCGACGCCCGTCACCGCGCGGACGCCAAGAGTGCGTTGATCACGCTGGTCGAGCACGCGCTGATGGCCCGCCTGCGGTAGCACAAGTGCTGGTCAGCACGTGCATACGTGCTCAAGTACGACGTGCCGTACGGCAGTTGTCGTAATCGGACCGGAGCCGGCTGTGGCCTTTGACACGGTCGGCTCCGGTGTTCATAACAGTTCGGCAGAGGAATCCCCGGGTATCACCACGCGACGCAGTCGGGCTGTACCGCTGTGCTCACAATCGCCCCGCCTTTTGGCGGGGCTCGCTCTTTATGACCGTTTTATCTGGCACCTTCTGCAGGCCCGTTCACAGGTTTCCGCTGTTTGGAAGAGCACTGGTCCACGTGCTGGAATGCCTGAACTGCCCAATAGTCAACGACGTACTACGTGGTCGATGACGAACCGGGCTCTGAGAGACTGCGGCACGACGTAGGTGCCGACCGCCGAGAGGTTGTTGGTCGAGTGAGGCGAAGCAAGAACGGTCCCGAGCCGTCGGCACGGGGCAACTTCACCCCGCCGCCGCGCGCTGCGGCGCCCACCCCCGTGACCGGCGCGGAACCGGCGGCCCCGCAGGCCCCGAGCGGCGGTCGTTTCTCCCCGCGCAACTGGCGGGTGCCGACCAGACTGAACGCGATCCTGCTCATACCCGTGGCGGTCGGTCTCGTCATGGGCGGCTTCCAGGTGAAGAACTCGATCGACACCTGGCAGCAGGCCCGTGACGCCGAGAGCACCGCCCGGCTCGTGCGCGCCTCGCTCTCCTATGCCGACGCGCTCTACCAGGAACGCGACACCACCGCCGCGCCCCTGCTGAAGGGCAAGCTGGAGACCGCCCAGGACAAGGCGACGGTCACGGCGGCCCGCGACGCGACCGACAAGGCCGCCGACGCATTCGACCAGGCCGCGCAGAACATGCCGCACAAGTCCGGCCTGGAGCGCCGGCTGAAGCTGTTCCGCGAGGCGGAGCCCTTCCTGCAGACGCTGCGCGCGGGTGCGTACACCTCCAAGTTCACCGGTGTGCAGACCGAGGAGGGCTACGTCAAGGTCGCCCACCCGCTGATGGAGTTCGCCAACGAGCTCGGCCTCGGCACCGGCAACATCACCTCCTACGGCCGTACCGTCTACGCCATCTCGCTCACCAAGGCGGCCCTGTCGCTGGAGCGCTCGATCGGCATGCACATCCTGGTCAAGCCGGGTCCGGACGCCCCCAACCTGGCCAGCCAGCGGGTCGCCCTGTCCTCGTACGCCTACCTCGAGGGCATCGCCGTCGAGGAGTACATCGGCGGTGGCACCCAGGCCGACGCGGACAAGCTCGACACCGAGAAGCAGAACATCCAGGCCCAGGCCGTGACGATGGCCCAGCAGGCCAAGGCCAAGGACCCGAGCTACGTCGCGCCGCCGTCCGACCCGCAGAAGATGGTCACTGCGCTCGCCACCCTGGACTCCACCGACCCCGCCGCCCGTCAGGCGCTCGCCCAGAAGGGCATCACCGCGCAGAACTGGTGGGCGGTCAACACGCTCAAGTTCAACGCGTACCGTGACATCGAGTCGGGCATGGCCGACAAGGCCGTGAACGAGGCCTCCGGCATCGCCGACGACGCCAAGACCTCCGCGATCATCACCGGTGCCGTCGTCGTGGTCGCCCTGCTGCTCGCCTTCATCCTGGCCGGTGCCGTGGCCCGCCAGATGAGCCGCTCGATGCGCCAGCTGCGCAACGCCGCCTTCGGCATCGCCGAGCAGCGCCTGCCGATGCTGGTCGACCAGCTCTCGCGCACCGACCCGGGCCGGGTCGACACCCGGGTGACCCCGATCCCGATCACCACCAAGGACGAGATCGGCGAGGTCGCCCGCGCCTTCGACCAGGTCCACCGCGAGGCGGTCCGGCTCGCCTCCGAGCAGGCCCTGCTGCGGGGCAACATCAACGCGATCTTCACCAACCTGTCGCGCCGCAACCAGTCGCTGATCGAGGGCCAGCTGACCCTGATCACCGACCTGGAGAACAACGAGGCCGACCCGGACCAGCTGGAGAACCTCTTCAAGCTGGACCACCTGGCCACCCGTATGCGCCGCAACGGCGAGAACCTCCTGGTCCTCGCGGGCGAGGAGCCCGGCCGCCGCTGGGACCAGCCGGTCCCGCTGGTCGACGTGCTGCGCGCCGCCTCCTCCGAGGTGGAGCAGTACGAGCGCATCGAGCTGTCCGGTGTGCCGGAGGCCGAGATCCACGGCCGCGCGGTCACCGACCTCGTGCACCTGCTCGCCGAGCTGCTGGAGAACGCGACGACGTTCTCCTCCCCGCAGACCAAGGTCCGCGTCACCGCGACCCGGCTGCCCGACGGCCGCATCATGATCGAGATCCACGACAAGGGCATCGGTCTGACGGCCGAGGACTTCGCGGACATCAACCACAAGCTGGCCAACCCGCCGACCGTGGACGCCGCGATCTCCCAGCGCATGGGCCTGTTCGTGGTCGGCCGGCTGTCCGACCGGCACGGCATCCGCGTCCAGCTGCGCCCCTCGGGCGAGCAGGCCGGTACGACCTCCCTGGTCATGCTGCCGGACGCGATCACGCACGGTGGTGGCGGCGAGACGCCGCTGGACCGCGAGGAGTTCACGGTCTCGCAGATCATCCCGGAGCAGCAGTTCCAGGGTGAGAACTTCGGGCAGGTGCAGCAGCCCCTGCGGACCGCCGCCGAGCTCGGCTTCGACGACAGCCGGTACCCGGAGATCCCCGACGACATCCGGGAGCTGGACCCGGTCGGCCGCTCGCTGATGCGCGAGGAGCGCCGCGCGGCCCTGGAGGCCCAGGGCCAGCCGCAGGCCGAGCCGCAGCAGGAGCCCGAGGCGCCCGCCGCCTACGCGGACCCGCTCTTCGACGGCCGGCAGGGCTACCAGGAGCAGCAGCCGCAGCAGCCGTTCCAGGAGCAGCAGCCGCGGGCCTATCAGGAGCAGGCGTACGAGGAGCCGCAGCAGGCCGCGTACGAGGAGAGCTACAACAAGCCGTACGAGGACCAGTTCTTCGCGCCGAACGGCGGCCGTCCGCAGGGCGAGAACTTCTCGGCCGGCGGCTACCCCGACCCGGCGTACACCGAGCCGGCCCCGGCCCACTCGTACCAGGACGACTGGCCGCAGCAGCCGCAGCAGCCGCAGCAGCCGCAGCAGCCGCAGGACGGCTACCAGAACGGCTACCCGGCCCAGTACGCTCCGGAAGCCGAATCCTCGCAGGCCGCTGACGTGAGTGAGCGGAACCACGTAGGCTTCGACCGTCCGGGACCGGCCGCTCCCGCCTCCCACACACTGACCGACGCCGGGCTGCCCCGCCGTGGTTCCGCCCCGAGCGGTTCCAACGGTTCGAGTGCCGCGAACGGCACGGCCCGTGTGCAGCCGGAAGCGCCGGCTCCGGCTCCGGCTCCGGGCGCTGCTCCGGCGGCCGGCGGCGACAGCGACTGGCGTTCGGCGAACGACGAGCGGTGGCAGCAGGCCTCGCAGCTCCGCAAGCCGAAGGCGGGCGGGGTCACCGCCTCCGGTCTGCCGCGGCGGGTACCCAAGGCCAACCTGGTCGAGGGCGCCGCCGAGAGCACCCCCCAGGGAGGCCCCCAGGTCTCCCGCGCCCCGGAGGACGTCCGGGGCAGGCTGAGCAACCTGCGCCGAGGCGTCCAGCGCGGACGCAGCGCAGGCAGTGAAACGAACGGCCAGGGCTTCGGTCCTGACAGCACCTACAACCAGGAGCGTTAGTGTGAGCCCGATGAGCCAGGCGGCACAGAACCTGAACTGGTTGATCACCAACTTCGTGGACAACACCCCGGGGGTGTCCCACACGGTGGTGGTCTCCGCCGACGGACTCCTTCTGGCAATGTCCGAGGGCTTCCCCCGCGACCGCGCGGACCAGCTCGCGGCCGTCGCCTCCGGTCTGACGTCTCTGACGGCAGGCGCCTCCCGGATCTTCGAGGGAGGTGCCGTGAACCAGACAGTTGTGGAGATGGAGCGGGGATTCCTCTTCATCATGTCCGTATCCGACGGCTCCTCGCTCGCGGTTCTGGCCCACCCGGAAGCGGACATCGGCCTCATCGGGTACGAGATGGCCCTTCTGGTGGACCGCGCGGGCACGGTCCTGACCCCGGATCTCCGTGCGGAGCTCCAGGGCAGCCTTCTCAACTAACAATCGGACGGTGCGTATTCGCGTCCCGGGGCCGTAAGGTTTCGGGACGCGGCTCCACAGCGATGGGTGCCCGGCACAGTCGGAGGAGGAGAGAAAGTGGCAACACCCCCAGGTGGTTCGCATTCGGGGAACTGGTCGTACGGCCCTGGTCAGGGTCAGGGCGACGGTTCCGCGAACCGGTACAACTTCCCCTCCGCCCCGAGCCACCGGCAGCCGTACGCGCCGCAGGGCCCCGGCCCGTCGCCGTACGACCAGCCGCCGGCCCCGCGCATCCAGCCGGTGCAGCCGCAGCGCCGCCCCGAGCCGGCGCCCGCGTCCGCATCGAACAACCCCCTGGTGCGTCCGTACGCCATGACCGGCGGCCGGACCCGCCCGCGGTACCAGCTCGCCATCGAGGCACTGGTGCACACCACCGCGCAGCCGCACCAGATGCAGGGCCAGTTGCCCGAGCATCAGCGGATCTGCAACCTCTGCCGGGAGATCAAGTCGGTGGCCGAGGTATCGGCCCTGCTGACGATCCCCCTCGGCGTGGCCAGGATCCTCGTCGCCGACTTGGCGGAGGCGGGCCTGGTCGCCATCCATCAGCCCGGCGGCGACGAGAACGCCGGTGGCCAGCCAGACGTGACACTGCTCGAAAGGGTGCTCAGTGGACTTCGCAAGCTCTAGCGGCGGTCCTTCCCGCTCCACCACCTCCGCGAAGATCGTGGTGGCGGGCGGCTTCGGCGTGGGCAAGACCACGTTCGTGGGTGCCGTCTCGGAGATCAACCCGCTGCGCACCGAGGCCGTCATGACGTCCGCCAGCGCGGGCATCGACGACCTCACCCACACCGGGGACAAGACCACCACCACGGTGGCCATGGACTTCGGCCGTATCACCCTCGACCAGGACCTGATCCTGTACCTGTTCGGCACGCCGGGCCAGGACCGCTTCTGGTTCATGTGGGACGACCTGGTGCGCGGCGCGATCGGCGCGATCGTGCTCGTGGACACCCGGCGCCTCGCCGACTGCTTCCCCGCGGTCGACTACTTCGAGAACAGCGGGCTGCCGTTCGTGATCGCCCTCAACGGCTTCGACGGCCAGCAGCCGTACAACCCCGACGAGGTGCGCGAGGCGCTCCAGATCGGTCCGGACACCCCGATCATCACGACCGACGCCCGCCACCGCGCGGACGCGAAGTCGGCGCTGATCACCCTGGTCGAGCACGCGCTGATGGCCCGCCTGCGCTAGGACACCGGCGCATTCCGACGACGGCCCCTGAACCGGTGGGTTCAGGGGCCGAGTTGTGTTCAGCGCCCGCAGTACGGCATGGAGCGCACGGAGCCGCCGTGGTTCTCGTCGTCGGTGCCGAGCAGGGCCCGGTCGGTGCCGGGCACGCACTCCACGGCCTCGACCTTGTAGCCGCGGAAGGTGCCGAGCAGGGTGGGGGACTTCGCGAGCGTGACGCGCACGGCGCCGGCCGGGGAGACGGTGACCCGGCCGATGTCGGACACGGCGGAGTCGAACGGCCCGTCGTCACCGGCGTCCGCCGCCGAACTCGCCAGGATTCGGCCGGAGTCGGTCACGGAGAGGTCGGTGATGTGCCGGGTGCCCTCGCCGGCCGGGTACGGCGCCCGGTACGTCCGGTGGCTCACGGCGCCGAACTCGGGCTGGCCCCAGGGGGCGAAGGTCAGCGGCGCCGCGTACAGGACGGCGGGGTGGTCCGGACCGTCGCCCCGGGAGGCCCACAGCACGGCGAGCCTGCCGTCCCGCGACACCAGCGCGAGGCTCTCGTCGGCGTCGCCCGGGGCGACACCGGGCAGGGGCGTGTAGTCGACGACGGCCGCCGTGTCACCGTCGACCCGGACGCGGTAGACGATGCCGCGGGCGGCGAGTGCCATGTACTCCCCCGCCATGCCGGGAATCGCCTCGATGGCTTCCAGGTCCTGCGGTTCGGCCCCGCTCCACGTCAGCGGGGCGACCTCGTCGGGGCCGCGGTCCCGATGGGTGACCCGGGACAGCCGCCGCTGTCCGGGCGCCCTGTTGTCGTGCACGATCAGCGCGTCCACGCCGGTCCCGTCGGCCGACGGCCCCTCGACGGCGAGGCCGCTGACGCCGCTGCGGGCGTCGGTGCCGACCCGCTGCCAGCTCTGGCCGGCGGCGCCGGCCGGGATCATGGCGAGCACGGTCAGCAGGGTGGTCGCGATGGTGATGCGGACGGCACATCGCGGCGTCGAGAGTGTCACGGGCGGTGGGGTCCCTTTCCTGGGCCGGTTCCTGAGCCGGCTCCTGCGCCGGATGTCGGCGCCAGATTAGGGAGCTTGATCGCGGGCCGCCCAGCGCCGGTTGATCCGTTCGCGGGAGCGCACGGGCGCACGTACGGACTGGAAGGGCGCACAACACGACGGCCCCGCCCTCCCGGAGGAGAGCGGGGCCGTGGTGACGCGGGGCTCAGTGCCAGCTGTGCGGGGCGCGGAAGCCGCCCTCGCGCTCCAGGCGGCGCCAGCCGGCCTTGGCGCGGCCGCGGTGCGCCGGGGCCACGGACGTGCGGGCGGCCGCGCGGGCCAGGAGGACGGCCGTGATGGCGGCGACTTCCTCGGGCTCGGCGTGGCCCTTCTCGACGCGGATGTCAGGAGTGCTCATGGGTGTCAGTCTCCGTGAGAGAGAGGTCCGCGGGGTTGCCGCGGTGGGTCCGCTCGGTTACTGCGGGGGGTTGCCGTGCTTGCGGGAGGGCAGGTCGGCGTGCTTGGACTGGAGCATCGCCAGGGACTTGACCAGGACCTCGCGCGTCTCGGCGGGGTCGATGACGTCGTCCACGAGGCCGCGTTCGGCCGCGTAGTACGGGTGCATCAGCTCGGACTTGTACTCCTTGACCATCCGGGCCCGCATGGCCTCGGGGTCCTGGGCGTCGGCGATCTGCCGGCGGAAGATGACGTTGGCGGCGCCCTCGGCGCCCATCACGGCGATCTCGTTGGTCGGCCAGGCGTAGGTGAGGTCCGCCCCGATCGACTGGGAGTCCATGACGATGTAGGCACCTCCGTACGCCTTGCGCAGGATGAGCGAGATCCTCGGCACGGTCGCGTTGCAGTAGGCGTACAGCAGCTTCGCGCCGTGCCGGATGATTCCGCCGTGCTCCTGGTCCACGCCGGGGAGGAAGCCCGGCACGTCCAGCAGGGTGATGATCGGGACATTGAAAGCGTCACACATCTGGACGAAGCGCGCAGCTTTTTCACTGGCCTCGATGTCCAGTACGCCGGCGAGGACCTGCGGCTGGTTGGCGATGATGCCGACCACCTGGCCGTCCATGCGGGCCAGGGCGCAGATGATGTTGCGCGCCCAGCGCTCGTGGACCTCCAGGTAGTCGCCGTCGTCGACGAGTTCCTCGATGACCTTCGTCATGTCGTACGGCCGGTTGCCGTCCGCCGGGACCAGGTCCAGCAGGACGTCGCCGCGGCGGTCGACCGGGTCGGAGGACTCGGCGCGCGGGGGGTTCTCGCGGTTGTTCTGCGGGAGCATCGACAGCAGGTAGCGCACCTCGGCGATGCACGTCTCCTCGTCGTCGTACGCGAAGTGGCACACGCCGCTGGTCTCGGCGTGCACGTCGGCGCCGCCGAGCCCGTTCTGGCTGATCTCCTCGCCGGTCACGGCCTTGACCACGTCCGGGCCCGTGATGAACATCTGCGAGGTCTCGCGGACCATGAAGACGAAGTCCGTCAGGGCGGGCGAGTACGCGGCGCCGCCCGCGCACGGGCCGAGCATCACGCTGATCTGCGGGATGACACCCGACGCCTTGGTGTTGCGCTGGAAGATGCCGCCGTAGCCGGCCAGGGCGCTGACGCCCTCCTGGATCCGGGCGCCCGCGCCGTCGTTGAGCGACACCAGCGGGGCACCGGCCGCGATGGCCATGTCCATGATCTTGTGGATCTTGGTGGCGTGCGCCTCACCGAGGGCGCCGCCGAAGATCCGGAAGTCGTGCGCGTAGACGAAGACCGTGCGGCCCTCGACCGTGCCCCAGCCGGTGATCACACCGTCCGTGTACGGCTTCTTCGCCTCCAGGCCGAACCCCTGCGCCCGGTGCCGGCGCAGCTGCTCGACCTCCTGGAAGGACCCCGGGTCCAGGAGCAGCTCGATCCGCTCCCGCGCCGTCAGCTTGCCCTTGGCGTGCTGCGCCTCGGTCGCCTTCTCGCTGGGGCCGGCCACGGCCCTGGCACGAATCTCGTGCAGCTCGGCGACCCGTCCGCGCGCGTCCGTCGGCTCGCCGGTCGGCTCACCCGTCGTCTCTTCCAAAACGGTCATGTAGCGACCTTACGAAGGACACCAAGGAAAGCGAGACGTCGACTCCGTACAGTCTCCGGCCCGTTTTCCTGGTGCCAGTGAACAGAACCCCGGACGCGTGCAGCCGTTCCGACTGCTCAGAGGGCATCAGGGTTGTAGGGAGGCAACAAAGCCGTCACCTGAGAGACACCTCACATACACGGTCGGCACATGCCATCCCTGGAGTGACACGCAGCCTCAGGGCGCGGTCCGCGGCGAGCACCTCGACGCCCTCGCCGGCCCGGGTCACCGCGCGCACCGGACGGTCCCAGACGATCTCCAGCGGCCTGCCCGTGCGCGGCGGCTCGCTGACGTGCAGGACGGCCGTGCGGCCCCGGCGGACGACGAGCACGCTCGCCCCCGCGGAGACGGCCAGGTCCCCCACCGTACCGGCCCGCCAGAAGTTCGCGCCGGTCAGCCCCAGCCGGGGTACGGCGACGGCCTGCCGGCCGGGGTCGTTGGCGAGGACGCGCAGCCAGTGGCGGTCGGCGGCCCGGACGGCGGTCTCGGCGCGGGTGGCGCCGGGCAGCAGGACGTACAGGTAGCGGGCGCCGGCCGGGTCGGTGCCGTGGTCGAGCCACAGGGTCTGCCAGCGCCGGGTGCGCCGCTCGTCGGTGCCGCCCGCGTTGATGTCGGACCAGGCGCCGGTGCGGTCCTCGCGCAACGCGCGCAGCTCGGCCTCGTACGACCCCTGCGGCAGGATCCAGCCACCGTGCCCTTCGAGGTGCGCCCAGTTCCGTGCGCGTACGAAGGCCTGGGTGCCGCGCTCCCCCAGGTTGCGGTTGTCCACGATCGTCTCGACGGGAACGCCGTCGGCGCAGGTGATCCCGGCGCCGAGACAGACCACGGCGTCGTCGAGGAAGAACCAGGACTTACGGGCCTCCAGTCCGGAACCGAGCCCCTTGAGGTGCTGGCCCACGGCCGCGTACATCCCGTCCGTCACCCCGCCGACCCAGCGCACATCGGGCTTGGGCGCACCCCATTCGCCCCCTTCGCGGTCGACGAGCCGCTTGGTGGAGACGGTGGTGCCCGGCAGCCGGTACCAGTCGACGGTCGGCCAGAACCAGTCGGTGTACTGGTCGGACCGATCGGCCCGGCCGCTACGACCCTCCGGCCACCAGTAGAGCATCCCCGAACCGGTGTGCCAGCCGCGCGGGTTCTCGCCGTTGCCGCACTCGTAGTGGGCGATGCGATCACTCGCCATGGACAGGGCGGCGGTGAAGCGGGGACCGCGGTGGACGGCGCGGTCCATGGCCGGAAAGAGCCGGTGACCGAGGGGTTCCGGAGCCGCCGGTACGGCCGAGTCGGCGACGGCGTGCAACCGCGCGAGGTCGGCCACACCGAACTGACCTCCCGTCAGTATCGGTGTCAGGACATCCCGTTGGATCCACCCCTTCACCATCCCGTACCACCTGTCCCGCCGCTCCTCCCCCGCCCCGCCGGCGAGCAGCGCGATCGAGCCGATGAGCGCCTGGCCGTGGAAGTGGTCGCTGCGCATGAGGTGCAGGTCGTCGTCGCGCAGGTAACCCCGGCTGACGGCCCGGCCGTTGACACCGTCCATGACCAGACCGTCGTGGACGAGCGGCGCGAAGGAGTGCTCGACGGCGTCGAGGATGTCCTGTCGGGCGGGGTCGGTGACCTCCCAGGGCGACCCGGCGAGGAGGGCGAACAGCCGCCCCAGCCCGTCGAGCAGGACCTGGCCGTACGTCCCCGTATAGGCGACCCAGGTGTGCTGCACGAAGGAGCCGTCGGCGTAGAGCCCGTCGCCCCGCGTGACGTACGGGAAGACCGGCGAGAGGGCGTCCCGGGCGAGGGAGATCTTCGCGTCGTCCCGCCCGAGGATGCCGCGCAGCACGACGGAGCGGGCGAGGTCGACGCGGTTGGCGCCGGTGGAGGTGCCGGAGTAGTCGGTGAACACGCTGTCCGGGATGAAGTGGTCCACGGCCGCGCAGGCGGCGGCGATCCGGCCGGCACCGAGGCGGTCGTACAGCGTGGCCGTGATGTCCATGAGCAGCCGGGGGCTGCCGATCTGCCACTCCCACCAGTTGCCGTACGGGCTGGTGGAGGGGTTGTAGACGCGCGCGGAGAGATGGTCGAGGCCGCGCAGCACGGCGTCGAGGAGCGCGGGGTCGCCGGTGACGCCGGTGCCGGGCTGGGCCCAGGCCTGGGTCATGGTCCACAGCCGGTTGTAGCTGTAGGTGATCCCGCCCGGCGGATCGAAGGGCTGCCCGGGCCACAGGGAACCGGGGGCGGGGGCCATGCTGTCGCTGAAGTCCCGTGCCAGGACACCGAGTTGACGGAGCCGCGAGGCGTACGGCTCGGCACCCGGGTCGAATCCGGCACCGAGGGCGATGACGAGCCAGCGCCGCCGCAGGGCGTCATGGGAATCATCCCCGGACCGGGCCCCTGGCACGGGAGCGCGGACGGGACCGAGGGTGGCGGCGAGCAGCACCGCGCGCCGGGTCGGCCTCAGGGAACCGCTCATCACCGCACCCCTCCCGACGTCCGGCGGCGCACGCAGATGGTGCCCGGTTCCCGGCCGCTTCACCAGAGGGCGGACATGATTACTCCGTGCGACGATGAAAACACGCAGCGGATGATGTTGAAACCTGAACAGAATGGGTCTACCGTCGGAGACATCGGATTCGTTTAACGTTCAACCGAAACTCTCTGGAGCACGACATGGGCATCTTCAGCCGCAAGGACAGCACCCCCGCGACCACGGCCACCGTCACCGGCCCCGACCTGACCGCGCTGACCGGCGACTACACCATCGACCCGGCGCACACCACGATCGGCTTCACCGCCCGGCACGCCATGGTCACCAACGTCAAGGGCGCCTTCCACGACTTCACCGGCAGCCTGCACCTGGACGGCGCGGACCCGTCCAGGTCCACGGCCACCCTCGACATCCAGATGACCAGCGTCGACACCGGCAGCGCCGACCGCGACGGCCACCTGAAGTCGTCCGACTTCTTCAAGACCGACGAGTTCCCGACCATGACCTTCCGCTCCACCAAGGCGGAGGCCCTGGGCGGCGAGGACTACCGCATCACCGGCGACCTCTCCATCCTCGGCACGACCAAGCAGCTCACCATCGACCTGGAGTTCAACGGTTCGGCGAAGGACCCCTTCGGCAACGAGCGCGTCGGCTTCGAGGGCAAGGCCGAGATCCTGCGCTCGGAGTGGGGCCTGACCTGGAACGCGGCCCTGGAGACCGGCGGCGTCCTGGTCTCCGACAAGATCAAGCTGAACTTCGACATCTCGGCGATCAAGAACGCGTGAGCCGGGCCGACGGGGCGGCCGGTGTTCACGGTTCACCGGTGGCCGTCGGCTGGGGGCGGCCGGGGAAAGTGGGCGCCTTACCGGTACCGGGCCCTTCACCCGGCTGCGTCCGTGCCCTCACCGGAGGGGGCGCGGTCGCGCCTCGCCCGCACGCCGGGTGGGCTTGGCGGCGAACGGCCGGCGGGAAGAGGGGGAGGGCGGACGGGGACGGGGCGGGGTGGTGAAGTCTGGCTCCCTAGGGGATTGGGAAGGTTTGGGCCACGCCATCCGCCTCGCAGGGCCCCTGCCCGTCACCGGGCCTCGGACAGCGCCCAGTCGTGACCCGGCCATGGCCCGAAGCTGCCAATCACCTGTGCCGAGGGGCCAGAGGGGCCAGAAGAGCCCGGCGTGCAGGCGAGGCGCGACCGCGTCCGTCCGCCGACGGTGCCGACGCAGCGGGAGTAGCTCGCGAACTCCGGCTGGGGCCACCGCCCTTCCGGCCGCTCGCTCGCTTCTTCCCCGTGCCGGAGCGCCCTTGACGCACCTCGCGGAAGCACGACCCTGGCCAAGAAGCGAGCGGCCCCACGGCAACTCCCTCAAGAGACGGTCATTGCAGCGTCACCCCACGCCTCGCGCCTCGAACTCGCACCACACGAACCTGCCCGGGTTCCGCTCCCCCACGCCCCACTTGTCCGCGAGCGCCGACACCAACAGCAGACCCCGGCCAGACTCCGACTCCGGGGACGCCTCACGCGGGTGAATGTCTCCCGGCCCGCTGTCGTGCACCTCCAGCCTCAGCTGTCCCTCTGTGCGCAGAAGGCTCGCACGGACCGAGAAACCCCGGCCGGGCGGTACGCCGTGCAGCACCGCGTTGGTCGCCAACTCGCTTACACACAGCAGCACTTCATCCTCGCGCCGCCCAAAACGCCATTCGCTCAGCACCGCCCGCGTGAACTCCCGTGCCATGCGCACCGACCTGCGGTCCCGCCGTAAGAACGCCACGCGGATCTCTCCGGGTTGGGTTTGCTCGTCCATGAGCCGAGTGTCACCGTGCGTCACTATGATGGATCAGTGAGTGAAGTCGTAGTTCTGATTACTACGGCTCCACTACGAGGACTTCAGGTGTGTACGGGGGAAAGGGACGGCTATGTACGTGGCGAGGAAGCCCAAGAAGGCCGGCTCGTGGCACGCGGTCGGGGCACTGTTGGCGCACTACCGGAAGCGGGCCCGTCTGACGCAGGAACAGTTCGCCGAGCTGGCGTCCATTCATGTGGACACGGTGGGGTCCATCGAGCAGGGGAGGTTGACGCTTCAGCCGGATCGGGCGGAGCAGTTCGATGAACTGCTGGACACGAGTGGGGCGTTGGCCCTGCTGGTGCAGAAGCTGCCCGTGCGCGAGAAGATCGTTCAGTTCGCGCAGGGGCTGGTGGATCACGAGCAGGAGGCAGTGAGCGTCTACGCCTACGAAACCCAGCTGGTGCCGGGTCTGCTTCAGACGAGGGAGTACTGTCTCG
Source organism: Streptomyces sp. MUSC 14 (assembly GCF_001866675.1). Classification (NCBI taxonomy): domain Bacteria; kingdom Bacillati; phylum Actinomycetota; class Actinomycetes; order Kitasatosporales; family Streptomycetaceae; genus Streptomyces; species Streptomyces sp. MUSC 14. Next base: position 90,455 of record NZ_MLYN01000008.1, read on the forward strand.
CCTCCTTCGATTCACGCTATCCGGCACTGGGAAGCGAGACGGCTCAGCAGTGGGTGAACGCCCGCATGGAACGCCAATTGATCTGGCAGCGCGATCGGCCGCCTGTCGGCCACTTCGTCCTGGAGGAGAGCATCTTCCGGCGGCAGGTCGGCGGCCCGGAAGTCATGCGCAAGCAGATCCGACAGATCCTGGAGTACACCGAGCCCATCCACATGAGCATGCAGATCATGCCGATGGACCGCATGCCACACGCTGGACTCGCGGGGCCAATGACACTGCTGGAAACTCCCGAGCATGACCGTCTGGTGTACCTGGAGGTGCAGCGCGCCAGCTTCCTGGTCGACGATCCCGACGAGGTCAGTGACTATCTCCATAAGTATGGAATGCTGCGGTCACAGGCGCTCTCCCCTGACGAGAGCATGTGCCTCCTGAACGGACTGCTTGGAGAGTCATGAACACCGCAGCATTGACGTGGTTCAAGTCCAGCTACAGCAGCAACGAAGGCGGCAACTGCATCGAGGTCGCCACCCAACCCGCCACCGTCCACATCCGCGACTCCAAGAACCCCACCGGCCCCACCCTCACGCTCGCGCCCGCCACGTGGACCGAGTTCCTTGAGGGCTTCGCCTCCTGACGGGAGCCGGTAGCTCACCGGCTCCTCAGAACCCCCCTCCGAAGTCCCCTCCCCCATCGCCGCCTCCGCCGCCGAAGTCGCCGCCCCCGTCGCCGAACCCGCCCCCGAAGTCCCCGGGGTCGAAGTCCGTGCCGGAGACGTCGCCGCCCTGGGAGCCGTCGTCGTAGCCACCGCCGTAGCCGGAGTCCGGGCCAAAGTCGCCGTAGCCCGTGCCGTAGTCGGCCGCGTACGACGGGGTGGCCATCATGCTGCCGAGGAGTGTGCCGACGAGCAGGCCGGGCAGGATGCCGCCGCCGAAGTAGCCGCCCGCCCAGGGGCCGTAGGCCGGGCCCGCGTCCCAGTAGGGGCGGCGGCCGTGCTCGGTGTCGACCTCGCGGATCACCGGGTCGCGGCCGTCGGCCAGCCGGGTGGCGTCGGCCGCGCAGACCGGGACCCGGCGCGGGGCACCACCGGGCGGGGTCCACTCGGCGTCGGCGACCGAGGGGCCGTGGCGCGGGTCGAAGAAGCAGGGCGGCCGGCGCTCGGGCAGCGGGCGGCCCGCGCGGCGGGCGGTGAGCTGGGCGAGCGAGAAGCGGCCGTCCTCCAGTGCCTCGGTCACCGTGCGGACGTCCTCCGGGCGCCGCGCCTCGGACATCCGCTGCTTGGCGGTCTCGTAGGCGTCCAGGGCGCGTTCGTAGTCGGCGCGCATCGCGTCGTCGGCGCCGGGCTCGGCCGGGTGGAAGTCGAGGCGGTCCAGTTCCTCGCCGAAGGCGGTGATGTCCTCGTCGACGACCACCCGCAGCCGGTCGAGGGCGGCCCGCTGCTCCTCCTCGCGCCGCCGGCGGCTGCGCCGTACCAGCGCGTACGCGCCTGCGCCGCCGGCCACGAGGACGGCGCCCGTGACGAGCACCGCCGTGCCGGACACCCCGCCGCGCGAACCGGCCGGGCCGCCCCAGCTCCTCGGCGCGTGGCCGCCGACCGTGGCGATGGCGCGGTCGGTGAAGTCGGCGAGCTGGGCCTTCACCGGCTCGTCCTGGACGCTGTTCACCAGGTTGCGCCGGGCCGTCGTCGACATGACGGAGGAGTCGGCGCGGGCGTCGAAGCGGTCGCCGAGGCGGATGCCGTACAGGCCGGTGATGCCGGTGGCCGCGCGGAGGTTGGTGAAGAGTGCTGCCGTCGGGTAGCCGGCCGGGAGGACCGCGACGAACACCGGCTTGTTCGCGTCCACGATCCGCTTCGCGAGGGCGTCGGCGTCCGCCTTCGGCAGCTGGGAGGCGGCCGCCGGGTCGACGTAGACCGGGCTCGCGCGCAGTGCCCGGGCGATCGTGGAGATGCCCGTGTCCGCGCTCGCCCGGGGCGCGAGGAGCAGGAGCAATGGAAGGAACAGGAGGAGCACGGTCGGCAGCAGGGCGGGCAGGCTGCGGGTCCGCAGGACGGCCTTCATGGTTCGAAGCTACCCGAAATCGCATGAAATCCGGCATATCAATGAACGGCAAGCAGAGCTGTCGTTGGTATAGACCGCCCTCGGCCCCCATGGTTCACTCATGACTTAGCTCATGACATGAGTTAACTAGGACAGGAAGGGCGACGCACGATGAGCAGAACCCGGAGAACCCCCCGCGCGGTCCGGCTGCTGCTGGCCGGACTGCTCTCCGCCGCCGGTGTCACCGCCGCCGTACCCCCCGCGCACGCGGCCGGTGAGCAGGTCACGGCCTGGCTCACCACCACCGACGACTCCGCCGGACGGCATGTCGTACGCGGGCTCCAGGCGCAGGCGCCGTTCGCGTTCCAGTCCGGGACGGGCGGCAGCGGCACCGACATCACCGTGGACGAGAACACCCGCTACCAGACCTTCACCGGCGGCGGCGCGTCCTTCACGGACACCGCGGCCTGGCTGATGAACAGCAGCGGGGCCCTGTCCCAGGCGACCCGGGACGCGACCATGCGCAAGCTGTTCTCGCCGACGGACGGCATCGGACTGTCGTTCCTGCGCAACCCGATGGGCGCCTCGGACCTCGCGCGCTACGGCTACACGTACGACGACGTGCCGGCCGGGCAGACCGACCCGAACCTGAACAGCTTCTCCCTCGCGCACGACCTCACGGACGTCGCGCCCCTCACCAGGCAGGCGCTCCAGCTCGATCCGTCCCTGACTGTCATGGCCTCGCCATGGACGGCCCCGGCCTGGATGAAGGACAGCGGCTCGCTGAACGGCGGCTGGCTGAAGGCCGAGGACTACGGGGCGTACGCCGACTACTTCGTGAAGTACCTCCAGGCGTACAAGGACCAGGGCATCAACGTCTCCTACGTGACGCCGCAGAACGAGCCGACCTGCTGTTCCGGCTATCCCTCGATGAGCTGGAACGCGAGCGGCATCGACTACTTCCTCAAGAACGACCTGCTGCCGAAGCTCCAGTCGGCCGGTCTGAGCACCAAGGTGCTGGCGCACGACTGGAACTGGGACACCTACGACTCCTACGCCGCCCAGGCCGTGGACGACGCGGCGATCCGCAACCATCCCAACTTCGGCGGGATCGCCTGGCACGGCTACGGCGGCGACGTCACCAAGCAGTCCACCGTGCACGACCAGTACCCCGGGCTGGACGCCTTCGCCACCGAGCACTCCGGCGGCACCTGGATCGCCGACCAGCAGCACGAGGACATGTCGAACATCATCGACTACACCCGCAACTGGGCGAAGTCGGTGACCAAGTGGTCGCTGGCCGTGGACCAGAACATGGGCCCGCACAACGGCGGTTGCGGCACCTGCACCGGGCTGGTCACCGTGCACGACGGGGACGGTGCGAGCGGGACCGTGGACTACACCGTCGAGTACTACGACATGGGCCAGCTGACCAAGTTCGTCCGGCCGGGCGCCCAGCGGATCGCCTCGACCGCGTCCACCACCGTGCCGAACGTCGCCTGGCGCAACCCGGACGGCAGCAAGGCGCTGATCGCCTACAACGGCTCCTCGTCCGCGCAGGACGTCACCATCGACTGGGGCTCCCAGCACGCCACTTACTCACTGCCCGGCAAGACCTCGGCGACCTTCACCTGGGCCGGCACGCAGTCCGACAGCGGGAGCCGGTCCGGCTCCTTCGTCGGTCTGGCGGGCAAGTGCCTGGACGTCGCGGGCGCTTCGAGCGCCAACGGCACGGCCGTGCAGCTCTACGACTGCAACGGCAGTGGCGCCCAGCAGTGGACCGTGGCGGCCGACGGCTCGGTCCAGGCGCTCGGCAAGTGCCTCGACGTGACGTCCGGCTCGACGGCGGACGGGGCGAAGACGCAGCTGTACGACTGCAACGGCACCGGTGCGCAGCAGTGGTCGTACAACGCCTCGACCGGTGACGTCGTCAACACGGCGGCGAACAAGTGTCTGGACGTCACGGACAACTCGTCGGTGAACGGGGCACGGGCGCAGATCTGGTCGTGCACCGGGGCCGCCAATCAGAAGTGGACCCTTCGGTAGGAGTTCCGCGGCAGGAGTTCCGCGGCAGGCGTTTTACCGGGCGGGCGGCCGGTCCGTGGGGGACGATGACCGTATGACGACACCTCGGGATCTGTTCCTCGTCAGCCTGGACGTGCCCGGCGAGCACCCCGTCGAGCAGGGCGATCTGTCGCTCGCGCTCGCGGGTGCCGAACTGGTCGACCTGCTCGGCGTGCGTGCGCTCACCCTGGACGGTGAGCGCATCGTGCCCGGACCCGCGCTGACCACGGGCGACCGGATGCTCGACGAGGCCGGGGCGGCGCTCAGGCGGCAGGAGCCGTACGAGACGGCCGAGGACTGGCTGTGGCGCCGGGGCGAGGGGCTGGCCGCCGCCTACCGGCACGCGCTGGAGGCCGACGGGCAGCTCGCCGCCGGCCGCCGCCACTGGCTGTCCCTGGACCCCGCCGAGCGTGTCCCGGCCGACACCCCGGCCCGGCAGCAGGCGGCCGACCGCTGGTGGTCCCGTGAACCGGTCCTCGCCGGCCTCGCCGGCATCCTCGCCATCGGCGAGGACCGCCCGGCGGAGGCCCCCGCCGAGGAGGACGTGATCACGGTCCTGGCGGCGGTCGGCGACGCGGTGCGCGAACTGGAGGGCGTCCGCACCCGCCGCCGCATCGAGAACGCGGCCTTCGACAACATCTGGCGCGTTCCCTGAGCCGGCAGTCCTACGGGGCCGCCACACCCGCCCGCAGCAGGCCGTAGGTGTACGCGTCCTCCAGCGCCTGCCAGGAGGCGGCGATGACGTTGTCCGCCACGCCGACCGTGGACCACTCGCCGCTGCCGTCGGAGGTGGAGATCAGCACGCGGGTCGTGGACGAGGTGCCGTGCTTGCCCTCCAGGATGCGGACCTTGTAGTCGACCAGCTCCAGCGCGGCGAGCTGCGGGTAGATCTTCTCCAGGGCCACGCGCAGGGCGCGGTCGAGGGCGTTGACCGGGCCGTTGCCCTCCGCCGTGGCGACGATCCGCTCCTTCTTGGCCCACAGCTTCACCGTGGCCTCGTTGGCGTGGGTGCCGTCGGGGCGGTCCTCGACGATGGCCCGCCAGGACTCGACGTCGAAGTACTTCAGCGGGCGGCCCTCGACCTCGCCGCGCAGGAGGATCTCGAAGCTGGCGTCGGCCGCCTCGTAGGTGTAGCCCCTGAGCTCGCGCTCCTTCACCCGCTCGACCACCCGGCCGACCAGCTCGCGGTCGCCGCCGAGGTCGATGCCGAGCTCCTTGCCCTTCAGCTCGATCGAGGCGCGGCCCGCCATGTCGGAGACGAGCATCCGCATGGTGTTGCCGACCAGCTCGGGGTCGATGTGCTGGTACAGGTCCGGGTCGACCTTGATCGCGGAGGCGTGCAGTCCGGCCTTGTGGGCGAAGGCGGAGACACCGACGTACGGCTGGTGGGTGGAGGGCGTGAGGTTGACGACCTCGGCGACGGCGTGCGAGATCCGGGTGGTCTCGCGGAGCCTGCCGTCGGGCAGCACCTTCTTGCCGTACTTCAGCTCCAGGGCGGCGACGACCGGGAAGAGGTTGGCGTTGCCGACGCGCTCGCCGTAGCCGTTGGCCGTGCACTGGACGTGGGTCGCGCCCGCGTCGACGGCGGCGAGGGTGTTGGCGACCGCGCAGCCGGTGTCGTCCTGGGCGTGGATGCCGAGCCGGGCGCCGGTGTCGGCGAGGACCGTGGCGACGACGGCGTGGATCTGCGCGGGCAGCATGCCGCCGTTGGTGTCGCAGAGGACGACGACGTCGGCGCCCGCGTCCGAGGCCGCCCGGACGACCGCCTTCGCGTACTCGGGGTTGGCGCGGTAGCCGTCGAAGAAGTGCTCGCAGTCCACGAACACCCGGCGGCCCTGTGCGCGCAGGTGGGAGACGGTGTCGCGGACCATCTCCAGGTTCTCGTCCAGGGTGGTGCGCAGCGCCAGTTCCACATGGCGGTCGTGCGACTTGGCGACCAGCGTGATCACCGGGGCGCCGGACGCGAGCAGGGCCTGGACCTGGGGGTCCTCGGACGCCTTGGCGCCGGCGCGGCGGGTGGCGCCGAAGGCGACCAGCTGGGCGTGTTTGAAGTCGATCTCGGCCTGGGCGCGGGCGAAGAACTCGGTGTCCCGGGGGTTGGCGCCGGGCCAGCCGCCCTCGATGAAGCCGACGCCGAAGTCGTCCAGGTGCCGTGCGATGGCGAGCTTGTCCGCGACGGTGAGGTTGATGCCCTCGCGCTGCGCGCCGTCGCGCAGCGTCGTGTCGAAGACGTGGAACGAGTCGTCGAGCTCGTTGGTTGCCGTCTCGGTCATGGTCTCAAGGCTCCTGTTGTGAATCTTCGGTCTTACCGGAATGACCGGCTCCACCGTCCCCCCAATGGTCCCGCGCGCTCCGCCCCCGGCTGAAGGTGGGCCGGAAAACGAAAAAACCCCTCGCGGGTGCGAGAGGTCTGCGCGCGGGTCGAGGACGACGGTGGCCACCCGCACCCGTTCGTACGAGGTGGTCACTGCGGACCGGCGCGCCTGCTGCCAATAATCATGGCGAACGAGAACACGGGGGCAGTCTGGCACAGCTCCGCCCCCGGCTCACGGACCGTCTCAGGATGCGGTCGTCAGACTGGACTCCCCGGATCCCTGTGCGGCCTTCACCCTGGCCAGATCCAGATCCTTCGTCTCCCGCATGGCGAGGTACACCACGAGCGACACGGCGGCACACCCCGCGACGTACCAGAAGAAGCCGGACTCGATCCCGGCGTTCTTGAACCACAGGGCGACGTATTCCGCCGTACCGCCGAAGAGGGCGTTGGCGACGGCGTACGGCAGGGCCACGCCGAGGGCGCGGATGCCGGTCGGGAACAGTTCGGCCTTCACACAGGCGTTGATGGAGGTGTAGCCGGTGACGACGAGCAGCGCGAGCAGGGAGAGGCCGAGGGCGGGCCAGTAGCCGTTCGCGTGCTTCAGCAGGGTCAGGACCGGCACCGTGAGGACGGTGGAGCCGACCGCGAAGGTGATCAGCAGCGGACGCCGGCCGATCCGGTCCGACAGCCGGCCCGCGAGCGGCTGGACGGCGGCGAAGACGATCAGCGCGGTGAAGGAGACGAGCGTCGCCGTCTGCTTGGACAGGCCCGCCGAGTTGGACAGGTACTTCGTCAGGTACGTGGTGTACGTGTAGTACGCCACCGTGCCGCCCATGGTGAGCGCGATGACGAGGAACGCCTCCCGCCGGTGCTGCCACAGGGCGCGCAGGGTGCCGCGCTCGGCGGCGTGCGAGTCGTCCTCCTCGTAGACCTCGGTCTCCAGCATGCTGCGGCGCAGATAGAAGATGACCGCCGCGCCGAGCGCGCCCACCACGAACGGGATGCGCCAGCCGTAGCCGTGCAGCGCGGAGTCGGACATCGTCCGCTGGAGGACGATCTGGAGGCCGAGGCCGAGGATCTGGCCGGCGGTCATGGACACGTACTGGAAGCTGGAGGCGAAGCCGCGGTTCCCCGGATCCGAGGCCTCCGTCAGATAGGTCGCGCTGGCCGCGTACTCTCCGCCCACCGACAGTCCCTGGAGCAGGCGGGCGACGAGCAGGACGAACGCGCCGCCGTACCCGGCGACCGCGTACGTCGGCGCGACGGCTATCAGGATCGCCGAGGCCGACATCAGCGTGACGGTCAGGGTCAGCGCCGCTTTACGCCCCTTGCGGTCGCCGACCCTGCCGAGCAGCCAGCCGCCCACGGGCCGCATGAAGAACCCGACCGCGAAGATGCCGGCCGTGTTCATGAGCTGGGCGGTGGAGTCGCCGCTCGGGAAGAACGCGCCGGCGAAGTAGGTGGCGAAGCTCGCGTACACGAACCAGTCGAACCACTCGACCATGTTCCCGGCCGACCCGACCCAGATCTTCTTCCAGTGTTGTCGTCCCATGGGCCGTTACCTGCCCGGCCCCGGAGAAAAGGATTCCTTTACCTCGCCCGCGGCTAAGGACTCAGCAGCGCGTCAGCAATGAACTCCCTTACGTGCGCGAGCACTTGGTCGCGGTCCGTGCCGCGCAGCCCGATGGCGACGTGGATGGAGAACCCGTCCAGCAGCGCGCGCAGGCGGGCCGCGAAGCGGTCGGCGTCGACCCGGCGGAACTCTCCCCGGGAGATGCCCGCGGCGATCAGCGCGACCAGGTCGCGGTGCCAGGCGCCCTCGATCGCGGCCTGCCGGGTGCGGGCGTCGTCGTCGGCGTTCTGCGAGCGGTTCCACACCTCCAGCCACAGCGTCCAGTGCGGATCGCGGTGGCCGTCGGGGACGTACAGGTCGACGTAGGCCGTGAGCCGCTCGTGCGCGGTGCCGGGGCGGGTGAGCAGGCGGCCGCGTTCGGCGCCCAGCCGGCCCTCGCTCCACTCCAGGGCCTGGAGCAGCAGCTCGTCCTTGGAGCGGAAGTAGTAGAGGAGATGGCCGCTGCTCATCCCGACCTCGCGGCCGAGCGCCGCCATGGTGAGCTTCTCCAGACCGCGCTCGGCGATCATGTCCATGGCGACGGCGAGCACCTCCTCGCGCGGCGGCGCGTTCCTCCGCGTCCGTGCCGCACCGGCCATCCGTCTCTCCTACACGTTCACGCCTTCGGCTGCTGCTGGGTGATGCAGTGGATGCCGCCGCCACCCGCGAAGATCGTACGCGCGTCCACCAGGGTGACCGTCCGCTCGGGGAAGAGCCGGCGGAAGATCCCGGCGGCGATCTCGTCGCGCGGGTCGTCGAAGCCGCACAGCACGACGCCGCCGTTGCACAGGTAGTGGTTGATGTAGGAGTAGTCGGCCCAGTGGCCGTCGGCCTCCAGGGCGGTCGGGGCCGGCACCTCGACGACCTCCAGCGCCCGGCCGCGCGCGTCGGTCGCCGACTTCAGGCGGCCGATGACCTCCTTGGTGACCTCGAAGTCGGGGTGCGCGGGGTCCGGCTGGTGGTGGGCGACGACGACACCGGGGCGGGCGAAGGCGGCGACGATGTCGACGTGGCCGAGGGTGCCGAAGCCGTAGGGAGGGTAGTCGCCGGTCAGGCCGCGCGGCAGCCAGATGGCCTTCTCGGTGCCGAGGTGGGCGTGGATCTCGGCCTCGACCTCCTCCTTCGACCAGTGCGGGTTGCGCTCGGGGCCGAGCTGCACGGTCTCGGTGAGCAGCACCGTGCCCTCACCGTCGACGTGGATCGCACCGCCCTCGTTGACCAGCCGCGAGGCGTACGTCTTCGCGCCCGCGAGGTCGGACACGTAGGCGGCGATCTTCGCGTCGTGCTCCCAGCGGGCCCAGTCCTGGGCGCCCCAGCCGTTGAACGTCCAGTCCACGGCGGCCAGTTGCCCACGGCCGTCGGTGAGGAAGGTAGGGCCGATGTCCCGCATCCAGGCGTCGTCCAGCTCGCGCTCGACGGTCTCGACGTCCGGGCCGAGCAGCGCCCGCGCCTCTGCGGTCTGGCCCGGGCCGCAGACCACGGTCACCGGCTCGAAGCGGCGGACCGCGCGGGCCACGGACGCCCAGGCGCGGCGGGACGCGGCGAGGTCGTCCGGGTCGTCGAAGGTGGGGTTGGGGCCCGGCCACGCCATCCAGGTGCGCTCGTGCGGGGTCCATTCGGCGGGCATACGGAAGCCGTCGGCGGCGGGGGTGGTCATACGGAGGTCCTTCACAGGAAGTAGAGGCGGTTCAGGGAGACCGAGTCGGCGGGCTGCGAGCGCAGCGGGTCGCCGTCGAGGGTGACCAGTCCGGTGTGCTGGTCGACGTCCACCGCTCCGACCCGGGCGTTCAGCCGCAGGTCGGCGGGGCCGATCCCGCGCGTGCCGCGCACGGCGACGCGACGGCGGCGGGTGGGCATCGTGTCGCCGCCCTGGTCGACGGCGGCCTGCGCGACGAAGGCGACCGAGATGTCGGCGGCCGTCGCGCCGTACGCACCGAACTGCGGTCCCAGTACGAGGGGTTCGCAGGTGTCGGTGGCCGCGTTGGGGTCGCCGACGACGCCGTACGCCGGGAACCCCGACTTGAGGACGAGCTGCGGCTTGGCGCCGAAGTACTCCGGGCGCCACAGCACGATGTCGGCGAGCTTGCCGACCTCGATCGAGCCGACCTCGTGCGCGAGGCCGTGGGCGATGGCGGGGTTGATGGTCAGCTTGGCCATGTAGCGCAGGACGCGGGCGTTGTCGTCGCCCTCGCCGTCGCCGTCCAGGGGACCCAGCTCGGCCTTCATCTTGCCGGCCATGGCGAACGTGCGGCGCACGGTCTCACCGGCGCGGCCCATGCCCTGGGCGTCGGAGGAGGTGATGCCGATCGCGCCCAGGTCGTGCAGCACGTCCTCGGCGCCCATGGTGCCGGCCCGGATCCGGTCGCGGGCCATGGCGGCGTCGCCGGGCAGGTCCGGCTTGAGGTCGTGGACGGAGACGATCATGCCGTAGTGCTCGGCGACCGCGTCCCGGCCGAAGGGCAGGGTGGGGTTGGTGGAGGAGCCGATGACGTTCGGTACACCGGCCATCTTCAGCACGTTGGGCACGTGGCCGCCGCCGCAGCCCTCGATGTGGAAGGCGTGGATCGTACGGCCCTCCAGCACCCGCAGGGTGTCCTCGACCGACAGGCACTCGTTCAACCCGTCGCTGTGCAGGGCGACTTGGACGTCGTGCTCCTCGGCGACGCGCAGGGCCGTGTCCAGGGCGCGGGTGTGGGCGCCCATGTCCTCGTGCACCTTGAAGCCGGAGGCGCCACCCTCGGCCAGCGCCTCGATCAGCGGGGCGTCGGAGGAGGACGAACCCCGGCCCAGGAAGCCGATGTTGACCGGCCAGGCGTCGAAGGCGTTGAAGGCGTGCCGCAGCGCCCAGGGCGAGTTGACGCCGACGCCCCAGACCGGGCCGAACTCCTGCCCGATGATCGTGGTCACGCCGGAGGCGAGCGAGGCCTCCATGATGCGCGGCGACAGCAGGTGGACATGGGTGTCGACGGCACCGGCGGTGGCGATGAGCCCCTCGCCGGAGACGATCGACGTACCCGTGCCGACAACGACGTCCACCCCGTCGAGGGTGTCGGGGTTGCCGGCCCGCCCGATGGCGCAGATGCGGCCTTCCCGGATGCCGATGGACACCTTCCGGATGCCCTGCGCGGCGTCGATCACGACCACGTTGCTGATGACGACGTCGCAGGTCTCGCGGACGGCGGCGGCCTTCAGGTGCAGTCCGTCGCGGGCGGTCTTGCCGAAACCGGCCAGGAACTCGTCGCCGTAGCGCTGGGAGTCGGCCTCGACGCGGACGGTCAGCCCGGAGTCGCCGAGGCGGACGCGGTCGCCGGCGCGGGGGCCGTGGGTGGCGGCGTACTCGTAGGGGTTCATCGGGGGGGTCATCGGCTCTCCGCTCCCAGGTATCCACAGGCCACAGCCCTGCGCAGGGCCTCCTCCCGGGCGCCGGGCGCATCCAGCGACCCGTCGACCAGCCCGGCGAAGCCGATCGCGATCCGGTCGCCGCCGATCGGTACGAGGCCGACCTCGACGCTCTCCCCCGGGCCGAAGCGGACGGAGGAACCGGCGGGCACGGCCAGGCGCGTGCCATAGGCCGCCGCGCGGTCGAAGTCGAGGCGCGGGTTGGCCTCGAAGAAGTGGAAGTGCGAGGTGACGGAGACCGGCACGGTCGCGGTGTTGGTGACCGGCAGCCGTACGACCGCCTCCGGCTCGGCGTGCTCGGGGGCCGGGACCAGCGCGCCCGGTGCCCGCTCGCCCAGCGAGCCGCCGCCGATCGGGTCGGGGACGACCGCGAGGCGGGAGCCGTCGTCGAAGACGGCCTCGACCATCACCTCGGTGACGACGTCCGCGACGCCCGGCAGGACGTCGTCGGGGCCGAGCACCGAGCGGGCCGCCTCGATGGCCCCGGCGAGCCGCCTGCCGTCCCGGGCCGCCTCGCACACCGCGTCCGCGATCAGCGCGGTCGCCTCGGGCACGTTCAGCCTGAGGCCGCGCGCCCGGCGGGCCCGGGCCAGCTCGGCGGCTCCGAAGAGCAGCAGCCGGTCACGTTCCGTGGGGGTCAGTCTCACGTCGCGGCACCTCCTTGTCATCTGCTACTTAGAGCATCACTCTAAACGCAGAATTCATGAAACAGAAGCATTGACTGTCGGCAAGGCTTCACGGACATTGAACGTCGCTCTAACTCTCTGGCGGTAGTCGAAGGAGACCCACCCATGCCGATAGAACAGCGCGGAGTCGACACCATCCCGGACGAGGAGCGGACCAGTGGTCCGCGCGATCTCGTCTCGATCCTGCTCGGCTCGAACCTCTGCCTCGGAGTGATCATCTTCGGCTGGCTGCCGCCGTCCTTCGGGCTCGGCTGGTGGGCGTCGGTGAGCGCGATCGTGGCGGGCACGGTGATCGGCACGCTGTTCACGGCACCGCTCGCGCTGGTCTCCCTGCGCACCGCGACCAACCTGTCCACCTCCTCGGGCGCCCAGTTCGGGGTGAGGGGCCGACTGGTCGGCTCGGTGGTCGGGCTGCTGCTGGCCCTCGGCTACACCGCGCTGACCGTGTGGATCGGCGGGGACGTGATGATCGGCGTGCTGGGCCGGATGGCCGGGCTGCCGGCGGACGGAGTGTCGTACGCCGTGGTCTACGCGGTGCTCGCGGCGGCGACGGTCGCGGGCGCGGTCTACGGCTACCGGGTGCTGCTCGCCATGTCGCGGGTCCTCGCCATCGGCATGACGGCGCTGCTGATCCTCGGGATCTTCGCCTACGCCCCGCACTTCACGACCTCGGCGCTGCCGGGTGCGGGCGGCTATCTGCTGGGCTCGTTCTGGCCGACCTGGTTCCTCGCGGCCGTGGCGGCGGGACTGTCCGGCCCCATCGCCTTCATCACGCTCCTCGGCGACTACACCCGCTACATCTCGCCGTCCCGGCACGGCAGCCGCCGCGTCCTGCACGCGACCTGGCTCGGCCTGGTCCTCGGGCTGCTGGTGCCGCAGCTGTTCGGCACCTTCACGGCGTACGGCGCGCACGCGGCCCTCGACTACGCCGGTCCTCTGGTGCAGGCCTCCCCCGCCTGGTACCTGATCCCGCTGCTGCTGTCCGCCTCCGCGGGCTCGGTCGGCAACGCGGGTCTGATGCTGTACTCGATGGGCCTGGACCTGGACGCGATCCTGCCCAGGGCCTCCCGGGCGCGGGCCACCTACACGGTCGCCGTCGTCGCCACCGTCTGCGTCTTCGTCGGCCACTACGCCTGGAACGCGCAGTCCGCGATGACGTCCTTCGTACTGCTGCTCACCGCGATCGGCACCCCGTGGGCCGTCATCACCCTGATCGGCTTCGTCCGGTGCCGCGGGGTGTACGACGCCGACGCCCTCCAGGTCTTCAACCGCCGTTCGCGGGGCGGGATCTACTGGTACCGCGCGGGCTGGAACATGCGGGCGACGGTCTCGTGGGCGCTGGGTGCCGGGGTCGGCCTGCTGGCCGTGTCCCTGCCCTCGTACCAGGGCCCGTTGCTGCGTCTGACCGGCGGCGTGGACTGCAGCTTCCTGCTGTCGGGCGCGGTGGGAGGCCTGGCCTACCTGCTGCTGACCGCCCGCACCGGACCGGCGAGGGCCGCCACGGAACCCGACGAGGAGTCCGAGGCGGCCCTGAGCATCTGAGCGGGCTGCGGTCAGCCGATCCGGTGCATCCAGCCGTGCCGGTCCTCGGCCGTGCCGCGCTGGAGGTCCAGCAGGGCCCGGCGCAGGCGGAGGGTGACCTCGCCGGGGCTGCCGTCGCCGTGGGTCCACTCGTCGTTCTTGGTCTTGACGTGGCCGATCGGGGTGACCACGGCGGCGGTGCCGCAGGCGAAGACCTCGGTGAGGGCGCCGGAGGCGGCGTCCGCACGCCACTGCTCCAGGGTGACCACGCCCTCCTCGGCGGTGTAGCCGAGGTCGCGGGCGACCTGGAGCAGCGAGTCGCGGGTGATGCCCTCCAGGATCGAGCCGGTCAGCTCGGGGGTGACGATCCGGTCGCCGTAGACGAAGGCGACGTTCATGCTGCCGCTCTCCTCGACCTTGGTGCGGGTGACCGCGTCGAGGTAGACGACCTGGTCGCAGCCGTGCGCGGCGGCCTCGGCCTGCGGGAGCAGCGAGGCGGCGTAGTTGCCGCCGGTCTTGGCGTCACCGGTGCCGCCGGGGACGGCACGGACGTGGTCCTCGGCGACCCAGATGGTGACGGGCTTGACGCCGCCCGCGAAGTAGGCGCCGGACGGGGAGGCGATCAGCATGAAGAGGTACTCGTTCGCCGGGTGCACGCCGAGCGCGGCCTCGGTGGCGAACATGAACGGACGCAGGTAGAGGGACTCCTCGCCGCCGTGCGCCGGGACCCAGTCGGCGTCCTGCGCGAGCAGCGCGTCCAGGGCGGCGATGAACAGCTCCTCGGGCAGCTCGGCCATGGCCATGCGGCGGGCGGAGTTACGGAAGCGGCGGGCGTTGGCCTCGGGACGGAACACCGCGATCGAGCCGTCGGGCCGGCGGTACGCCTTCAGCCCCTCGAAGATCTCCTGGCCGTAGTGCAGGACGGCGGTGGAGGGGTCGAGGGAGATCGGGCCGTACGGAACGAGCTGGCCGTCGTGCCAGCCGCGGCCCTCGGTCCACTTGATCGTCACCATGTGGTCGGTGAAGTGGCGGCCGAACCCGGGGTTGGCCAGGATCGCTTCCCGCTCGGCGGCGGCGAGGGGGCTGGCGGAGGGCTTGAGCTCGATCGTGGGCGTCGTCATGAGTGGTTGTCCTTCACCGGTTGTAGTGACCGGGCCGCGCTCACGCCCCGACCGGCTTCTCAGCCGGTGCTAGGACGTCCGAGCTTTCCCTCATACCGCGGCTCCGCGTCCGATTATCGCGCGGGGACTGCGGCCGACGGAATCGGGGTGAAAGCGGCCCAGGGGTTGATGGTGGCACCCGGCGGGGACATGGGGAAGCCGCCGGGTGGTCGTGCGACCCGGCGGCTTCTCGTGGTGGAGCGCCGGATCAGCCGGCTACTCGCGCGGCGAGCGCGTCGCCGATCTCGGACGTGGCACGGGCGGGCTTGTCGGCGCGCTCGGTGAGGTCCGCGGTGACGGCGGCGTCGATGCGGTCGGCCTCGGCGTCGTACCCGAGGTGACGCAGCAGCAGGGCGACGGAGAGGACCGTGGCGGTGGGGTCGGCCTTGCCCTGTCCGGCGATGTCCGGGGCCGAGCCGTGCACCGGCTCGAACATGGAGGGGAACTCGCGGCCCGGGTTGATGTTGCCGGAGGCCGCGACGCCGATGCCGCCGGAGACGGCCGCGGCGAGGTCGGTGATGATGTCGCCGAAGAGGTTGTCGGTGACGATGACGTCGAACCGGGCCGGGTCGGTGACCAGGTAGATCGTGGCCGCGTCGACGTGGATGTAGTCCGTGGTGACCTCGGGGAACTCCTTGGCCACCTGGTTGAAGATGTTCGTCCAGAGGTGGCCGGCGAAGGTCAGCACGTTGTTCTTGTGGACCAGCGTGAGCTTCTTGCGCGGGCGGGCCTGGGCACGGGCGAAGGCGTCGCGGACCACGCGCTCGACACCGAAGGCGGTGTTGACGGAGACCTCGGTGGCGACCTCGTGCTCGGTGCCCTTGCGGATGGTGCCGCCGTTGCCGGTGTACGGGCCCTCGGTGCCCTCGCGGACGACGACGAAGTCGATCTCCGGCTGGCCGGCGAGCGGGGTCGCGACGCCGGGGAGCAGCTTGCTCGGCCGCAGGTTGACGTGGTGGTCGAAGGCGAAGCGGAGCTTCAGCAGGAAGCCGCGCTCCAGGACGCCGGACGGGACGCTCGGGTCCCCGATCGCGCCGAGCAGGATCGCGTCGTGCCGCTTGAGGGAGTCGAGGTCGGCGTCGGTGAGGGTCTCACCGGTGGCGTGGTACCGCTGGGCGCCGAAGTCGTACTCCTGCGTCTCCAGCTTCACATCCTGCGGAAGCACGGCGGAGAGGACCTTCAGACCTTCGGCCACGACCTCCTGGCCGATGCCGTCACCGGGGATCACTGCGAGATTGATGCTGCGAGACATGCGGGCGACCCTACTCCTCGTCCCAGGTGATGACACGCGGTGTCCGCGATGCGGACACCGTGTCGGGTTCCGTGCCGACGTTCCGTCCCCGGCGCTCTCAGTGGCCGGTCTCGCCGCCGTTGTCACGGCGGTCGAGGGCGCGCTGGAGGGCGGCGGCGGCGTTCTTGCGGTCCGCCTCGCTGGTACGGGACACGTGGCGGACGCGGCGGCGGACGGTCGTCTCGATCATGGGGATCGACTCCTTCGGCAGACGTGGAGCACGCAGAGGGATTGCGAGACGCCGGGGGGCGGGGAGCGCACGGCCGCAGGGGTTGCCTGCACGGGCCCGGCTCACGACCGCCATTCGCTGGATCGAGCGATGCGTTCGGCTCCTACAAAGCTAAGGGAGCGCCCCGCATCTGTCTGCACAATTACTCGGACTTCCTACTATCTGAGACGACGACACGTGTCACACCGCTCTGAGCTGGGCTTCCGTGCGTTCGGGTGACGGCTGGGCGAGGGAGCGCAGGGGGGCGATGCCGATCCGTCAGGCGACGTCCCCGTCCCGCCAGTCGAGGACGAACTCCCGGTCCGGCCGGAGCGCCCCGGCGAGGGCGGGCCGCACGTAGATGTGCCCCTCCTCCTCCGGCAGCCGTACGATCCCGTCCGGGGACAGGCCGTGCACCTGGCCGTCCCAGCGCTGCCAGCCCCGGGCGGTGTAGAGCAGGGCTCCCTCCGGGCTCGCCGAGAGCGCACCGAGGTCGTAGGCCCGCTCGATCACCCGCTCAAGCTCCCCCAGCACCCGCCCGCCGAGCCCTGTGCGCCGGGCATCCGGACGTACGGCGACGGCCTCGACGTATCCGGTGCGCAGCCAGCGCTCCCGGTGCCGGACGCGGCGTTGCACGACCGAGCCGTGGGCGGCGAGCCCGGCGTCGTCGTGGACCAGCACATGCAGGCCGCCGAGCCCGTGATCCCAGTCCTCGTCGGCGAATCCCCCGTCGAACGCCGTGTCCAACAGGGCGCGGGCGGCGCGGAGTTCGGAAGGGCCGAGATCGGCGGTGTGCGCGAGACGCAGTCGGACGGTCATGGCTCCAGTGTCCCCGGCAGAGTTGGAAACGGGCCGGGAAGCCTGCTCGGTGTCAGGCTTCCCGGCCCGTCGCTCGGGGTGGGCGAGGCTCAGCCCATGTGCGGGTACCCGTAGTCGGTCGGCGCGACCAGCGTCTCCTTGATGGCGCGGGTCAGGGTCCAGCGCATCAGGTTCTGCGGGGCGCCGGCCTTGTCGTTGGTGCCGGAGGCGCGGCCGCCGCCGAAGGGCTGCTGGCCGACGACGGCGCCGGTCGACTTGTCGTTGATGTAGAAGTTGCCCGCGGCGTAGCGGAGCTTCTCCATCGTGTACGCGGCCGCCGCACGGTCGTTGGAGATGACCGAGCCGGTCAGGGCGTAGTCGGAGACCGACTCCATCTGCTCCAGCATCGCGTCGTACTGGTCGTCCTCGTAGACGTAGACGCCGAGGAACGGGCCGAAGTACTCGGTGCGGAAGATCTCGTTCTCGGGATCGGTGGAGACGACGACGGTCGGGCGGACGAAGTAGCCGACCGAGTCGTCGTAGCTGCCGCCGGCGACGATCTCGCAGGTCGGGTCGGACGCGGCGCGGTCGATCGCGGCCTTGTTCTTCGCGAAGGCGCGGTCGTCGATCACGGCGCCGATGAAGTTCGACAGGTCGGTGACGTCACCCATGGTGAGGTAGTCGACCTCGGCGGCGAACTCCTCCTTGAAGCCCGAGTTCCAGATGGAGGCCGGGATGTAGGCGCGGGAGGTCGCGGAGCACTTCTGGCCCTGGTACTCGAAGGCACCGCGGGTCAGGGCGGTCTTCAGCACGGCGCGGTCGGCGCTCGGGTGGGCGACCAGGAAGTCCTTGCCGCCGGTCTCGCCGACCAGACGAGGGTAGGAGCGGTACTTCTCGATGTTGTTGCCGACCGTCTTCCACAGGTACTGGAAGGTCTTGGTCGAACCGGTGAAGTGGATGCCCGCGAGCTCCCGGTGCTCCAGGGCGACCTTGGAGACCTCGATGCCGTCGCCGGTGACGAGGTTGATGACGCCCTTGGGGAGACCGGCCTCCTCCAGCAGCTGCATCAGCAGGACGGCGGCATGGGTCTGGGTCGGGGACGGCTTCCAGACCACGACGTTGCCCATGAGAGCCGGGGCGGTGGGCAGGTTGCCCGCGATCGCCGAGAAGTTGAACGGCGTGATCGCGTAGACGAAGCCCTCCAGCGGGCGGTGGTCCATCCGGTTCCAGACGCCCGGGGAGTTCGCCGGGGGCTGCTCGGCGAGGATCTGGCGGGCGTAGTGGACGTTGAAGCGCCAGAAGTCGACCAGCTCACAGGGGGTGTCGATCTCCGCCTGCTGGGCGGTCTTCGACTGGCCGAGCATCGTCGAGGCGGCGATGGTCTCGCGCCAGGGACCGGCGAGGAGTTCGGCGGCGCGCAGGATGATCGCGGCGCGGTCGTCGAAGGACATCGCGCGCCAGGCCGGCGCGGCGGCCAGGGCCGCGTCGATCGCGTCCTGCGCGTCCTGCTGGGTGGCGTGGTGACCGGTGCCGATGACGGCCTTGTGGTGGTGCGGCTGGACCACCTGGAACGGCTCGCCGCCACCCATCCGCTTCTCGCCGCCGATGGTCATCGGCAGGTCGATCGGGTTCTCGGCCAGCTCCTTGAGCCTGGCCTCCAGCCGGACGCGCTCGGGCGAGCCGGGGGCGTAGCCGTGCACCGGCTCGTTGACGGGGGCGGGGACCTGGGTCACAGCGTCCATGAGATCCTTGACTCCTTGATCGTGAGCGGGTGTTCGGGTTCAGCCCTTGCTGACCATCGAGCGGAGGCTGTGCTTTCCCGGGGGACAACCCCCGGACCCCCGGCCGACGCCGAGGCGCAGCCACGTTGGATTAGCCACGGCTGATCATGCTCCTCAAAAAGAAGCGCAGGTTCGCCGGCTTCTCCGCCAGGCGGCGCATGAAATAGCCGTACCAGTCGGTGCCGTAGGCCGTGTAGACGCGCATGCGGTGACCCTCGGCGGCCAGTCGCAGGTGCTCGTCGCCGCGGATGCCGTACAGCATCTGGAACTCGTACTCGTTCAGCTTGCGGCCGGCCTGGTGGGCCAGCTCCTGGGCGATGGCGATCAGGCGCGGGTCGTGGGACCCGATCATCGGGTACCCCTCGCCGTCCATGAGGATGCGCAGGACCCGGACGTACGCCTTGTCGATCTCGTGCTTCTGCTGGTACGCGACCTCGGCGGGCTCCTTGTAGGCGCCCTTGACGAGGCGGACGCGGCTGCCGGCGGCGGCGAGGCGGCGGGCGTCGGCCTCGGTGCGGAAGAGGTAGGCCTGGATGACGCAGCCGGTCTGCGGGAAGTCCTTCCGCAGCTCCTCGTGGATCGCGAACATCGAGTCGAGGGTGGTGTGGTCTTCGGCGTCCAGCGTCACGGTCGTACCGATCGCGGCGGCGGCCTCGACGACCGGACGGACGTTGGCGAGGGCGAGCTCGTGGCCGCCGTCCAGCGCCTGGCCGAACATGGAGAGCTTGACCGACATCTCGACCTTCTCGGCGAGCCCCAGCTCCCCCAGGTGGTCGATCAGCGCGAGGTAGGCGTCGCGGGCGGCGGCGGCCTGCTCCGGCGTGGTGATGTCCTCGCCGACGACGTCCATCGTCAGCTCCAGGCCCTTGGCCGTGAGGTCCTTGATGATCGGGACGATGTCGTCGACGGTCTCACCCGGGATGAAGCGGTCGACGACCTGCTTGGTCACCGGGGCCGCCGAGATCAGGCGTCGCATCCGGTCGCTGCGCGACGCGGCGAGAATCACGGGACCCAGCACGGGGCACCTCCACAGACAAGCATCAAATGGGCCGTCGTCCGACGATTCGGGTACGGCACGGAGAACCACCGTGAAACCTAAGGATCTCTCCGATCCTGGGCCATCGACAGCTGTCACGCATCCGTGCACTGGATCTCAGACAGATGTATGAAGACCACCGGAAAATGAGGGAGAATGCCCGAGTGGCGGCGGATTTCAAGGGTTTCAAGGCCTTCAAAGGCGACTACCAGGAGCTCGTGGACGAGATCTCGGAGCTGCTGGGCGTCCCGGCGACCCTGGAGAACCGCGACTTCGAGCTGATCGCCTTCGGCGCGTACGACAGCGACGACGAGCTGGACCCCTCCGCGCTGGACCCGGTACGCACCCGCTCGATCCTGACCCGGCGTTCCACGTCGACGGTCCGCTCCTGGTTCGAGGGCTTCGGCATCACCCGGGCGACCGGCCCGGTGCGGATCCCGGCGAGCACGGAGGCGGGGGTCTACCGCGGCCGGATCTGTCTCCCGGTCCGCCATCGGGGTGTCGTCCTCGGCTACGTCTGGCTGCTGGACGGCGACCCGGGACCGACGGACGCCCAACTGGCCGCCGCGATGGCGGTGGCCGGCCGGATCGGCGCGCTGCTCGCGGACGAGGCGGCGGCCGGGGCCGGGCTGAGCCGGGAGCTGCGGGCGGTGCTCGGCGCGGAGCGCGGCTGGCAGCAGGACATGGCGGTGGCCGAACTGCGCACCGCCCTCGGCCCGCGCGCCGACGGCCCGCACGCCCTGGTCTGTGTCGCCCCCTGGCCCTCGGCCGACCCGGACGACGCCCCGGCCGCCCGGACGATCCCGCACGCCCTCGCGCTGTGCACCCTGCCCTGGGGCGCGGCCGGGCAGTCTCTCGCGCTGCTGGTACGGCTGCGCACCACGGAGGTGAGCGCGCCGGCGCTGACGGCGGCCGCGCGGCTGCTGGAGGAGGCCGGGAGCGCGCGCGGCGCGGCGGGCGGCGCGGCCCGCGGGGCCGGGGCCCGGGTGGCCGCGGCGGCCGCGGCCGGTCTGGAGGGGGCGGCCCGGGCCGTACCGGGCGCCGGGTACGCGGCCGGGGTCGGCGAGCCCCGGGCGGGCCTCGGCGAGCTGGGCACGATGTGGGAGGAGGCCACCGCCGCCGCACGGGCCGCGCTGGCCGAGCCGCGGTTCGGGCCGGTCGCGCAGTGGGCGGCGATCGGGCCGTACCGGCTGCTGACGGCACTGCCGCCGGAGGCCGCGCACGATCCCGTGGTCGGCCCGCTGCTCTCCCCCGCCCACCGGGAGCTGACCCGCACCGCCGAGGTCTACCTCGACTGCGCGGGCCAGGCCGGCCGCGCGGCGGCGGAGCTGGGCATCCACCGGCAGACCCTGTACTACCGGCTGTCCCGGGTGGAACAGCTGACAGGCCTCGACCTCGACGACGGCGAGGACCGGCTACTGCTGCACATGGCACTCAAACGGGCACGCCTGTGAGCCGACCGAAAGCCTCGGCGAGAGCGGCGGGGGCCTGCGGCCGGTCCGGCCAGCGGGCGGCGATGTGACCGTCCGGGCGGACCAACAGGGCGCCGGGCGAGCCGAGTTCGTAGGGCCTGGCGTGCTGGACCACCGGCTACTGCTCCACATGACCCTCAAGCGGGCACGCCTGTGAGCCGACCGAAAGCCTCGGCGAGAGCGGCGGGGGCCTGCGGCCGGTCCGGCCAGCGGGCGGCGATGTGACCGTCCGGGCGGACCAACAGGGCGCCGTGCGGGCCGAGTTCGTACGGCTCGGCGTGCTCGCGGGGCAGGGGTTCGACGCGCAGTGGCACGGACACCGGTAGCGCCCAGGCGGCGGGGTCCGGGGTGAACAGGGTGAACCACTCGCCGAGGGCGTCCAGCGTGGAGCGGTCACCGGTGAGCCGGCGGTGGGGCAGGCGGTGGCCCGGCGCCACGGCGGGCACGTAGTCGGTGCCGGGCGGGGAGGGGCGCGTCGTGTCACCCGTGCCGGACAGTACGGCGGACGAGCGGTAGGCGACGCCGAGCACCAGGCCCAGTTGCGCGAAGTACTGGTCCATCCAGGGGAGTTCGATCCGGTTCGGCGGCCGCTCGCGCCGACGCCTCTGCACGTCCCCCAGCAGCCGGGCGTTGGCCACCGCCTGGCGCAGCGTCTCGTGGGCGACGGGGTGCCGTTCACTCGCGTAGGTGTCCAGCAGCCCGGGGCCGGCCCAGCCGCGCAGCACGCCCGCCAGTTTCCAGCACAGGTTGTGCGCGTCGGCCACGCCCGCGTTCATGCCCAGGCCGCCGACGATCGGCACCGCGTGCGCGGCGTCGCCGGCCAGCAGGACCCGGCCGCGGCGCAGGCGGTCGGCGACGAACGCGTTCATCACCCAGTGCTGCACGCGCAGCACCTCGGGGCGTACGTCGACGCCCGGGCCGAGGGCGTGCGCGACGAGGTCGCCCCAGTCGGTGCCGTCGACGGCGGCGGGCGTCGGGCCGAACCAGGCCCAGCCGCCCTCGGGGTACAGCGGCATGAAGGAGCCGTGGGCGGTGAAGTAGACACCGGCGGGTTCGTCGGCGCACCAGCGGTCGAGGGCGGCGTCGAAGACGACGGTGGTGACGCCGCCCAGCGCACCCGGCCCGGTGGTACCGACACCGAGCAGGTCCCGGACGGTGGAGCGCGCGCCGTCGGCGGCGAGGACGTACCGGGCCCGGAGCCGGGACTCGGCACCGGTGCGGCGGTCGGCGAGCCGCGCCACGACACTCTCGGACTCCTCGGCCAGGCCGACGAGTTCGACTCCGAACCGCACCGGCGCGGCCGCCGCGGCGAGCAGCACCGGCTCCAGCCGGTCCTGGGAGGTGACCACGCCGAGCGCGGGGCTCTCCGGCACCGGCGCGCGCACCCCGGCCATCGCCGCCGAGGCGAAGTCGCCACCGCCCAGGGTGTCGCGGAAGCGGACCCGGCCGTAGCGCGGCGCGAAGGCCCGGTCCGTGATCCGGGCGGCGAGGCCGAGGCCGCGGAAGATCTCCATCGAGCGCACGTTGACCAGCCGGGAGCGGGGAAACGGCGACAGCTCGTGGTGCCGCTCGACGAGCAGACAGGGCACGCCCCAGCGGTCCAGCAGTGCCCGCGCGGTGAGCCCGACCGGGCCGCCGCCGACGATCAGTACCGGCACCTCGGCATCCCGCATGAAGCCAATCTGCCCCGGCCCGCCGGCGGCCGCAATCCGCTCAGCGCACCTCGGCGGCCGGGACGGACGCGACGATCTGCCGCAGGCCCTCGGTGAGCGCGTCGCCGTCCGGGGCGGCCTCCGGGTCGAACGTCCACTGCGCGATGAGGCCGGTCATCAGCGTCAGGTAGAAGCGGCCGAGGGTGTCGGCCGTCGTGTCGGAGACCTGCTCCTCCGGCACGCCCTGGAGCAGGGAGACGAGCCCGCGCCCGCCCTCGCGCTGCGCGCGGGACAGGTGCTCGCGCACCTCGGGCATGTCGAGGGTCATGACCTCCATGCTGAGGCGCCAGATCGAGTCCGGTTCCCGCATGGTGGCGACGATGCCGGACCAGACGTTCCGGAAGCGCTCCAGCGAGCCGGGGGCGCCCTCGATCGCGGCGGCGTCGCCTCCGTCGAAGGCGCCGGACATGTGCTCCACGATCGCGACGTAGGCCTGCGCGAGGAGCGCGTCCTTCGAGCCGTAGTGGTAGCCGATCGAGGCCAGATTGGTCCCCGAGGCCTTGACGATGTCGCGCGCGGTGGTGCGCGCGAACCCCTTCTCCAGCAGGCAGCGCTTGGCGCCTTCGAGCAGATCCTCACGGTGTCCCATGCCGGTCACCCTACCCCGCGATCCATACAACCGTCCTAGACGAATGACTTATACACTTGTTCTAGACAAGCGTTTAAGACGATCGTATATTCCTCGGCATGACGAACTCGACGAGCACCACCGCCCCTGTCGCGGCGGGGCCCCGCGCCGGACGCCGTGAGTGGACCGCCCTCGGCGTGCTGATGCTGCCGCTGCTGCTGGTCTCGATGGACGTGTCCGTCCTCTACTTCGCGACGCCCGCGATCAGCGCGGACCTCCACCCGAGCGGCACCCAGCAGCTGTGGATCTTCGATGTCTACGGCTTCGTCCTGGCCGGCCTGCTGATGACGATGGGCTCGCTCGGCGACCGCATCGGCCGCCGCAGACTGCTCCTCACCGGGGCCGCCGCCTTCGGCGGGGCCTCGCTCCTCGCGGCCTACGCGACCAGCGCCGCCGCCCTGATCGCGGCCCGCGCGATCCTCGGCATCGGCGGCGCGACCCTGATGCCGTCCACGATGGCGCTGCTGCGCACGATGTTCACCGACCCGGCCCAGCGGGCGAAGGCGATCGGGCTGTGGTCCGGCGTGATGACCGGCGGGATCGCGCTCGGCTCGGTGATGAGCGGCATCCTCGTCGAACACTTCTGGTGGGGCTCGGTCTTCCTGGTCAACCTGCCCGCGATGGCCTTGCTGCTGCTCCTCGGCCCGGTGCTGCTGCCGGAGTCGAAGGACCCGAACCCGGGCCGCTTCGACTGGCCGAGCGTCCCGCTGTCGATGGCCGCCGTGCTCCCCGTGGTCTACGGCCTGAAGGAGATCCCCTCCGAGGGCTGGCACCCGCTCTACGTCGCCTCGATCACCGTCGGCCTGCTCTTCGCGGCCCTGTTCGTCCGGCGCCAGCGCACCGCGGTCTCCCCGCTGATCCCGCCCGCCCTGCTGAAGGGCCACGGCTTCGCCCCGGCACTGGTCCTGAACCTCGTCGCCGCGCTCGGCATGATGGGCTCGGCCATCTTCACCACGCAGTACCTGCAGTCGGTGCTCGGCAAGAGCCCGCTGTCGGCGGCCCTGTGGAGCCTGCTGCCCTCGGTGTTCATCGGCGTCGCCGGTCCGCTCACCGCGCAGCTCGTCCAGCGGGGGGTCAACCGGGCGTACGTCGTCGCCGGCGGCTTCGCGGCCATGGCGGCCGGGTACACGATGCTCACCCTGCTCGGCACCGACTCGCTGTGGCTGGTGCTGGCCGGGGCCGGTGTCCTCGCCTGCGGGATGGTCGCGATCGCGTCCCAGCTGGTGGACCTGGCCATGAACGGCGCGCCGGCGGAGCGGGCGGGCACGGCTTCCTCGCTGCTGGAGACCGGCACCGAGTTCGGCGGCGCCCTCGGCATGGCGGTGCTCGGCTCGATCGGTACGGCGCTCTACCGCCACGAGATGCCCTCGACGGCTCCCGCCGAGGCCCGCGAGACCCTGGGCGGCGCCCTCGCCACGGCCGCCCGGCTGCACGGCCGGGCCGGCGAGTCCCTGCTCGCCACGGCCCGGGAGGCGTTCACCAGCGGGATGCGGGGCGCGGCGCTCGCCGGCGCGGTGATCCTCGCGGTGGCGGCGGTGGGTGCGGCGCTGAGCCTGCGCGGGATCGGGGCCGGGGGCGAGCAGTAGGGCGAAAAAGGCCGGGCGGGCCGACTCTCGTCGGCCCGCCCGGCGTTGTCGTGCGTGTCTCAGACGAGGTTCACGGAGCGGGCGGACGCCGCCCCGATCTCCGCCGCGACCTCGGCGAGCACCGGGGCCGCCACCGTGTCGTCCACGGTCAGCACGGCCAGCGCCTCGCCGCCCACCGCCGCGCGCGCGACCTGCATGCCGCCGATGTTGATGCCCGCCTCGCCCAGGATGCGGCCGACGGTGCCGACGACACCGGGACGGTCCTCGTAGCGCAGGACGACCATGTGGTCGGCGAGCGCGAGGTCGACGTCGTAGTCGCCGACCGCGACGATCTTCTGCACGTGCTTCGGGCCCGCCAGCGTGCCGGAGACCGCGACCTCCTCGCCGCTCGCGAGGGTGCCGCGCACGGTGACGACGTTGCGGTGCTCGTTCGACTCGGAGCTGGTGGTCAGCCGGACCTCGACGCCGCGCTCCTGCGCGAACAGCGGGGCGTTGACGTACGACACCGTCTCGGCGACGACGTCCTCGAAGACGCCCTTGAGCGCGGACAGCTCCAGCACCTTCACGTCGTGCTGGGTGATCTCGCCGTACACCTCGACGTCGAGGCGGTGCGCGACCTCGCCGGCCAGCGCGGTGAAGATGCGGCCGAGGCGCTCGGCGAGCGGCAGACCGGGCTTGACGTCCTCGGCGATGACACCGCCCTGGACGTTCACCGCGTCCGGGACCAGCTCACCGGCGAGCGCGAGGCGCACGGACCTGGCGACCGCGATGCCCGCCTTCTCCTGGGCCTCGTCGGTGGAGGCGCCGAGGTGCGGGGTGCACACGACCTGGTCCAGCTCGAAGAGCGGGGAGTCGGTGCAGGGCTCCTTCGCGTACACGTCGAGGCCGGCGCCGGCGACCCGGCCCTCCTTCAGCGCCGCGTACAGCGCCGCCTCGTCGACGATGCCGCCGCGCGCGGCGTTGACGACGCGCACGTTCGGCTTGACCTTGCGCAGCGCCTCGTCGCCGATCAGGCCGAGCGTCTCGGGGGTCTTGGGCAGGTGGACGGTGATGAAGTCGGAGACCTCCAGCAGCTCGTCCAGGGAGAGCACCTTGACCCCCATCTGGGCGGCGCGGGCGGGCTGGATGTAGGGGTCGTAGGCGACGACCTTCATGCCGAAGGCGGACATGCGCTGGGCGACCAGGGCGCCGATGCGGCCGAGGCCGACGACGCCGAGGGTCTTCTCGGCCAGCTCGACGCCCGTGTACTTGCTGCGCTTCCACTCGCCGTTCTTCAGCGCGGCGTTGGCCTGCGGGATGTGCCGGGCGGTGGCGACGAGGAGACCGCAGGCCAGCTCGGCGGCGGTCACGATGTTGGAGGTCGGGGCGTTGACGACCATCACGCCGGCCTTCGTGGCGGCGGAGACGTCGACGTTGTCGAGGCCGACGCCGGCGCGGGCGACGACCTTGAGCTTCTTCGCCGCGGCGATGGCCTCGGCGTCGACCTTGGTGGCGGAGCGGATCAGGATCGCGTCGACGTCGGCGATGGCCGGGAGCAGTTCGGCTCGGTCTGCTCCGTTGGCGTGCCGGATCTCGAAGTCCGGGCCGAGCGCGTCCACGGTCGCGGGCGACAGCTCTTCAGCGATGAGTACGACGGGTTTCGAGCTCACGTGAGGTCCTCACAAGTCCAAGGCATGCGGACGGCCGTCCCGACGGCCGCAGGCGGAGGAGGGGGGCTAGCCGCGGAAGACGCACGACGCTGTGGGCCTGACGCGTGTTGTGCAGCAGTGTAGTGGCGCCGCTCTGGACGTTGTGCGCCTCTGCGGAAGGATCACCCGTCCGGGCTGGACGGGTTGGACAACAGATGGACGAAGGGGGCCGGAGCAGCATGCCCCGACCCCCTGACGCGAGGCTTACGCCTCCTCGTTCACCCAGCTCATCAGCTTGCGCAGCTGCTTGCCGGTGGTCTCCAGCAGGTGCTCGGAGTCCTGCTGCTTGTACTCGTTGTACTTCTTCAGACCGCCGTGGTACTCGTCCATCCAGTTCTTGGCGAAGGTGCCGTCCTGGATCTCGGCGAGGACCTTCTTCATCTCGGCCTTGGTGGCGTCGGTGATGATCCGCGGGCCGGTGACGTAGTCGCCCCACTCGGCGGTCTCGGAGACCGACCAGCGCATCTTCTCCAGGCCGCCCTCGTACATGAGGTCCACGATCAGCTTCAGCTCGTGCAGGCACTCGAAGTAGGCGATCTCCGGCTGGTAGCCGGCTTCGACCAGGGTCTCGAAGCCCGCCTTCACCAGCGCGGCCGTACCACCGCACAGGACGGCCTGCTCACCGAACAGGTCGGTCTCGGTCTCCTCGGTGAAGGTCGTCTTGATGACGCCGGCGCGGGTGCCGCCGATGCCCTTGGCGTACGACAGGGACAGCGCGAAGGCGTTGCCGGAGGCGTCCTGCTCGACGGCCACGATGCACGGAACGCCGCGGCCCTCCTCGTACTGACGGCGCACCAGGTGGCCCGGGCCCTTCGGGGCGACCATGCAGACGTCCACGCCGGCCGGGGGCTTGATGAAGCCGTAGCGGATGTTCAGGCCGTGGCCGAAGAAGAGGGCGTCGCCGTCCTTCAGGTTCGGGGCGATGTCCTTCTCGTAGACCTGGGCCTGGATCGGGTCCGGGACGAGGATCATGATGACGTCGGCCTCGGCGGCGGCCTCCGAGGGGGTCACCACGCGCAGGCCCTGCTCCTCGGCCTTGGCCTTGGACTTGGAGCCCTCGTGCAGACCGACACGCACGTCGACACCGGAGTCGCGCAGCGACAGCGCGTGGGCGTGGCCCTGGCTGCCGTAGCCGATGACCGCGACCTTGCGGCCCTGGATGATGGACAGGTCGGCGTCAGCGTCGTAGAACAGCTCGGCCACTTTGGGTTCTCTCCTTGGTGTTCAGGTTGTGCGTCCCACCGTATGCGGTGGGGGGAGGGGAAGTTCCGGGGTCTCGGCATGCGGGCGGCCGACGTGTCGCGGCCGCCCCTTTTCAGCCGGGTGCCGGCGCTACGCGGATCGGTCCAGGGCGCGCAGCGAGCGGTCCGTGATCGAGCGGGCCCCGCGGCCGATCGCGATCGTGCCGGACTGCACCAGCTCCTTGATGCCGAACGGCTCCAGCATCTTGAGCATCGCGGACAGCTTCTCGCCCGATCCGGTGGCCTCGATGGTGACGGCCTCCGGGGAGACGTCGACGGTCTTGGCGCGGAACAGCTGGACGATCTCCACGACCTGGGAGCGGGTCTCGTTGTCGGCGCGGACCTTCACCAGGACGAGTTCGCGCTGAACGGCCTGGCCGGGCTCCAGCTCGACGATCTTCAGCACCTCGACGAGCTTGTTGAGCTGCTTGGTGACCTGCTCCAGCGGCAGTTCCTCGACGCCCACCACGATGGTGATGCGGGAGATGTCGGGGTGCTCGGTGACGCCGACCGCGAGCGAGTCGATGTTGAAGCCGCGGCGCGAGAACAGGGCGGCGATCCGGGCGAGGATGCCCGGCTTGTTCTCCACCAGGACGGAGAGCGTGTGCTTGGACATGTCTTCTTCGTCTCTCTCGCTCAGTCGTCTTCGTTGTCGCCGAAGTCGGGGCGGACGTCCCGGGCGGCCATGATCTCGTCGTTGGAGGTGCCGGCGGCGACCATCGGCCAGACCATCGCGTCCTCGTGGACGATGAAGTCGATGACGACCGGGCGGTCGTTGATCGAGTTCGCCTCCTCGATGACCTTGTCCAGGTCCTCGGGGCGCTCGCAGCGCAGGCCCACGCAGCCCATCGCCTCGGACAGCTTCACGAAGTCCGGGACACGGGTGCCCCGGGCGTCCGGGTTGACGTCGTCCGGGCCGCTGTGCAGGACGGTGTTGGAGTAGCGCTGGTTGTAGAACAGGGTCTGCCACTGGCGGACCATGCCGAGGGCGCCGTTGTTGATGATGGCGACCTTGATCGGGATGTTGTTCAGCGCGCAGGTGGTCAGTTCCTGGTTGGTCATCTGGAAGCAGCCGTCGCCGTCGATCGCCCAGACCGTCCGCTCCGGCTGCCCGGCCTTGGCGCCCATCGCGGCCGGGACCGCGTAGCCCATCGTTCCGGCGCCGCCGGAGTTCAGCCAGGTGGCGGGCTTCTCGTACTGGATGAAGTGCGCGGACCACATCTGGTGCTGGCCGACGCCCGCGGCGAAGATCGTGCCCTCGGGGGCGAGCCGGCCGACGCGCTCGATGACCTGCTGCGGGGAGAGCGAGCCGTCCTCGGGCAGGTCGTAGCCGAGCGGGTAGGTCTCGCGCCAGCGGTTGAGGTCGCTCCACCAGGCGGTGTAGTCGCCCTGGTGGCCCTCGCTGTGCTCCTTCTGCACGGCCTGGACCAGGTCGGCGATGACCTCGCGGGCGTCACCGACGATCGGCACGTCGGCGGCGCGGTTCTTGCCGATCTCGGCCGGGTCGATGTCGGCGTGGACGATCTTGGCGTACGGCGCGAAGCTGTCCAGCTTGCCGGTGACGCGGTCGTCGAAGCGGGCGCCGAGGGCGACGATCAGGTCGGCCTTCTGCAGCGCGGTGACGGCGGTGACCGCACCGTGCATGCCCGGCATTCCCACGTGCAGCGGGTGGCTGTCGGGGAACGCGCCGAGCGCCATCAGGGTGGTGGTGACAGGCGCTCCGGTGAGTTCGGCGAGGACCTTCAGCTCGGCGGTGGCCTGCGCCTTGATGACGCCGCCGCCGACGTAGAGGACGGGCCGCTTGGCGGCGGTGATCAGCTTGGCGGCCTCGCGGATCTGCTTGGCGTGCGGCTTGGTCACCGGGCGGTAGCCGGGCAGGTCCATGGTGGGCGGCCAGGTGAAGGTGGTCTTCGCCTGGAGGGCGTCCTTGGCGATGTCGACGAGGACCGGGCCCGGGCGGCCGGTGGAGGCGATGTGGAACGCCTGCGCGATGGTCCGCGGGATGTCCTCGGCCTTGGTGACGAGGAAGTTGTGCTTGGTGATCGGCATGGTGATGCCGACGATGTCCGCTTCCTGGAAGGCGTCCGTGCCGATCGCCTTGGAGGCGACCTGGCCGGTGATCGCGACCATCGCGACGGAGTCCATGTGGGCGTCGGCGATCGGCGTGACCAGGTTGGTGGCGCCGGGGCCGCTCGTCGCCATGCAGACGCCGACCTTGCCGGTGGCCTGCGCGTAGCCGGTGGCCGCGTGACCGGCGCCCTGCTCGTGCCGGACGAGGACGTGACGCACGCGTGTGGAGTCCATCAGCGGGTCGTACGCCGGAAGGATCGCGCCGCCGGGAATGCCGAATACCGTGTCGACGCCGACCTCCTCGAGGGAGCGGATGAGGGACTGCGCACCCGTGACGTGCTCGACGGGGGCGGACTGCTGTCCTCCGGATCGGGGCCGCGGCTGCGGATGGGCCCCGGTGGCCTGCTCGGTCATCGGCATTCTCTTCTCGATGCTGAGGGTTTTTGCGAGGTTTGTACGGAGTTCAAGTGCCGCACGATCGGTGCTCGTGCAACAAAAAACCCCTCGTGCCGTAAGGCAAGCGAGGGGAGCGCGCCGGTGCGGTCGCTGGGGATTCCGGATCGTCCTCCGGTGGGTCCCAGCTCAGCCGACGCGCTTGCCAAGTACGAGAATTCGGGTGCGCATGGCACTGACCCTCCCTCTGACGCGCACCACGTGTCAAGTGGGTGGGACGGGAGTCTCAGAATGTGAGCGAAGGACACTGCCGCCTCCGAAGACAGCGGGAACACCTTCTGTGTACACCCCCGCACCCCACTCCACCACGTGCTTCGCCTACTCGCCCACGGCCCGTGTCACCTCCGGGGCCCACCGCTCGGCGCCGGGGCCACGACCGTGCCCAGCCCTTCGGGGCGCAGCGCTTCGGACCGCAGTCCGGCCCCGCTCTCGATGCCGACACGTCCCTGTGGCTCGCGCACGCTGCCCGCGAACACCGGCTCGGCCGGTGCGTGCGGCACCGGGTAGTGGCCGGATCCGAGTGCCCGGCGCAGCCGGTACTCGTCCACCGGCCCGGCGAACGCCATGCCCTGCCCGTGCGTGCAGCCCATCGCGCGCAGGGCGACGACCTGCTCCGGCAGGTCCACGCCCTCGGCCACGGACTGGAGCCCGAGATCCCCGGCGATCCGCAGCAGACCGCTGGTGATCTTGTGCAGCCGCGCGGACTCCACGACGCCCTCGACCAGGCCGCGGTCGAGCTTCAGGATGTCGACCGGAAGCCTGCGCAGGGCCGTGATGGCCGCGTAGCCGCTGCCGAAGCCGTCCAGCGCGATCCGCACCCCGAGCCGGCTGAGCGCGGTCAGGCGCCGCTCCAGATCCTCCAGGCAGACCCGCGGATCGGTGTCGGACAGCTCCACGACCAGCGCGCCGGGCGGCAGCCCGTGCCGGGTGAGCAGCGCCTCCACCGAGCCGAGTGGCATGGAACGGTCCAGCAGCCGCCGGGCACTCATCCGGACGGTGACCGGCATGACGAGCCCGGTCGCGGCCCGTTCGGCGGCCTGCTCGACGGCCTCCTGCACGATCCAGCGGTCCAGCTCGGCGGTCTTGTCACCGTCCTCGGCCACCCGCAGGAACTCGGCCGGGGTGAACAGCACCCCCTGGGACGAGCGCCAGCGCGCCTGCGCGGAGACCGCCGTGATCCGGCCGTTCTCCAGGCACACCACCGGCTGGTGCAGCAGCGCGAACTCGCCGTCGTGCAGTGCGGCACGCAGCCGGGTGGCCAGCTCCGCCTTGCGTACGACGTCCTGCTGCATCTGCGGCTTGTAGAGCTCGACCCGGCCCTTGCCGGCCGCCTTCGCGCGGTACATCGCGAGGTCGGCGTTGCGCAGCAACTCGCCCGCGCCGAGGCCCGGTTCGGCGAAGGCGACGCCGATGGACGCGTTGACCCGGACGTCGTTGCCGTCGATGGCGTAGGGCTGGGAGAGGGTCACCCTGAGGCGGTCGGCGAGCTCCAGGATGTTGCGCTCCCGGGCGGCACGGTCGCGGGTGCCGTCCCCGACGATCAGGGCCGCGAACTCGTCGCCGCCCAGCCGGGAGGCGGTGTCCCCCTGCCGGACCGCGTCCTGGAGTCTGCGGGCTGCCTGGACGAGCAGCTCGTCCCCGGCCTGGTGCCCGATCGTGTCGTTGACGGCCTTGAAGCCGTCCAGGTCGATGAAGAGCACCGCCGTGTTGCGCAGCGCCGCGCCCCGGTCGGTGGCCCGGCGGCCGGACAGGGCCTGCTGGACGCGCCGGGTGAACAGCGCGCGGTTGGGCAGGTCGGTCAGCGGGTCGTGCTCGGCGTTGTGCTGCAACTGTGCCTGGAGGCGGACGCGTTCGGTCACGTCCCGGCTGTTGAAGATCAGCCCGCCGTGGTGGCGGTTGACGGTCGACTCGACGTTGAGCCAGCCGTCGTCGCCGGAGCGGAAGCGGCACTCGATACGGGTGGTGGGCTCCTCCAGCGGGCTGGCGACGAGGAAGCGGCGCACCTCGTGCACCACGCAGCCCAGGTCCTCCGGGTGGATGAGACCGGCCAGCTCGGTGCCGACCAGGTCCTCGGCGGGCCGGCCGTAGACCCCGGCGGCGGCCGGGGAGACGTACCGCAGGACGCCGTTGGGTGCGGCGATCATGATGACGTCGCTGGAGCCCTGGACCAGGGAGCGGAAGTGGTTCTCCTTCTGCGCCAGTTCCTGGGTGAGGGTGATGTTGTCCAGCAGCATGATGCCCTGCCGGATCACGAGCGCGAGCACGACCATGCCCGCCGTGATCAGCACGACATGGTCGGGCCGGCGGCCGTTGAGGACGTTGTACAGGATGCCCAGGGTGCACACGGCAGCGGCGAGGTACGGGGTGAGCGCGGCGAGCGAACCGGTCAGCGGACGGCCGGACGGATAGCGGCTGTGGTCGCTGCCCGGCGCGGGCACGGGTGTGGGCGGATGGCCCGGGCCGCGCTGCCCGGGCACGTGCTCGTGGATCACGCGCGTGTGCCCGTCCGGCCGGTGCGCCTCCTGCGCGCACCGGTGCCGGGCGGCCCAGGGAGCGTAGGCGAGCAGCAGCGAACCGGCGAACCAGCCGGCGTCCAGCAACTGGCCGGAGCGGTAGCTGCTGTGCAGCAGCGGGGAGGTGAACAGCGCGTCGCACATCACCGTCAGCGCGAGCGCGCCGATCGCGGTGTTCACCGCCGTGCGGTTGCCCGGGGAGCGGCGGAAGTGCAGCGCGAGCACCATGCTGACCAGCGCGATGTCGAGCAGCGGGTACGCCAGCGACAGCGCGGTGTGGGGCACGCTCGGTCCGTCGAAGCGGGCCGCCTGGGCGAGTGCGAGGCTCCACGACAGGGTCAGCAGCGAACCGCCGATCAGCCAGGCGTCCAGCCCGAGGCAGATCCAGCCGGCCTTGCTCACCGGCCGTTTGGCCAGCACCAGCAGGCCGACGATGGCGGGCGGCGCGAAGCACAGGAAGAACAGGTCCGCGTAGCTGGGCGTGGGCACGGACCGGCCGAGGACGACCTCGTACCACCCCCAGACCGCGTTGCCCAGGGACGCCATCATCGACGACAGGGCGAACAGCAGCCAGGCCGACCGGAAGCGGACGCGTGGGCTGCGGGAGTACAGGAAGCAGGAGACGGCGGCGACGCCCGCCGCCGCGCTGAGCCCGAAGTCGCCCATGATCAACGCCACTTCGCGCGTACCCCAGTCGAACGCGGCCCCGACGGCGTAGGCCGCGCAGACCAGGGCGAGAACGAGTTGCTCCGTCACGCGCGAGCCCTCGCCGGCGGTCGGCCGGCGCGGCGGCGGAACCTCCTGCGGGTGCGGTGCGCGCACCGCGTCCTCGAACGTGGTCGTCACCGTGAGCGGCGCGGTCACCGGGGCCTCCCGGTCTGCGCCGCTCCCCGGTCGCGCCGGTCCCGCTGCGCTGGGTGCGTGTGCCGCCTGCGGGCACTGTGCCTGCGCTGCTGGTTGCTGTGGTGGCCGGTGTGGTGACCGCGCCTGCGCGCGGTCGTGCGCCAGGGTCGCCGTCGGCGGCTCCGCCGCGTCGGATCGTTCGTCCATAGGCCGTGCATCGCCCGTCGCCCCCCTCACAAAATCTGAAATATCCATCCCCGGCGCCGACACGTCAGCGGCGCTACCCCTCGTCGGGACGATACACCAGGATCGTCACTCAGGGACATAGCTTCTCTACGCTCCGTGACGACCAGGGGAGATGTGGCCACGGCCCGCGTCCGAGGGGTTGCGGAGGGTGCCGGACGGGGGTGGCCGCGCTCGCGCGAAGCGGGGAACGGGGCGGTTCAGCGCCCGCCGCCGTCCGCCGTTCCGGCGTCCGTCGTCAGGATCACGTTGTGCAGCGGCTGCTGGTTCACGAAGCGCGTCAACTGGTCGACGAGCAGCCGCTCGGCGCGGGGCAGGAAGGCCGAGGAGGGGCCGCCGACATGGGGGCTGATCAGCACTCCGGGCGCCTGCCAGAGGGGGTGGCCGGGCGGCAGCGGCTCGGGGTCGGTGACGTCCAGCGCGGCGGTGATCCGGCCGCTCTTCAGCTCGGCGAGCAGCGCCTCGGTGTCCACGACCGATCCGCGGGCGACGTTGACGAGCAGCGCGCCGTCCTTCATCCGCGCGAGGAACTCGGCGTCGACGAGCCCGTGCGTGGCCGAAGTGAGCGGAGTGGACACGATGACGACGTCCGCGTCCGGAAGCAGTGAGAGCACATCGGCGATCGGGTGCACAAGACCGCGCGCTGTGGTGCGCCCCGAGCGCGCGATGCGCGCCACCCGCGCAACCTCGAAGGGTGTGAGCCGGTCCTCGATGGCCTCGCCGATGGCTCCGTACCCGACGATGAGCACGCTCTTGTCGGCGAGCGCGGGCCGGAACCCGCCCTCCCAGCGCCCCTGTTGCTGGGCGCGCACGAAGCCGGGGATGCCGCGCAGGGAGGCGAGAGTGAGGGTGAGGGCGAGTTCGGCGGTGCTCGTCTCGTGCACACCGCGCGCGTTGCACAGCGTGACGCCCGGCACGAGGGAGTCGAGCCGCCCGAGGATGTCGTCCACACCGGCCGTGAGCGTCTGGACGAGCCGCACCCGGGTCAGCCGCTCCAGCGGCCGCACCCGCACCGGCAGCGGCTTCATGTACGGCACCACGTACACGGCACAGTCCGCGGGATCCCCGGGAAACTCCTGCTCACCGTCCGCACCACCGTCCCAGAACAGGTACCGGGGCCCGGCGGGCAGCCCCTCGATCTCCTCGGGCGGGATGGGAAGCCACACGTCCGTAGTCATGGAACGGAGGCTATGTCAGGGCCTCAGGAGTGCAGAGGTTAGGTTGGGGGCGAGGAGAGGGAGGGTCGCGAGCAGGTGGAGCGCAGGACGATCGGCGCGGGGGCACTCGCGGTGGGGGCCGTCGGACTCGGGTGCATGCCGATGAGCTGGGCGTACAGCGCCTCACGTCGGCGGGGCGAGGAGTCGCTGAGAGCAGTGCACCGGGCGCTGGATTCGGGGACGACCCTCCTCGACACGGCGGACATGTACGGCCCGTTCACCAACGAGCTGCTGCTGGGCCGGGTGCTGAAGGAGCGCCGCGGGGACGCCTTCGTGTCGACGAAGGTGGGGCTGCTGGTGGGCGAGCAGCACATCGTGGCCAACGGCCGCCCCGGCTACGTCAGACGGGCCTGTGACGCCTCCCTGCGCCGTCTGCAGACCGACGTCATCGACCTCTACCAGCTGCACCGCGCCGACCCCGAGGTCCCGGTCGAGGAGACGTGGGGCGCGATGGCGGAGCTTGTACGCGCCGGCAAGGTGCGGGCGCTCGGCCTGTGCGCGGTGGGAGCGCGCGGCGGCCGCCGCACGGACGCCGGGCTGCACGACGGCACCCTGCGCCAACTGCGGCGGGTGCAGCAGGTGTTCCCGGTGGCCGCGGTGCAGGCGGAGCTGTCGGTGTGGTCGCCGGAGGCGCTGGACGGGCTGCTGCGGTGGTGCGAGGCGCGGGGCGTGGGCTTCCTCGCGGCGATGCCGCTGGGCAACGGCTTCCTGACCGGCACGCTGACCCCGGGCGAGGGCTTCGAACCGGACGACCTGCGCGCCCGCCACCCCCGGTTCACGGCCGAGATGATGGCGGCCAACCAGCCGATCGTCGCGGGCCTGCGCCGGATCGCCCGCCGCCACGGCGAGGACGTCACCCCGGCCCAGGTGGCGCTCGCCTGGGTCCTCGCCCAGGGCCGCCACGTCATCGCCGTACCGGGCACGAAGCGGGACCACTGGGCCGCGCAGAACGCCTCGGCGTCCGGGCTGAGCCTGACCCCGCAGGACCTGACGGAGATCTCCCGTCTGCCGGCGGCCCAGGGCTCGTGGGACTGAGGCCGGCGCGACGGGCGGGGACGGCGCGGGGGCCGGGTGGTCGGCGGATGTGAGAGGTTGACGGGTGTCGAACCCGTCGCCGTCCGGAGGGATCCCGATCGTGCAACAGCGTGCTGTGACGGCCGTGTTGACCGCCGCCCTGCTGCTGACCGCGGGGTGCTCCGGCGGTGGTGCGCCGTTCCCGGGTGACGGCGCCGCGCGGCCGGGCCGTACCGCGCCGGGCGCCTCCGCCTCCGCGCCGGCCACCGGTCCGGTGCCGCCGGCCAAGGGCTCGGTGCGGGTGCTGCGCACCGTGGCCGAGGGGCTGAGGTCGCCGTGGGGGCTGGCCCCGCTGCCCGACGGCGGGCTGCTGGTGTCCTCCCGCGACGACGGGACGATCATCCGGATCGACCCGAAGACCGGGAAGAAGAGCGTGCTGGGCGCCGTCTCCGGAGTCGCCCCGGGCGGTGAGGGCGGCCTGCTGGGCATCGCGCTCTCCCCCGACTTCGCCGCGGACCACATGATCTACGCCTACTTCACCACCGCCTCCGACAACCGCATCGCCCGTCTCCTGTACGACGAGCGGAAGCCGGCCGGGGAGCAACTGGGCGCACCCGACACGGTGTTCAGGGACATCCCCAAGGGTGCCGTCCACAACGGCGGCCGGATCGCCTTCGGCCCGGACGGCATGCTCTACGCGGGCACCGGCGAGAGCGGTGAGCGGGGGCCGGCCCAGGACCGGAAGTCCCTGGGCGGCAAGATCCTGCGGCTCACGCCGGACGGGGACCCGGCCCCGGGCAACCCCTTCCCGGACTCCCCGGTGTACTCCTACGGGCACCGGAGCGTACAGGGCCTGGCCTGGGACGACCGGCAGCGGCTGTTCGCCTCGGAGTTCGGCCAGGACACCTGGGACGAACTGAACGCGATCAAGC
Organism: Streptomyces sp. MUSC 14; assembly: GCF_001866675.1. Lineage (NCBI taxonomy): Bacteria > Bacillati > Actinomycetota > Actinomycetes > Kitasatosporales > Streptomycetaceae > Streptomyces > Streptomyces sp. MUSC 14. Next base: position 127,976 of record NZ_MLYN01000008.1, read on the forward strand.
CCGGCGGGAACTACGGCTGGCCCACCGCCGAGGGCAGGTCCGCCGACCCCGCCTTCCAGAACCCGCTCGCCCAGTGGCACACCGCCGATGCCTCCCCCAGCGGCATCGCCTACGTCGACGGCGTGATCTGGATGGCGGGTCTGAAGGGGCAGCGCCTGTGGCGGATCCCGCTGAAGGGCACGGCGGCGGCCGCCGCCCCGCAGGCCTTCCTCACCGGCGCGTACGGCCGCCTGCGCACGGTCGTCGCGGCGGGCGGCGGCAGGATCTGGCTGGTGACGAGCAACACGGACGGCCGCGGCACGCCGAAGAAGGGCGACGACCGGGTGCTGGAGGCACGGGTGCGGTGAGCCGACCGCCCGTCGTCAGTCGTCGTCCCCGGTCTTCGCCTCGGCGGCCGGTGCCTCCGCGGGCGGCGGCTCCGGCAGGCGTACGACCACCTTGCCCGATGCCAGGTCTATCGGCCCCCGCCCCGGATCGCCGTCGCCGACGTCCTCCCGGGTCAGCTCCAGGCGGTTCTGCTCGTCCTGGGTGTGCTTGCGGCTGGGCGCGAACAGTTCCTCGAAGGCGTTGAACACAACTTCTCCCCCGCTCTCTCCTCGTGGCGCTCTCTCCCGCCGACCGGTCCTCTACAGCGTACGAGTCAGCCCGCCGACGGCGCAGGGGCGGTCTCGGCCGGGAACAGCTCCAGCCGATGGGCCAGCGCCGCCGCCTCTCCCCGGCCCGAGACGCCGAGTTTGCTCAGGATGTTGGAGACGTGGACGCTCGCCGTCTTCGGGGAGATGAACAGTTCCTCGGCTATCTGGCGGTTGGTGCGGCCGGCCGACACCAGACGCAGGACGTCCCGCTCGCGCGTGGTGAGGCCGAGGGCCGCGGCCGGGTCGGCGGGTGCCAGGGCCTGGCGTGCGGCGCGGGTCAGGGTGAGGCGGGCGCGCTGGGCGAGGCGGGCGACCGTGTCGGCCAGGGGGCGGGCGCCCAGGTGGTCGGCGACCGCGCCGGACAGCCGGAGCAGTTCCACCGCACGGTCGCGTTCGTCGTCCCCGGCGCCGGCTTCGGCGAGGAGGGCTCCGGCGAGCCGGTGGCGGACCCGGGCGAGGTCGTAGGGGCGGTCCAGGCTCTCGAGGGCGGTGACGACCGGCGACCAGGTGTCGGCGGTGTCCGTGCCCTGCGCGCGCAGCAGTTCGGCACGGGTCCACTGCTCGTAGGCCTGCCAGAGCGGGGCGCCCGTGGTGAGTCCGCGGACGGTCTGGCGGAGGCGGTCGAGGGTCTCCTCGCGGCCGGGCCGGGCGGCGGGCACGGTGCGGGTGTCGGCCTCGGCGGTGGCGGCGGCCAGCAGCAGGGGCCAGCCGTAGCGCTGGGTGCCGGGCGGGAATCCGGCGTCCAGGGCCCGGACCAGCTCGGTGCGGGCGTCGGCGACCCGGCCCTGCGCGGCGGCGAGGCCGAGGGTGACGCGGGCCAGCGGCAGGGAGTGCTGGGGCATGGGGTCGTGGGTGCCGTAGTGGGCGCGGGCGGCGGCGAGGTGCCGGCCGGCCTCGGAGAGGTCGCCGCGGGCCAGCGCGAGATAGGCCAGGCGTAGGGAGCCCGAGCCGCGTGTCTGGGCACTGTGGCCGCCCCGGGCCGCGTGCGCGGCGGCCTCGGCCGCCTGCGGCCACTGGCCGAGCGCGTAGAGCGACTCGGACAGGTTGCACCACATCCAGGGCTCGGAGTCCAGCAGTCCGTGCGCGCGGGCGTAGGCGAGGCCTTCGCGCAGCAGTTCGGCGGCCTCGCGGTCGCGGCCGACGGACTGGAGCTCGGACGGCAGGTTCACATAGGCGCGGCCCGCGACCTGGCGCACGCCCTCGGCAACGGTGTCCGCCAGCACCTGCCGCATCTCCGCGAGGCCGGTCTCGAAGTCTCCGGCGTCCACCTGGAGGCCGGCCAGGGTGAGGCGGGCGTGCAGTTCGGTGTCGCGGGCGCCCACCATGCGCGCGTACTCCACGGCCCGCTCGGCGGCGGCGAAGGCCTCCGCTCCCGGCCGGTGCAGCATGGACCAGTTGGCGGCGAGCGCCAGCACCTCGGCGTGCACCTCCGAGGGCGGCAGGCCGCGCACCAGGTCCTGGGCGGTGGCCAGTTCCCGCCAGCCGTCGCCGCGGGCCAGGGACTGGACCAGGCGGGAGCGCTGGATCCAGAACCAGGCGGCGCGCAGGGGGTCCGGCTCCTCTTCCAGGAGGCGCAGCGCCCGCTTGGTGATCTTCAGGGCGCGTTCGCGCTCGCCGCCGAAGCGGCCCGCGACGGCGGCCTCGGCCAGCAGGTCGAGGTAGCGCAGCGGGGTGGTGGCCGGATCGCAGCCGCAGGGAGGGTAGACCTCGGCGCAGTCGATCGGGCGCAGGACGCGGCGCACGTCCTCGGGGGCGCTCTCCCACAGTTCCATCGCCCGCTCCAGCAGCCCCAGTTGCTCGGTGTAGGCGTGCCGGCGGCGGGCCACGACGGAGGCGGCCAGGACGGCGGGCAGGGCCTTGGCGGCGTCGTGCGCGTGGTACCAGTAGCTGGCCAGGCGCATCACGCGCGCGTCGGCCGGGACCAGCGTGGGGTCGGCCTCGACGGCTTCGGCGTAGCGGCGGTTGAGCCGGGAGCGCTCGCCGGGCAGCAGGTCGTCGGCGACGGCTTCGCGGACCAGGGAGTGCCGGAAGCGGTAGCCGTCACCGGCCGCGGTGACCGTGAGGATGTTGATGCCGACGGCGGCCCGCAGCGCCTCGATGAGATCGTCCTCGGTGAGCCCGGCGACGGCGGCGATCAGCCGGTACTCCACGGTGGAACCGCCCTCGGCGACGATCCGGGCGACCCGCTGGGCACGCTCGGGCAGCGCCTCGACCCGGACCAGGAGCAGATCGCGCAGGGAGTCGGTGAGGCCGGTGCAGCAGCCCTCCCAGGCGGCGACGGCGAGTTCCTCGACGAAGAAGGCGTTGCCGTCGGAGCGTTCGAAGATGTCGTCGACCTGGTCGGGGTCGGGTTCGGCGGCGATGATGCCGGCGATCTGGCGGCCGGCCTCCTCGCGCGTGAAGCGGGCGAGCTCGACCCGGCGGACCGTGCGCAGCCGGTCCAGCTCGGCGAGCAGGGGGCGCAGCGGGTGGCGGCGGTGGATGTCGTCGGAGCGGTAGCTGGCGAGGACGAGGAGCCGGCCGGCGCGCAGGGTGCGCAGGAGGTAGGCGAGCAGATGGCGGGTGGAGGCGTCGGCCCAGTGCAGGTCCTCCAGGACGAACACGACGGGCTGGTCGGCGGCGACCCGCTCCAGCACGCGGGCGGTCAGCTCGAAGAGGCGGGCCACACCCTGCTCGTCGTGCCGGCCGGCACCGGCCTCGCCCAGGTCGGGCAGGAGCCGGGCCAGCTCCTCCTCCTGTCCGCACACGGCGGCGGAGAACTGCTCGGGCAGTGCGTCGCGCAGGGCGCGCAGCGCGGCGGAGAACGGGGCGAACGGCAGGCCGTCCGCGCCGATCTCGACGCAGCCGCCGACGGCGACGACCGCGTGCCGCCCGGCGGCCGCGGCGAACTCCTCGACGAGGCGGGTCTTGCCGACCCCGGCCTCGCCGCCGAGCAACAGTGCCTGCGGCTCGCCGGCGCGGGCGCGGGCGAGCGCGTCGTTCAGGGTGTCCAACTCGTCGGCGCGGCCGACGAACACGGGACTGACGGACCTGGTCTCCACGGGCCCGAGCATCGCACGAGGTCCGGGTGGCGGGTCACCGGTTTTCCACAGATCCGGTGTGATGGTCGTACCGCCGACCGGGCGAGGTGTGGGGCGGGACGGACGACGGCCGACCCCCGTACGGCCCTGCGCCGTCCCGCCCCGGTCCGCCGGCCCGGGGTTCACGCGGTGCGCGGGAGGCGGTGCCGGCGGCCCCGCCCGGTATCGGACTCGGCACCCGCGCCGTCGTGGCCGGCCCGGTCCGCGGGGCGGGCGGCGCGGCGGGCCCGGGCGACGGAGCGGGCCAGGCGCTCCTCCTCGGCCGTGCGGAGCAGCTGGGCGGAGCGCATCTTGTGGTACTCGATCTCGATCATGACGTGTCCCTCGGTGCGGGCTCGGCGAGCGTCGAAGGCTCGGTGAGCGTCGGTGTCGTGCCTCGCGTTCTGCGATGCCTCCACCTTCGTCCGCGAGGGGGGTGCGCCACATCGGGAGGGTTCCGCATCTTGGTGCCCGCCCGCGGCCCGCACGCACGCGTAAGGGGCCTCAGGGCGCCCGTAAGGTACTCACGGATTCCCTAAGGCCCCTGGGACCTGCGGTTTCTCAGCCCGCCGAGGGCAGGGCCAGCAGTGCGTCGGAGTACTTCAGGACGGCCAGGACCAGGCCGATGACACCGAGCGAGACACCCGCCCAGGCGACCGACTTGATCCAGGGCGTCTGGGGGCGGCCCGGAGTGCCGAACGCCGGACGGACGAGCACGACCACGCCGGTGAGCAGCGCGGCCAGCGCGAACACTCCGGCCCACAGCGCGGTGCTGTGCCAGGCGTCGCCGTAGACCGCCTTGATCTGCTTGGCGACGGTCGCCGTGGAGGAGGTCTGCAGCTGGCCGACGAGCTGCTGGCGGGCACCGGCGACGGTGCCGATCCAGCCGCCGCTGAGCGAGACCAGGCCCAGCGCGGCGGAGACGACGGCACCGGCGCCCTGGCCGACACCCGAGGGCACCTTGGCCTCCGGCTCGCCGTCCGCCTCCGGCTCGCCGTCCTCGTCGAGGTCCTCCCCCGGGCCCGCTTCAAGGTCCCGGTCCGCCTCCTGCTCCGGGTGTTCGTCGCCGGATCCCGTCCGCGCGGTCTCCTCGACGGCGGTCGCGTCCTGCGCCGCGGTCTCGGCGTCACTGTGCGCCGCGGCGCCTTCCTTCGTCTTCGTTGCCATGCCCGGCACCGTACGGACGCTGTCTGAGAGGTCTCTTAATGATCGTTCCGCCCGGTACGCGCGCGTGCCGCACGCCACTCGGGGGCGAGCACCGACCAGATCTCGGTACTGGTGCGCACGCCCCGGTGCGGGTAGTTCTCGCGGAGCACGCCCTCACGGGACATGCCGAGCCGCCGGGCCACACCGATGCTGGGCTCGTTGACCGAGGAGACGTGCCACTCCACGCGGTGCATGCCGCGCTCCTCGAACGCCCAGTCCAGCAGCACCCTCAGCCCCCGGGTGACCAGTCCGCGCCCGGCCGCCGCCGGCTCCAGCCAGCAGCCGGCCTCGCACACGCCGCTCGGGGTGTCCCACACGCGGAACAGCAGCCCGCCCACGAGCATGCCGTCGAGCCAGATGCCGTGCAGACTCCCGCCGTCGACGGCCCGCTTGTCGGCGTACGCCTTCAGCCACGCACGCGCGCCGTCCAGGTCGGACACCACGTCCGGCAGACCGACGTGCCGGCCGATGAACTCCCGCCCCCGGTCGATGTTCGCGAGGACCTCCTCGGCGTGCCACACCTCCAGGGGCCGCAGCTCGGCTCCGTCATCGCCCAGGGATGTCGCGTACATCGTGTTCCTGTTCCTCACTCAGCTCCGCCATCGAGACGTCCCCGAGCCTCTCATGTCCGCCGCGGCACTCCGGCGGCTCGATGCTGATGCGCGGCAGGCGACGCTCCAGCCAGGCGGGCAGCCACCAGTTGGCGGCGCCGAGCAGGTGCATCAGGGCGGGCACGAGCAGGGTGCGCAGTACGAAGGCGTCGAGGGCGACGGCGGCGGCCAGCGCGATGCCGAACATGGCGATGACCCGGTCGCCGCTGAGCACGAAGGCGAGGAAGACCGAGATCATGATGACCGCGGCGGAGTTGATGACCCGGCTGGTCTCGGCGAGGCCCACGCGGACCGCGCGCCGGTTGTCGCCGGTCTCCAGCCACTCCTCGTACATCCGGCTGACCAGGAAGACCTGGTAGTCCATGGAGAGGCCGAAGAGGACCGAGACCATGATCACGGGCAGGAAGGGCTCGATGGGCCCGGCCCGGCCGAGGCCGAGCAGTTCGCTGCCCCAGCCCCACTGGAAGACGGCGACGACAATGCCGAACGCGGCGGCCACGGCGGCGATGTTCATCGCGGCGGCCTTCGCCGGGATGCCGAGCGAGCGGAAGGCGACCAGCAGCAGGAGGCAGCCGAGTCCGACGACCGCGCCGACGAACACCGGGAGTTTGCCGACGATCACATCCGCGAAGTCGTCGTATCCGGCGGTCACTCCGCCGACCTGGACGTCGAGGGAGGTGCCGGCCTCCGCGCGGGGCAGGACGTGGTCCCGCAGCCGGTCCACGAGGGCGCTGGTGTCCTGCGACTGCGGCGCGGAGGCGGGGACGACCGTCAGGTAGGCGGTCTCGCCGCCGGCGCCGTAGACGACCGGGGTGGCGGAGGCGACGCCGGGGGTGGCGCGCAGGGTGTCGTCGAGGTTGTCCAGGGCGAGTTTCCCGGCGGCTCCGTCGACCCGGGTCACCAGCGTGAGCGGCCCGTTCACGCCCGGTCCGAAGCCCTCGGCGAGCAGGTCGTAGGCCTTGCGGGTGGTGGAGGTGCGCGGGTCGTTGCCCTGGTCGGAGGTGCCGAGGTGCAGCGAGAGGGTGGGCAGGGCGAGGACGGCGATGACGGCGACGGCGAGCGCGCCGAGCAGTCGGGGGTGGCGTTCGACCAGCGCCGACCAGCGGGCGGCGAGTCCCGTGGGCAGCTCCGGGCGCGGTCCGTGCGCGGCGAGCCGGCGCCGCTCGCGGCGGCCGAGGGCGCGCGGGCCGATGTACGACAGCAGGGCGGGCAGCAGCGTGACCGAGGCGGCGACGGTGAGCACGACCGTCAACGAGGCGGCGACGGCGACCCCGTTGAGGAAGCCGAGACGCAGGATCAGCATGCCCAGCAGGGCGATGCACACCGTCGCACCCGCGAACACGACGGCCCGTCCGGTGGTGGCCACGGCGTTCACGGCGGCCTCGGTGACGCTCAGCCCGCGTTTCAGGCCGCGCCGGTGTCTGGTCACGATGAACAGCGCGTAGTCGATGCCGACGCCGAGCCCGATCAGCATGGCGAGCATGGGCGCGAAGTCGGCGACGGTCATGGCGTGTCCGAGCAGCCCTATGCCGGCGTACGCGGTGCCGACGCCGACCAGCGCGGTGGCGATGGGCAGGGCCGAGGCGGCGAGCGAGCCGAAGGCGAGGAACAGCACGACGGCGGCGACGAGCACGCCGACCAGCTCGGCGGTGTGCTCGCGCGGGGACGCGGTGAGTCCGATCGCGTCGCCGCCCAGCTCGACCTGGAGCCCGTCGTGCGCGGCGGCCTTGGCGGTGCTCACCACGGCCTGCGCCTCGGACTTGCCGATCTGCTCGGAGGGCTGCGTGAAGGTGACGGTCGCGTAGGCGGTGCGGCCGTCGGCGCTGATCCGGTGGCCGCCCTGGGGGCCGTACGGGCCGGACACGGAGGCCACGCCGGGCAGGGCGGCGATCCGGTCGAGGGTGCGGGTCATGGTCTGCTCGACCCCCGGGGCGCGGACGGTACCGCCGCCGGTGTGCCAGACGACGGTGTCGCTGTCCCCGCCCAGCCGCGGAAAACCCTCCTTGAGCAGGTGCTCCGCCCGGCCGGACTCGGTGCCCGGGACCTCGTAGTTGTTCGAGTACGACGTCCCGGCGACGGCGGCGGCCGCACTCACCCCGCCGAAGGCGAGCAGCCACAGCAGCACGGTGATCAACCGGTGCCGGACACACCAACGGGCGAGGTCTGCCACGGACGTGCTCCCAGAATCGCGATGTGTGGATCTTTGACCGGGAACCATCGTCCATGAACTGAACAGCCCGCAAAGAACGGATGAGCAAGCGCAGGACACTCTTGCAGGCGAATGTGATCGTTTGCCGTGTTCGTGGGCTTCTTCACACGAGTGGGAGGCAGCTCACAAACAGTCCCTTGAACTCTGTCGCTTTACCGGGCACTTACATCGGTCTTCAGTGGGACTGGTCCCCCAGCGCCATGACCATCGTCCCGGCGATCATCAGCCCCAGCGCTCTGCGGGTACGGCCCTTGGCCCCGAGCGCGGCGGCGAGGGCGCACACGGCGGCCCCGAGGCCGTAGTCGGCGGGAACGCGGGCGGAGGCGGCGCCGGTGAGCTTGAACAGGGAGGCGGCGAGCCCGGCGAGGGTCAGCAGCACACCGGTGCCGACGGCCAGCCAGCGGGCCCGGCGGGCGTCCTCGACAGGGTCCGCCCGGTCCTCCGCTTCGGTTATGGCGGGTTCGGTGTCGGAGTCGGTACGTGTGCTCATGGCGGGCGAGCGTAGTGCCTGCGTCCGGCACGCAGGCGTGCGGCCCCGGAGGACATGCCTCCGGGGCCGCACGGAACGCGGCATCAGCCCTCGCTGACGCCCAGCTTCTCCAGGATCAGCTCCTTGACGCGGGCCGCGTCGGCCTGCCCCCGGGTGGCCTTCATGACGGCGCCGACCAGGGCGCCGGCCGCGGCCACCTTGCCGCCACGGATCTTGTCCGCGACGCCGGGGTTGCCGGCGATGGCCTCCTCGACGGCGGCGGTCAGCGCGCCCTCGTCCGAGACGACCTTCAGACCGCGCTTGTCGACGACCTCGTCCGGGGTGCCCTCGCCCGCGAGGACGCCCTCGATGACCTGCCGGGCCAGCTTGTCGTTCAGGTCGCCCTTCGAGACGAGCTCGGTGACCCTGGCCACCTGCTGCGGCGTGATGGCCAGCTCGTCCAGGGACGTGCCGGACTCGTTGGCGCTGCGCGCCAGTTCGCCCATCCACCACTTGCGGGCGGAGGCCGCGTCGGCACCGGCGTCGATCGTGGCGACGATCGCGTCCAGCGCACCGGCGTTGAGGATCGCCTGCATCTCGGTGGCCGTGATGCCCCACTCGGCGAGCAGCCGGGTACGGCGGGCCAGCGGCATCTCGGGCAGGGCCGCGCGGATCCCCTCGACCCACTCGCGCGAGGGGGCCACCGGCACCAGGTCCGGCTCGGGGAAGTACCGGTAGTCCTCGGCCTCCTCCTTCACGCGGCCCGAGGTCGTGGACCCGGTGTCCTCGTGGAAGTGGCGGGTCTCCTGGACGATCGTGCCGCCGCCGGAGAGCACGGCCGCGTGACGCATGATCTCGAAGCGGGCCGCACGCTCCACGGAGCGCAGCGAGTTGACGTTCTTCGTCTCGGAGCGCGTGCCGAACTTCTCGGTGCCGTTCGGGCGCAGCGACAGGTTCACGTCGCAGCGCATCTGGCCCATCTCCATGCGGGCCTCGGACACGCCGAGGGCACGGATGACCTCGCGCAGCTCGCGGACGTACGCCTTCGCCACCTCGGGGGCGCGCTCACCGGCGCCCTCGATCGGCTTGGTGACGATCTCGATGAGCGGGATGCCCGCGCGGTTGTAGTCCAGCAGCGAGTGCGAGGCGCCGTGGATACGACCGGTCGCGCCGCCCACGTGGGTCGACTTGCCGGTGTCCTCCTCCATGTGCGCGCGCTCGATCTCCACGCGGAAGGACTCGCCGTCCTCCAGCTGCACGTCGAGGTAGCCGTTGAAGGCGATCGGCTCGTCGTACTGGGAGGTCTGGAAGTTCTTCGGCATGTCCGGATAGAAGTAGTTCTTCCGGGCGAAGCGGCACCACTCGGCGATCTCGCAGTTCAGCGCGAGGCCGATCTTGATGGCGGACTCGACGCCGGTCGCGTTGACGACCGGGAGCGCGCCGGGCAGGCCGAGGCAGGTCGGGCAGGTCTGCGAGTTGGGCTCGGCGCCCAGCTCGGTCGAACAGCCGCAGAACATCTTGGTCCTGGTGCCGAGTTCGACATGGACCTCAAGGCCCATGACGGGGTCGTACGACGCCAGCGCGTCCTCGTACGACACCAGGTCGGTCGTGGTGGTCACGGTGAAAACTTCCCTCTCAGCCCAGCAGGACGTCGTCGTCGCCCAGCCGCTTCAGCTCGCGGTAGAGGATGGCGAGGCCGGTGACGATCGCGACGGCGGACACGGTGGCGTCGATGAGGCGCAGCGTGTCGTGCTCGGCACGCGCCTTCTTGATCTGCTTGCAGACACCGATCGCGCCGAACGCGGTGGTGCCCATCGACAGATACGTACCGGACTTCGACTTCTTGAAGCCCTTGGCCTTGGACAGTGCGTTGCTCACAGCGACGGAGCCTCCTCCAGCAGCGGGTGTCCCCACTTTTCCACGAAGGCGGCCTCGACGGCGGCGCCCACCTTGTACAGCCGGTCGTCCTGCAGCGCGGGGGCGATGATCTGCAGGCCCACCGGGAGGTTGTCCTCCGGGGCGAGGCCGCAGGGCAGGGACATGGCCGCGTTGCCCGCCAGGTTGGTCGGGATGGTGCACAGGTCCGCGAGGTACATCGCCATCGGGTCGTCGGCGCGCTCGCCGATCGCGAAGGCGGTGGTCGGGGTCGTCGGGGAGACGATCACGTCGACCTGCTCGAAGGCCTTCTCGAAGTCCCGCGTGATGAGCGTGCGGACCTTCTGGGCGGAGCCGTAGTACGCGTCGTAGTAGCCGGAGCTCAGGGCGTACGTGCCGAGCATGATGCGGCGCTTGACCTCGGGGCCGAAGCCCGCCTCACGGGTGAGGGAGGTGACCTCCTCGGCCGAGTGGCCGCCGTCGTCGCCGGTCCGCAGGCCGTAGCGCAGGCCGTCGAAGCGGGCGAGGTTGGAGGAACACTCGGACGGCGCGATCAGGTAGTACGCCGACAGGGCGAGGTCGAAGGACGGGCAGTCCAGCTCGACGATCTCGGCGCCCAGCTCCTTCAGCAGCTCGACGGACTCGTCGAAGCGCTGGATGACGCCGGCCTGGTAGCCCTCGCCGCGGAACTGCTTGACCACGCCGACGCGCATGCCCTGCACCGAGCCGTTGCGGGCGGCCTCGACGACCGCCGGGACCGGGGCGTCGACGGAGGTGGAGTCCAGCGGGTCGTGCCCCGCGATGACCTCGTGCAGCAGGGCCGCGTCCAGGACCGTACGGGCGCAGGGTCCGCCCTGGTCGAGGGAGGACGAGAAGGCGACCATGCCGAACCGCGACACCGCGCCGTACGTCGGCTTCACGCCGACCGTGCCGGTGACGGAGGCCGGCTGGCGGATGGAGCCGCCGGTGTCGGTGCCGATGGCGAGCGGGGCCTCGAAGGCGGCGAGCGCGGCGGAGGAACCGCCGCCGGAGCCGCCGGGGATCTTGGTGAGGTCCCACGGGTTGCCGGTCGGGCCGTAGGCGCTGTTCTCGGTGGAGGACCCCATGGCGAACTCGTCCATGTTGGTCTTGCCGAGGATGACGACGCCGGCGGCCTTGAGGCGCTTGGTGAGCGTCGCGTCGTACGGCGGGATCCAGCCCTCCAGGATCTTCGAGCCGGCGGTCGTGGGCACGCCCTCGGTGGTGAAGATGTCCTTGAGCGCGAGCGGGACGCCGGCCAGCGGGCCGAGCTTCTCGCCGCGGGCCCGCTTCGCGTCCACGGCGCGGGCCTGGGCGAGGGCGCCCTCGCGGTCGACGTGCAGGAAGGCGTGCACCTTCTCGTCGACGGCCTCGATGCGGGCGAGGTGGGCCTCGGTGACCTCGACGGCCGTCAGTTCGCCGGAGGCGATCTTCTCGGCGGTCTGTGCGGCCGTGAGCTTGATGATGGTGCTGTCCGTCATGATCGTCACTCCTCCCCCAGGATCTGCGGCACCTTGAAACGCTGCTGCTCCTGGGCCGGGGCGCCGGAGAGCGCCTGCTCGGGGGTGAGCGAGGGACGGACCTCGTCCGCGCGCATGACGTTCGTCAGCGGGAGCGGGTGCGAGGTCGGCGGTACGTCTTGGTCGGCGACCTCGCTGACGCGGGCCACCGCGCCGATGATGTCGTCCAGCTGTCCCGCGAAGTGGTCGAGTTCTTCGGGCTTCAGCTCCAGACGCGCCAGCCGGGCGAGGTGGGCGACCTCCTCGCGCGTGATGCCAGGCATGCAGCGATCCTCTGGGGTGAGTGTGTGTGGTTCGGGGCTGGGGGCTGGCGTCGCGCTTCCGCCGTCCGCCCGGAGCGCGGCAGGCGGAAATGTGACGCCAGTCCCCAATCCTATGGGGCGGGGGGCGGTGCCCGTGAAACGGTTTCCCGGGCCCTGGTTGTCGGCGGTGCCGGCCGTCCCGTACCCCTGGACTTCCGGCAGGCTCTGATCAGTACCACGACCGCGGTGCCGAAACGGATCCCGAACACGACGGCTGTCGTGCCGCCGCCGCGCCGCGAGCACCCCACGGCGGCGGGACCCCACGGCGGCGGGCGGGAAGGTCACTCGGCGCTGGGGAGTGCCGCCCGCGGCCGCTGCCATCCCCGAGAGCCCCGCGCCAGCAGCCAGGCCGTGGTCTCCTCGGGCGGCATCGCGGCGGCGACCAGCCAGCCCTGCACCGCGTCGCACCCCATGTCCCGCAGCCGCTCCCAGGTCTCGTCGTCCTCCACGCCCTCGGCGACGACGAGCAGCCCCAGCGAGTGCGCCAGATCGACCGTGCAGCGCACGATCTCCGCGTCCTCGGTGTCGACGGCCAGCCGGGCCACGAAGGAGCGGTCGATCTTCAGCTCGCTCACCGGCAGCCGCCGCAGATGCACCAGCGAGGAGTATCCGGTGCCGAAGTCGTCCAGCGACATCTTCACGCCGTGCCCGGTGAGCCCGGCGAGGGTGTCGGCGGCGCGCTGCGGGTCCTCCAGCAGGACGTGCTCGGTGATCTCCAGCTGGAGCGCGCCCGCGGGGACCCCGTGCCGGGCCAGGCGCGCCGCGACCGAGCCGGCGAAGCCGGGCGTGTGCACATCGCGCGGGGAGACGTTCACGGCCACCGGCACCCGCAGCCCCTGGGCCCGCCAGCGGGCGACCTGCCCGAGCGCGGTCTCCAGCACGTATTCCGTGAGATGGGGCATCAGCCCCGAGGACTCCGCGATCGCTATGAACTCGTCCGGCGGCACCTTCCCGCGCTCGGGGTGCACCCAGCGCACCAGCGCCTCCAGGCCGGCGACCTGGCCGTCGAAGCGGACCTTGGGCTGGTAGTGCAGCTGCACCTCGTGCGCGTCCAGCGCCCGGCGCAGATCGCCCAGCAGGCCGAGGCGGTCGGGAGTGTTGGAGTCCCGCTTGGACTCGTAGACCTCGACGCCCGTACGGTCGCGCTTCGCCTGGTACATCGCCACGTCCGCGCGGCGCAGCAGTCCCTCGGCGTCCAGGGCGTGGTCGGGGAAGACGGCGACGCCCGCGCTGGCCTCCAGGACGAGGGTGAGGCCGTCGAGGTCGAGCGGGGAGCTGAGGGCGGCGACGAGGCCGCGGGCGATGCGGGTGGCCGACGTGGTGGAGTCGGCGACGGGCAGTAAGACCGCGAACTCGTCGCCGCCGAGCCGCGCGGCCTCCGCTCCGCGCGGCAGGGCGAGCCGCAGCCGGTCGGCTATCTGGAGCAGCAGCCGGTCACCGGCGAGATGACCGAGGGTGTCGTTGACCGACCGGAAGCGGTCGAGGTCGATCAGCATGAGGGCGGAGCGGGCGCCGATGCGTTCGGCGTCGTCGAGGGCGGTCCAGATCCGCTCCAGCAGCCACTGCCGGTTCGGCAGCCCGGTCAGCGGGTCGCGCAACTGCTCCTCGGCCCGCGCGCGGGCCATCCACAGGGTGGAGTCGAGGGCGATGAGCGGTATCGCGAACAGCGGCAGCAGGATCGGCTGGGCGTCGGCGACGACACACAGCAGGGGCGCGATGCCGAGCAGCGCGACGGCGAGAAGGCCCTGCCGGACGAGGGACGCCCGGTCGACGGTGGGCACCTTGCCGTCACGCGGCGCGTGCAGGTACCACAACAGGCCGCGGCTGACCACGAGGTAGACACCGGCGACGAGGACGACCTCCGGCGCGGTGGCGATGCTCCAGCTCTCCGGCCGCCAGGGAGCCTCGACGCTGGGGACCCGGCCGAACGCGCCGAGGAGCAGTGCACCGGCGCCGATGCCGAGGAGGTCCACCGCGCCGTGCAGGACGCCCTGGCGCCAGCGGTGGCGGCGGGCGATGCCGACCAGGACGACGACGGTGAGGCTGACCATGCCGGCGGGCACCCAGCCGTAGAGCAGCAGGACGGCGAGGGTGAGGGCGGCGCCGGAGCCGGTGCCGCCCCACCAGCGGGCGCGGCCCAGCATGACGAGGTGGCCGACGATGACGCCGGTGAGCAGGGCCAGCGACCAGCCGACGGTGCCGCCCGGGAAGAGGGCGTGGTGACCGGCGAAGGCACGGTAGAAGCCGGCGGCCAGGACGAGGGCGGCGCCGGCCACGAGGGCCGCGGGCAGGCCGGGCCAGGGCAGGCGCCGGCCCGGCCCGGGGTCGGTTCCGGTCCCGCCCGGGCCGGTCAGGCCGCGGGCCGGTTCGACGGCGGTCACGGGTATCGGCGGATGGGCCTCGGCGACGGCGCCCGGCCCGGCCCGGCGGACCCGGCCCGCCGCACGCCCGTCCGCCCGTCCCGCCCACCGGGTCCCCCGCCAGGCGCCCGCGCGACGGCGCAGACGCAGCCGTGAGTCCGGGGCGACGCTCTCGGTCGGTTCCATTCCCGTCCCTCTCACACCCGGCGGTGCCCACGCCACGCGGCCCGATGTCCGACACCCATCAGCGGCTCCGCGTTGAAGAAACGTTCCCCGCGCCTTGGGAGCGCACGGGAATGCCCCGACCGCAGCTGGGCACGGCAGGCGCACACCTCAACAGTAGGCCGCTGAAGGCTTCCACGGGCACCGGTCGTCGACGGTTGCCCGAATGCGCCCAGGCCACCCGTATGCATCTGATATGCGCCGATCGGGTGGCCTTCAACCGCTACTCCTCGGTCGGAAGCGCGACTTCGGCCGCGGCATCCGGGCCCTGCGCCAAAAGGACGGCGAAACCGTCCTCGTTCAGGACCGGAACCTTCAATTGCATGGCCTTGTCGTACTTCGAGCCGGGATTGTCACCCACAACGACGAACGAGGTCTTCTTCGATACGGATCCGGTCACTTTCGCGCCCTGGCTCTGCAGCGCGTCCTTGGCGCCGTCCCGCGTGAAGTTCTCCAGGGTTCCGGTGACGACGACGGTGAGCCCCTCCAGCGGGCGCGGGCCCTCGTCCTCGCCGCTGGACTGGTCCTCCAGCGGGATCCCGGCGGCCTTCCACTTGCGGACGATCTCGCGGTGCCACTCCTCGGCGAACCATTCCTTGAGCGCGGTCGCGATGATGGGGCCGACGCCGTCGGTGGCCGCCAGCTCTTCTTCGCTGGCTTGTTCGATACGGTCGATGGAGCGGAACTCTCGGGCGAGGGCCTGAGCGGCCACCGGTCCGACGTGCCGGATGGAGAGTCCGTTGAGGAATCTCGCGAGCGGGCGCTGCTTGGCCGCCTCGATGTTCTCCAGCAGGGCGAGGGTGTTCTTCTTCGGCTCGCCCTTCTGGTTGGCGAAGACCGTGACGACCTTCTCCTCGCCCGTCCTGGGGTCCCGCTTGGGCAGACCGCTGTCGGGGTCGAGGACATGGGCCTTGATGGGCAGCAGCTTGTCCACCGTCAGGTCGAACACGTCGCCCTCGTCCACCAGCGGCGGGTCGGCCGGCTCCAGCGGGCGGGTGAGCGCGGCGGCGGCCACCGCGCCGAAGCCCTCGATGTCCAGGCACTCGCGGCCCGCGAGGTAGGTCACGCGCTCGCGCAACTGGGCCGGGCACGTACGGGCGTTGGGGCAGCGGAGGTCGATGTCGCCCTCCTTCATGGGCCGCAGCGGCGTGCCGCACTCGGGGCACTCGGCAGGCATCACGAACTCCCGCTCGCTGCCGTCCCGCAGGTCGACCACCGGGCCGAGGATCTCCGGGATGACGTCACCGGCCTTGCGGATGACGACCGTGTCCCCGATGAGGACGCCCTTGGCCTTGACGACCTCCTGGTTGTGCAGGGTGGCGAACTCGACCTCACTGCCCGCGACCGTGACCGGCTCCACCTGGGCGTACGGCGTGACGCGCCCGGTGCGGCCGACGCCCACCTTGATGTCGATGAGCTTGGTGTTGACCTCTTCCGGCGCGTACTTGTACGCGATCGCCCAGCGCGGCGCCCGCGCGGTGGAGCCGAGGCGGCCCTGGAGGCGGATCTCGTCCAGCTTGACGACGGCGCCGTCGATCTCGTGCTCCACCGAGTGGCGCATCTCGCCGTCGTAGCGGGCGATGAACTGCCGTACGCCGTCGAGGTCGTCGACCACCCGGTTGTGCGGCGAGGTGGGCAGGCCCCAGGTCTTCAGCAGGTCGTACGCCTGGGACAGCCGGGTCATGCCCGTGAAGCCCTCCAGGGCGCCGATGCCGTGGACGACCATGTGCAGCGGGCGGGTGGCGGTGACGCGCGGGTCCTTCTGGCGCAGCGAACCGGCGGCGGCGTTGCGGGGGTTGGCGAAGGGCTTGTCACCGGCGGCGACCAGGCGTTCGTTCAGCTCCAGGAACTTCTCCATCGGGAAGTAGACCTCGCCGCGGATCTCCACCAGGTCCGGGACTTCTTCGCCGTGCAGCCGGTCCGGGATCTCGGCGATCGTACGGACGTTGGGCGTGATGTCCTCGCCGGTGCGGCCGTCGCCGCGGGTCGCCGCGCGCGTGAGGCGGCCGTGCTCGTACGTGAGGTTGACCGCGAGGCCGTCGACCTTCAGCTCGCACAGGAAGTGGTATTCCTGGTCGCCGAGTTCGCGAGCGATGCGGTCGGCCCAGGCGGCCAGTTCCTCGTCGTTGAAGGTGTTGTCGAGGGAGAGCATGCGCTGGCGGTGCTCGACCGCCGTGAACTCCGTCTCGTACGACCCCGCGACCTTCTGGGTCGGCGAGTCCGGGGTGCGCAGCTCCGGATACCGATCCTCCAGGGCCTCCAGGGACTTCAGGAGCTGGTCGAACTCCGCGTCGCTGACGACCGGCGCGTCCTTCACGTAGTACCGGAAGCGGTGCTCCTCGATCTGCTCAGCGAGCTGCGCGTGCTTGTCCCGTGCCTCGGCGGGCACTGCCGTCTCCGCCTGCTGCTTGTCGCCGGCCACCGTGTTGTCCTCCCGTTACTCTGGGTTGTCCGCGAGGGATCTCGCCGCCCGGACGCAGTGGGCGAGCGCCTGGCGTGCGTACGCGGGGGAAGCGCCCGCCAGACCGCACGCCGGGGTGAGGGTGACCGCCTCCGTGAGCAACCCCGGATGCAGCCCCAGCCTGCGCCACAGCGTCCTGACACCCATGACGCTACCGGCAGGGTCTGACAATGGGCCGTCCGTGCCCGGCACGACACCGGCGAACAGCCGCGTGCCGCCCTCGACGGCCTCGCCGATCGCGTCGTCGTCACGCTCGGTGAGGAGCGAGAAATCGAAGGAGACGGCGTCCGCGCCGGCCCTCCGCAGCAGGGCGAACGGCACGTCGGGAGCGCAGGAATGGACGACGACCGGGCCGTCGCCGTGCACGCCGACGACGTCCCGCACGGTGGCCTCGACGACCTGGCGGTCCACGGCGCGGTGGGTGCGGTAGCCGCTGGCGGTGCGGACCTGGCCGCGCAGGACGGCGGTGAGCGAGGGCTCGTCGAGCTGGAGGACGAGGCGGGCGCCGGGGACACGGCGCCGCACCTCGGCGAGGTGGAGCCGCAGGCCCTCGGTGAGGGATGCGGCGAGGTCGCGGCAGGCACCGGGGTCGGAGAGCGCGGCCTCGCCGTTCCTCAGCTCCAGGGCGGCGGCGAGCGTCCAGGGGCCGACGGCCTGCACCTTGAGGTCGCCCTCGTAGCCCTGGGTGAACTCCTCCAGGGCGTCCAGATCCTCGCCCAGCCAGGACCGGGCCCGCTTGGTGTCCCGGCCCGGCCGGTCGCCGATCCGCCAGCCGCTGGGCTCCACGCGCGCGTACAGCTCGACCAGCAGGCCGGCACTGCGGCCGATCATGTCGGCGCCCGGCCCGCGCGCGGGCAGTTCGGCGAGGTACGGAAAGTCCTCGAAGCTGCCGGTGACCGTCTTGGCCGCTTCCCTGGCGTCCCCGCCGGGCATGGATCCGACGCCGGTGGCCGCGGGGAACCTGAACTGGGTGTTCTCACTCACTCCGGCAGGGTATGCCGTGGACCGTCGACGGGGCTGCGCCCCCTGGAGCATGTGAGGTGCCGCTCCAGGAACGCCCTCAGCCCCTCCGGGTCCGCCACCGTCAGGTTGTTGCGGAAGCGGCCACGCTCCCAGGAGACGTCGGTGCCGCCGTGGAGGCTTCCCCTGCCGATGAACTCGGCGTCGGCGTCCAGCAGGGCCAGTGTGGGGCTGCCCGGACAGCGGCAGATGTCGCCCGTGAAGTCGCCGGTGGCGGTGAGTGCGCGCAGCTCCGCCAGGCCGCCCCGGGCGAAGACCTCGCCCGCGACCGGTCGTTCGAGGAGCGGGGTGCCGAGGTCGGGGCCGCCCAGGATCAGCGCGGCCTCGGTCCGGGACCAGACATCCGCCAGCCAGGCCCGGACCGTGCCGGCGTCCGCGGCCCCGGAGGTCATCGGCCCGGTCGCACCGTCAGGTCGTTGACCTCCGCGTCCCTCGGCAGGTCCAGGGACATGAGGATCGTCGTGGCCACGGACTCGGGGTCGATCCACTGCCCGGCGTCGTAGTCCTTGCCCTCCTGCTGGTGCACCTTCGCCTGCATGGGGCTCGCCGTGCGGCCGGGGTAGACCGAGGTGACGCGGACGCCGTTCGCGTGCTCCTCCTGGCGCAGGGAGTCCGCCAGGGCCTTCAGTCCGTGCTTCGAGGCGGCGTACGCGGACCAGTTGGCGTGGGCGTTCAGGCCGGAGCCGGAGTTGACGAAGAGCACGTGGCCGCGGGCGGCACGCAGCTGGGGCAGGAAGTGCCGGGTCAGCTCGGCGGGCGCGATCAGGTTGACGTTGAGCTGGTGGTGCCAGGACTTGGGGGTCAGCTCGCCGACCCCGCCGAGGTCGACGACCCCGGCGACGTGCACGAGGGAGTCCACGCGGTCGGGCAGGGTCTGGTGCGAGAACGCCCAGGAGAGGCGGTCCGGGTCGGCGAGGTCGCCCACCAGCGTGCGGGCGCCGGGGAACTGCGCCGCCAGTTCCTTGGCGCGGCCCGCGTCGCGCGCGTGGAGGACGAGTTCGTCCCCGCGCGCGTGCAGACGGCGGGCGACGGCGGCGCCGATGCCGGAACCGGCACCGGTGATCACATGTGTAGCCATGCCCGCCATGCTCGCATCAGTGGCCGCCCGGCCCCGCGGCGGTGGCTCATGTCGCGGACTCCAGGTGGGCCAGCGCGGCGGCCGGCTCGCCGGCGAAGAACATCAGCTCGGCCAGCGGACGCGGCAGGAAGCCCTCGGCCTCCATGCGGCGGAACTGCGTCTCCAGGCCGTCGTAGAAGCCCGCGGTGTTCAGCAGGACGACCGGCTTGTCGGTGCGCCCGTGCTTCTTCAGCTCCAGGATCTCCGTGGCCTCGTCCAGCGTGCCGGTGCCGCCCACCATGATCACCACGGCGTCGGCCTTCTCCAGCAGCAGCCGCTTGCGCTCGGCGAGGTCGGGGGCGATGACCATCTCGTCGGCGCCGGGCCGCGCCTTGTTCGCGAGGAACTCCACGGAGACGCCCAGCAGCCTGCCGCCCGCCTCCTGCACGCCGTCGGCGACGACCTTCATCAGACCGGCGTCGGAGCCGCCCCAGACCAGCGTGTGGCCGGCCCTGCCGAGCAGTTCCGCGAACTCGCGCGCGGGGCGCGTGTACCGCTCGTCGAGGTCGGCGGCGGACAGGAAGACACAGATGTTCATGGCCCCTACCGTACGCGGGCCGATCGCGGGCCGTGCCCGGGAAGAACCGGGCGTCCTGCGGTGCTGAACGGACATGGCCGAAGGACACACCATCACCATCGAGCAGGGCGAGCGGCACGTGCGCGTGGTGCACGCGGACCTGGTGCTCGCGGAGACCGACCGACCCCTGGTGCTGCGCGAGACGGGCTGTCCCCCGCGGTACTACATCCCCGCCGAGGACGTACGCCTCGACCTGCTGACCCCCTCCGACACCCACACCGTCTGCCCCTTCAAGGGCACGGCGTCCTACTGGTCGCTGGCCGACGCGCCGGACCTGGTCTGGGCGTACCCGGACCCGAAGCCGGACGTGGCCGCCATCAAGGACCACTACTGCTTCTACGAGCCCGAAGTGTCATGATCTGCGCGGCACCGACGTGTCGTGAGCGATGAGTACCGGCCGGTGCGGCAGTCTGCACCGGCATGGGCAAGAAGACGACGTCACGCGACGGCACCGCCCTCGCGTACGAAGTGACGGGCCAGGGGCCCGTGGTGATCCTGGTGAGCGGCGCGATGTCCACCGGGGGCACCGTGGCGCCCCTGGCCGCGCGGCTCGCGGACCGCTGCACGGCCGTGGTCTACGACCGCCGGGGCCGCGGGGCGAGCGACGACACGGCGCCGTACGCGGTCGCGCGCGAGGTCGAGGACCTGGCCGCGCTGATCGACGCCGTCGGCGGGGACGCCGCGCTGTTCGGGGTCTCCTCGGGCGGCGCGCTGGTGCTCCGGGCGGCGGCGAGCGGGCTGCCGGTGCGCCGGGTGGCCGTGTACGAGGTGCCGTACGCCGACTTCCTCAAGGGCGGGGCCGAACAGGAGGCCGCGTACAAGCGGGCCCTGACCGAGGCTCTCGCGGCCGGCCGGCGCGGGGACGCGGTGGAGCTGTTCCTGCGGCTGACGGGCCTCGGCGAGGAGATGATCCGGGGCGCCCGCAACGCGCCGATGTGGGCCGGCATGGAGGCCGTCGCGCCGAGTCTCGCGTACGACGACACGGTCATGGGCGACGGGCTGCTCCCGCGGCAGGAGCTCGCCGCGATCTCCGTGCCCGTGCTGTCCGTCGCGGGCGGGGCGAGTCCGGCCTGGATGCGCGAGGCGTCCCTCGCGGTCGCCGGCACCGTGCCCCGGGGCTCCCACCGGGTCCTGGAGGGGCAGACCCACATGGTGGAGCCGGAGGTGCTGGGACCGGTGCTGGCGGACTATTTCACGGGCCCGGGCCAGGCCTAGACCCGTGAGGGACGTAGTACCGGAGAGCTACAGCGCGCCGGCCGTCGCGCGCGTGGTCGTCGCGATCGTCGCCGAGCCCACGACGCGCGTGCCGTCGTACAGGACGATCGCCTGGCCGGGGGCGACGCCGCGGACCGGCTCGGTGAAGGTCACGCGCAGTTCGCCGTCGACCGGCTCGGCGGTGGCCTCGGTCTCGCCGCCGTGCGCGCGCAGCTGGGCGGTGTAGGTGCCGGGGCCGGTGGGCGCGGTGCCGCACCAACGGGGCTTGATCGCGGTCAGGCCCACCACGTCCAGGGCGGCGGCCGGGCCGACGGTGACCGTGTTGGTCACCGGGGAGATGTCGAGGACGTAGCGCGGCTTGCCGTCGGGCGCGGGCGTGCCGATCCGAAGGCCCTTGCGCTGGCCGATGGTGAAGCCGTACGCGCCCTCGTGGGTGCCCAGCCTGGTGCCGGACTCGTCGACGATGTCGCCCTCGGCCTTGCCGAGCCGTCCGGCGAGGAAGCCCTGGGTGTCGCCGTCGGCGATGAAGCAGATGTCGTGCGAGTCGGGCTTCTTGGCGACGGCGAGGCCCCGGCGCTCGGCCTCGGCGCGGATCTCGTCCTTGGTGGTGACCGTGTCGCCGAGCGGGAACAGGGCGTGGGCGAGCTGCTTCTCGTCGAGCACACCGAGGACGTACGACTGGTCCTTGGCCATGTCGGAGGCGCGGTGCAGCTCGCGGTTGCCGTCCTCGCCCATGATCACCTTCGCGTAGTGACCGGTGCAGACGGCGTCGAAGCCGAGGGCGAGCGCCTTGTCGAGCAGCGCGGCGAACTTGATCTTCTCGTTGCAGCGCAGGCACGGGTTGGGGGTGCGGCCGGCCTCGTACTCGGCGATGAAGTCCTCGACGACGTCCTCGCGGAAGCGGTCGGCGAGGTCCCAGACGTAGAAGGGGATGCCGATGACGTCGGCCGCGCGGCGGGCGTCGCGTGAGTCCTCGATGGTGCAACAGCCCCGCGCGCCGGTGCGGAAGGACTGCGGGTTCGCGGACAGCGCGAGGTGGACGCCGGTGACGTCGTGCCCGGCTTCCGCGGCGCGCGCGGCGGCGACGGCGGAGTCGACTCCGCCGGACATGGCGGCGAGGACACGGAGGGGGCGCTGCGGGGTCTCAGTCATAGCTCCTCCAGGGTACGGGCCCCGGGAGGCGACTCCGTAAAAAATCAAGGCCCAGACCCCTTGCGTGCGATTCGGACCGATTTATCCTGGTATCAGACCTACGAGACGAGTGAGGGAGTCCAAGCGGAGTAGCCGACTTCAGCGAGAGATACAGGATCTCCCTTCACCGAGAGGTACGAGATCTCCGCTGGTGCCGACGTCGACGCTCGGGCTGAGAGGCCGGAAGGTCGCAAGGACTGGACCGGAAGGCGACCCCCAGCTACCTGATCCGGACAATACCGGCGAAGGGAACCCGCCTCGTAGGTCGCTTCATGTCCCGGCGCCGGTGCGCAACGCCCCGGCGCCGATGTGATCTCCCGACCCGGACCTGCGGATTTCTCAGCTCAGGCCCGCGGCGCGTGCCCGTTCCACCGCCGGGCCGATCGCCTTGGCCACCGCCTTCACGTCCGCCTCCGTCGAGGTGTGCCCGAGCGAGAAGCGCAGGGTGCCGCGGGCCAGCTCCGGATCGGTGCCGGTGGCCAGGAGCACATGGCTGGGCTGGGCGACGCCCGCCGTGCAGGCGGAGCCGGTGGAGCACTCGATGCCCTGGGCGTCCAGCAGGAGCAGCAGGGAGTCGCCCTCGCAGCCGGGGAACGTGAAGTGGGCGTTGGCCGGAAGTCGCCCCTCGGGTGCCGGGTCGCCGCCGAGGATCGCGTCCGGTACGGCGTCGCGCACCGCGTCGGCCAACCGGTCGCGCAGCGCGCCGACTTCGCGGGAGAACGCCTCGCGCCGCGCGGCGGCGAGCCGGCCGGCGACGGCGAAGGAGGCGATGACGGGGACGTCGAGGGTGCCGGAGCGGACGTGGCGCTCCTGGCCGCCGCCGTGCAGGACGGGCACGGGGGTGTACTCGCGGCCGAGCAGCAGCGCGCCGACGCCGTACGGGCCGCCGACCTTGTGGCCGGACACGGTCATCGCGGCGAGGCCGGAGGCGGCGAAATCCAGCGGGACCTGGCCGAAGGCCTGGACCGCGTCGGAGTGCAGCGGGATGCCGAACTCGGCGGCGACATCGGCGAGTTCACGGATCGGCAGGATCGTGCCGATCTCGTTGTTGGCCCACATCACCGTCACCAGGGCGACGTCGTCGGGATTGCGGGCGATGGCCTCGCGCAGCGCCTCGGGGTGGACGCGGCCGTAGGAGTCGACGGGGAGGTACTCGACCGTCGCGCCCTCGTGTTCGCCGAGCCAGTGCACGGCGTCGAGGACGGCGTGGTGCTCGACGGGGCTGGACAGCACCCGGGTGCGGGCCGGGTCGGCGGCGCGGCGGGACCAGTACAGGCCCTTGACGGCGAGGTTGTCGGCCTCGGTGCCGCCCGAAGTGAAGACGACCTCGCTGGGGCGGGCGCCCAGCGCTTCCGCGAGGGTTTCGCGGGACTCCTCGACGGTACGGCGGGCCCGGCGGCCGGCCGCGTGCAGGGAGGAGGCGTTGCCCGTGATGCTCAGCTGGGCGGTGAGTGCCTCTGCCGCCTCCGGGAGCATGGGGGTTGTCGCGGCGTGGTCGAGGTAAGCCATGGTGCCCTGATTCTACGGGCCCCCATCGGTCCGCCTCGGCCCCGGATGCGCCAAGCCGTGCGCGCACCCCGGCTCGGGGTCGAGGCGCCCGGCACCGCCGGCCGTCGTCCCCCTCCGGGATCCGGGCTCTGGACCCTGGGGCCTACAGGCTCCAGGACACCGTGTGGCTCAGCTGCATCGACAGGACCAGGACCACCAGGTCCGCGACGCCCAGGGCGAGGCCCAGCCAGGCGCGGCCGCGGCGGACGGTGCCCCGCCACAGGGAGACCGCGGCCAGGACGATGGCGATCGGGCCGAGGAAGATGTTGAGGACGAGCAGGCCGAGCAGGCCGAGGATGAAGGACGCCACGGCCATGCCGTCGGCGTCGCGCGGTCCCCGCCGGGTGTCGGTGCCGCTCGTGACCGGTGCGGTGAGTTGCATGATGCTCAAGCTCCAGGAAGTCGTGGCGGACGGTCAGTTGGCCTGTGTGCGGCGCCGGCGGCCGATGCGCTCGCGGATCGCGAAGACGCCGAGCCAGACGGCGATGACGGCGGCGATGAGGGCGGTGACGGTCAGCGGCGCGTGGGCGACGGTGCCCAGCACGACGCCGAAGAGCATGAGTGCGGCGACGAGGAACAACATGGGATCAGATCCCCCCTCCGGGATGCCTCGCGTCGGCCCGGTCCGGGCCGGCGTGGGGCCGGTGTGAAGTTTGGGTGAACAGTTGTAGTAACAGTTGTTCACTGACTTAGAGTCTAGCGCCTCCCGCGGCTTTTCAATTCCAGAGAACAGTTGTTAACTGGATGACATGAGTCACACCCTCGGCATCCGGCAGGCGCAGAAACAGAAGACCCGGCAGGCGTTCCTCGACGCCGCGCTCGCGCTGCTGGAGGAGCAGAGCCTGAGCAGCCTGGGTCTGCGGGAGGTCACCCGTGCCGTCGGTGTCGCCCCGACCGCCTTCTACCGGCACTTCCGCTCGACCGCCGACCTCGGGGTGGCGCTGGTCGACGAGGCGCTGGGCAGCCTGCACCCGATGGTGCGGACGACGGTGTCGACGGCGGGCGGCAGCGAGGAGCGGATCATCCGCGCCATCGAGCTGATCTCGCACCACGTGGACACCCACCCCGCGCACGTCCGCTTCATCGCGCGCGAGCGGCACGGCGGGGTCCAGCCGGTGCGGGAGGCCATCCGGGACCAGCTGGAGCGGTTCGCCGAGGAGGTGAAGGCCGAGCTGGCCAAGGACCCGGAGGCCGCGGGCTGGAACGACGACGACCTGCTGATGCTCGCGCACCTCTACGTCGACCAGATGCTCATCACCGCCTCCCTGTTCCTGGAGGCGCAGGAGGCTCCGGCCGAGCAGCGGGAGCGGGTCACCCGGCTCGCGCGGCGGCAGCTGCGGCTCATCACCGTCGGCCGCAGCCACTGGCTCGACTGAGCGGACGCACACGAACGGCGGGGGCGGCACGCCCGATGCGCGCCGCCCCCGCCGCCGTACGGCCGTCAGCCCTGCCGGGCCCCGCCCCCCGTTCCGCCCGCCGCCCGGATCGCCGCCGCCCTGACCGCCACCGGGTGCGCCCTGCCCGCCGGGTCCACCGCCCGGCCTGCCCGAGACGGCGCCCGGTCGGCATCTCCGACGGCGTCCCGGACGGCGCCGTACACGCCTGCCGCCCGCCGGAGTCGCCACCGCCGGAGGACGACGAGGACGACGACGAGTCGCCCGCTCCGCACGCGGCGGCAGCAGCGGGGAGAGCGCCGGCAGGGCGACGGCGGGGGCGAGACGGGTGCGCTTCATGAGGACCAGCTCCGGTGAGGATGAGGGTTTCCTGAGAGCCGCACTCAACCAACGCTGTCTTGGCGGCACTTGGGCCCCTCCTGTCCGCCCGCTGTCGATCCGGCGTCACGGGCCCTGCTGGTACAGGGCCGTGACGCAGCGGGCACCGGCCAGCAGCTCCGCGCGCGCCTCGGGCGGGCCGAGGACCTCCACCTGGTCGGAGTAGGCGAGGAGTTGACGCACGGCGCGGAGCACCGGGTACCGGAGCCGGACCGTGACCCACTCCCCCGTGCCGTCGTCGTCGGACACGGCGGTCAGCTCGGCGGCCGCCATCCGCCGGAACAGATCCAGCAGGGCCCGCCGGACCCGTGCGGTGACCTCGATCCCGCCGTCCCGCTCCTCCACCTGGCGGCGCAACACCTCCCAGACGTCGGCGAGTTCGACCCCGGCCCGGCGCCGCACGCCGTCGTCGAGGAGCCGGGCCGAGCGGACCCGGTCGGCCCGGAACAGCTGCGGGCGGCCGCGCCGGTCGGCGACCAGGTACCAGACCCCGGCCTTGGCGACCAGGCCGTACGGGTCCACGGTGTACGTCCGCGGCTCCTGATCCCCGCTGTGCCGGTAGCGCAGGCGCAGGCGCCGGTCGGAGAAGGCCGCGTCCTGGAGGGCCGCCAGGTCCGCCGCCTGCCGGGGTCCGCCGCGCCAGCGGGTGGCGTCGACCAGGATGCGCCGGCTGGTCAGCTCGGCGGCGGGCCGGTGCGGCGCCGGGAGCGCGGCCATCACCTTGCGCAGGGCCGAGCCGAGGGCCGCGTCGAGGCCGAGCGCGGCGTGGGCGCCCTGGGCGGCGAGGATGAACAGGGCGCGGGACTCGTCGGCGGTCAGTCCGGTGACGTCGGTGCGGAAACCGGCGAGGAGTTCGATGCCGCCGTGCCGGCCGCGCTCGGCGTACACCGGGACACCGGAGGCCGACAGCGCCTCGATGTCGCGGTAGACGGTGCGGACCGACACCTCCAGCCGGCCGGCGAGTTCGCGCGCGGGGACCCGGCCCCGGGTCTGGAGGAGCAGCAGGATCGACAGCAGCCGGTCGGACTTCACACGGTCAGCGTGCAGCGCGATCCGGCCGGACACAAATGTTGACGGTTTCTGTCAGGTTATCGGGGGAAGCTCGGTTCACCGAACGGCACACGGCCGCAGCGGCCGAGGCACCCCGAGAAAGAGGACCCCCCATGACCACCACCGGCTTCACCGACCCCCGCCCCGTCTACGTCCGCGCCACCGAGCAGGCGGCCGAGCTGATCCGGTCCGTACGGCCCGCCGACCTGGCCCGCCCGACGCCGTGCAGCGAGTACGACGTACGCGCCCTGCTCGGCCACGTCGTGGGCGGCACCCTGCGGATCGCGGTGGTCGGCGAGGGCGGCGACGGGCTCGCGGTCGTCCCGGCCCTCGAAGGCGTCGAGGACGACGGCTGGGCGGCCGCCTACGACGAGGTCAGGACCCGCGTGCTCAAAGCGTGGGAGAGCGACGAGCGGATGACGACGCCCGCGCGCGTGCCCTGGGGCGAGGTGCCGGGTCACGCGGCGCTCGCGGGCTATGTGATGGAGATCGTCACCCACACCTGGGACCTCGCCGAGAGCCTCGGCCGGCCCTGTCGGCTCGATCCGGACCTGGCCGAGTTCGCGCTCGGCGTCGCCCGCGCCGTGCTGCCCGACTCCCGCCCCCGCGACGTCGCGTCCCCCTACGCCGCCGACCGCGAGCCCCCCTTCCGCACCCGCCGCCCGGCCCCCGGCGACGCCGGCCCCTACGAGGAACTGGCCGCCTGGCTGGGCCGCGAGCCGCTCGACCGGTCCTGACACGTCGCGGACCCGTTCACCGGGTCGCCGGGCAGACGGGGGTCCGCCGGCGTCCAGCCCACCGGTCCGACAAGGCGCACGTTCACGGGGGGGCGACGCGGTCCGCGCACGGCGGACGCGCTGCTCAGCCCAGCCGGACGCGGGCGAGCTGGCGGGACTGGGCGACCAGGCGGTCCTCGCTGTCCCAGACCTCGGCGTCCTCCTCCAGGAAGCCGCCGGCCAGGTTGCGGGTGGTGATGGCGACCCGCAGCGGGCCCGGGGCCGGGCGGTGGCGCACATGGACCGTGAGTTCCACCGTGGGGACCCATCCCTTCAGGCCGATCTCGAAGGCGGTGGGCGGCAGCGCGTCCACCGTCAGCAGCAGCGAGAGGGGGTCCGCGTCGCGGCCGTCGGCCAGGCCGAACCAGGCGCGCATCTCCCCCTTGCCGGAGGGGGCGCCCAGGGCCCAGCCGAGGGTCGACGGGTCCAGCTTGAGCATCAGCCGGTCGGCGATCGCCGAGCTGCCCTCGACAGGGGCGGGCCCGTCCTCGGGGCCGAAGCACTGCTCCAGCGGCGGAATGGCGGGCGGCTTCGCCGTCGTACGGACGTCGTCGGGAAGGTCGGCGAGGTCGCCGTAGGAGGCGAGGACGCGGATGCGTTCGACCTCGTTGCCGTGGTCGTCGTACTGGTAGAGGGAGGCCTGGCCGGTGGAGAGCGTGCGGCCGGTGCGCACCGTCTCGGTGCGGACGACCGCCGGGCCGGGGTGCGAGGCGGTCAGATAGTGCGCGGTGATGGTGAAGGGGTCCGGGTGCGGCAGGGTGTCGGCGAGGGCCCGGCCGAGCACGGCCAGCAGGTAGCCGCCGTTGACGGCGCTGATGATGGTCCAGCCGGCCGAGAGGTCGATGTCGTAGACGCCGGGCGCGCGCCGGGTGACGGCGGTGTCGCGGTCGAACTCGCCGGCGCCGATCACGGCGGGGGCGGCAGGTGCGGAGGCTCCTTCTGGCATGGGTGAACGGTACAACAGAAAACTACTAAGCGGTAGCTTTGTCGGAAGCCCCGCCAGTGCGCCGTTTCCCTGTCGGCCATCCGGGTGAGCTTCGGGCAATTTCTCGGTAAGCGCCCGGAGACGTCCACAACCCCTGGCCCCTGATTCCCCTCTATGGGGACATGAGCCTCACCGGGACTCCGTTCCTCTACACGACCATCGTGCTGGCCGTGGTTGCACTGATACTGCCGCTCGCCTTCTGGTCGCGGGTGCGCGGGCCCAAGGCCCTGCGCGCCGCGGCCCGCGTGCTGATGCTGCTCTTCGCCCAGGGCACCGCCATCACCCTTGTCTTCGTGTTGGTCAACAACTCCAACAACCTCTACGACAACTGGGCCGACCTGTTCGGCACGGGCAACCACGTCCAGCAGGCCGCGAACCTCGGCGCCGACGGCACCGGCGGCATCGCGTACAAGAAGCTGCCCAAGGTGCAGCAGAAGTTCACCCAGGCCGACGGTCCCGGTATGCACGCGGCCGGCGGGGTCAAGGTCACCCAGCTCAAGGGCCGGGTGTCGGGCGTGAGCGCCGAGGTCTACGTCTGGCTGCCGCCGCAGTACGACGACCCGGCCTACAAGGACAAGAAGTTCCCGGTCGTCGAGCTGCTGTCGGGCTACCCGGGCTCGGCGAAGGCCTGGTTCGGGTCCATGAAGGCGCACGAGCAGCTGGAGCCGCTCATGAAGAGCGGCCAGGTCGCCCCCTTCATCCTGGTGGCCCCGCGCACGAACCTGATCGCCAAGATCGACACCGGTTGCGCCAACATCCCCGGCACCGTGAACGCGGACACCTGGCTGAGCATCGACGTACCGAAGATGATCAACGACAACTTCCGCGCCGAGTCCGCGCCGGACGGCTGGGCCGTGGCCGGCTACTCGGCCGGCGCCCACTGCGCGGCCAAGCTGGCCGTCGCCCACCCCGACCGCTACCGGGCCGCCATCAGCCTCTCCGGCTACAACGACCCGATCGGCGAGCGCAACTCGCTGGCCGCGGGGAGCGAAGAGCTGCGGCGGGCCAACAACCCCTACTACATCCTGAAGAACGCCCCCACCCCGCCGAAGATCGCCATGTACATCTCCGGCGAGAACGGCGACGGCTACCAGGCCGGTGTGGCGCTGGAGCAGATCGCGAAGCCGCCGACGTACGTACGCGTGGTGTTCCTGCCGCGCAGCATGGGCGGGCACTCGATGGCGCTGTGGCGGCCGCAGGTGCCGACGGTCTTCGAGTGGCTGACCGCGGAGATGACCGGGCACAGCAGCGCCCCCCGGCACACCCGCACGCCGAGCCCGCTCAGTCCTCTGACACCGTCGAGCGGCGGTTCCAGGCGCGCGGAGCTCGCCAGTGGTAGCGCATCGCGAGCAGGCGCAGCACGAAAGCCGTGACGACCGCGAGTCCGCTGGTGTACGGGTTCAGCGCGCCGTAATGGATGCACAGCACCACCATCGTGGCGCCGACGATCGCTGGGACCGCGTAGAGGTCGCGGTCCCAGCGCAGCAGTGACGGCACCTCGTTGGCCAGCACGTCCCGCAGGACGCCGCCGCCGACGGCGGTGGCGAGGCCCAGCGTCGCCGACGCGGTCAGGTTGAGGCCGTAGCTGTACGCCTTCGTCGTGCCGGTGACACAGAACAGGCCGAGGCCGGCCGCGTCGAAGACGAGCACCGCTCGCTGGATCCGCTCCACGTGCGGATGCAGGAAGAAGACGACGAGCGCGGCGAGCAGCGGGGTGACGAAGTACCCGAGGTCGGTGAAGGCGGCCGGGGGTACGGCCCCGATGATCAGGTCGCGGAACAGCCCCCCGCCCAGCGCGGTGACCTCGGCGAGGACGCCGATGCCGAACACGTCGAAGTTCTTCCGGACGGCCAGCAGCGCGCCGGAGATCGCGAACACGAAGATGCCGATGACGTCCAGGGTGTGCTGGACGGAGGGACTGAAGAGAGGCTGGAGCTGCACCCGGACATTCTCGCCTGCCGGGCCGCATGAACCTTACAAAGAAAGGCTCACAGGGTGACATCCCTGTGAGCCTTTCCTACTGAGGTGCCCTTACCTGTCGGTCGAGCCGTCCTCGGCCGACGTCTCGCCCGACTCTTCGGACGACGTCTCGCTCGACTCCTCGCTCGGCTCCTCGGCCCCGGTGGCCTCCTCGGAGCCCACCTCACCCTCGGCGACCGCCGTGGCCAGCGCCTCCGAGGTCTGGGCCGACTCGGCCAGCACCTCGTCGGCGACCAGCTCGGCGGCCTCCTTCGCGGCCGTCAGCAGGACGGTGTCCTGCGGCGCCTGGTCCTCGAAGTTCTCGGGGTGGTGGCAGGCGACGCGCTGGCCCGGCCGCAGCTCCACGAGCCGGGGCTCGGTCGTCTTGCAGATCTCCGTGGCCTTCCAGCACCTGGTGTGGAACCGGCAGCCGCTCGGCGGGGAGATCGGCGAGGGGACGTCGCCCTTGAGCAGGATGCGCTCGCTCTTGGCGTTCTTCCGCTTCGGGTCCGGGATCGGCACCGCGGACATGAGCGCCTTGGTGTACGGGTGCATCGGCGTCTTGTACAGCAGGTCCCGGTCGGCGAGCTCGACGATCTTGCCGAGGTACATGACCGCGATCCGGTCCGAGACGTGCCGGACGACCGAGAGGTCGTGCGCGATGATCACGTACGTCAGGCCCAGTTCCTCCTGGAGGTCGTCCATGAGGTTCACGACCTGTGCCTGGATCGACACGTCCAGCGCGGAGACCGGCTCGTCGGCGACGACCAGCTTCGGCTTCAGCGCGAGCGCGCGGGCGATGCCGATGCGCTGGCGCTGACCGCCGGAGAACTCGTGCGGGTAGCGGTTGTAGTGCTCGGGGTTGAGGCCGACCACCGACAGCAGCCGCTGCACCTCCTTCTTGATCCCGCCCTCCGGCTCGACACCCTGGAGCCGGAACGGGGCTCCGACGATGGTGCCGATGGTGTGGCGCGGGTTCAGCGAGGAGTACGGGTCCTGGAAGATCATCTGCACGTCGCGGCGCATGGGGCGCATGCCGCCCACGCCGAGGTGCGTGATGTCCTTGCCCTCGAACTCGATCGTGCCCGCGGTCGGTTCGAGCAGCCGGGTGATCAGCCGGCCCATCGTCGACTTGCCGCAACCCGACTCGCCCACGACGCCGAGGGTTTCCCCGGAGCGGACCTCGAAGTCAAGGCCGTCGACCGCGCGCACAGCACCGACCTGCCGCTGGAGCAGGCCCTGCTTGATGGGGAAGTGCTTCTGCAGGCCGGTCACCTTCAGCAGGGTCTCACCGGGCGCGGCGTCCTTGCTGAGGGTGGCCGCGCCGGCGGCCTTCACCTCTTTGTCCTCTGCGTTCTCACTCACAGCTTCGGCGCAATCTCTTCGGTCCAGATCCGTTCCCGCTGCTCCTGCGACATATGGCAGGCGGCCCAGTGCTTGCTCCCGACCTCGGTCAGCTCGGGGCGGACCGTGCGGGTCACGTTGTCCTTCGGGACGTCGGCGTACGGGCAGCGCGGGTTGAAGGCGCAGCCGGACGGGATGTTGATCAGCGAGGGCGGGGAGCCCTTGACCGGGATCAGGCGCTCCTGCTGGTCGCGGTCCAGACGCGGCATCGAACCGAGCAGCCCCCAGGTGTAGGGGTGGCGGGGCTCGTAGAACACCTTCTCGGCCGGACCGCGCTCCACGCAGCGGCCGCCGTACATCACCAGGATGTCGTCGGCCAGTTCGGCGACGACGCCCAGGTCGTGGGTGATGACGATGACCGCGGAGCCGAACTCCTTCTGCAGATCGCGGATCAGGTCCAGGATCTGCGCCTGGACCGTCACGTCGAGCGCGGTGGTCGGCTCGTCCGCGATGAGCAGCTCGGGGTTGTTCACCAGCGACATGGCGATCATGGCGCGCTGGCGCATACCGCCGGAGAACTCGTGCGGGTAGCTGTCCACCCGCTTGTCCGGCTGCGGTATGCCCACGCGGTCGAGCATCTCGATCGCCCGTTTGCGGGCGGTCTTCTTGTCGACGTCGTGGTGGATCCGGTACGCCTCCACGATCTGCGCGCCGATCGTGTAGTACGGGTGCAGCGCCGACAGCGGATCCTGGAAGATCATCGCCATGTCGCGGCCCCGGAGCCTGCGCACGTGGTCGGGGTCGGCGGACAGCAGCTCGGTGCCGTTCAGCCAGATCTCGCCGGAGATCTGCGCCTTGCGCTTGCCGTACTGGCCGGCGGTGTGCAGGCCCATGATGCCGAGCGAGGTCACGGACTTGCCGGAGCCCGACTCGCCCACGATGCCGAGGGTCTTGCCCTTCTCCAGCTGGAAGCTGAGGCCGTCGACGGACTTCACCAGACCGTCGTCGGTCGGGAAGTGCACCTTCAGGTCGCGCACTTCGAGGAAGGAGGCCGGCGCGGGCGAGGCGTCCGTGGGCTCGCCCACGGCTGCTCCGGTCTTGCTGAGTTCGGTCATGAGAGCCTCACTCGGGGGTCGATCACGGCGTACAGCACATCGACCGCGAGGTTGGCGATGAGCACCGCGAGGGAGGTGATCAGGGTGACGCCCAGGATGATCGGCAGGTCCTGGTTCTTGATGGCGGTCAGCACGGCCTGGCCGAGGCCGGGGATGCTGAACGTGGTCTCGGTGAGGATCGCGCCACCGATCAGGGCGCCGAGGTCCATGCCGAGCATGGTCAGGATCGGGGTCATCGTCGAGCGCATGGCGTGCTTGCCGATGACGACCTGCTCCTTGAGGCCCTTGGCCCGGGCGGTGCGGATGTAGTCCTCACCGAGGATCTCCAGCATGGTGGCCCTGGTGATACGGGCGTACATCGCCGCGTACAGGAAGGCGAGAGTGATCCAGGGCAGGATCATGCCGCCGAGCCAGCCGGAGAAGCTGTCGCCGATCGAGACGTACTGGCCGTTGATCCAGTTCAGTCCGTAGCTGAAGATCGCCAGCGAGAGCAGACCCGTGAAGTAGATCGGCAGCGAGACACCGCTGAGGGCGACGACCATCGCGCCGCGGTCCCACAGGCTGCCCCGCTTGAGCGCGGAGAGCACACCCGCGGCGACACCGAAGACCAGCCACAGCACGGCGGCACCGAGCGCGAGACCCAGGGTCACCGGGAAGCGGTCGGTCAGCACCGGCCAGACGGCCTGCTCGCTGCGGAAGGAGTAGCCGAAGCACGGCGCGGCACAGTGGGTGACATCGCCGCCGGCCGCGTAGGTGCGGCCCACGAAGATGCCCTTGAAGAAGTGCCAGACCTGCGAGTAGATCGGGTCGCTCAGACCCAGCTTCTCGCGCACCGCCTCGACGGCGTGCGGGTCCGCCTGCTTGCCCACGAAACTCGTGGCGATGTCCACGCCCGCCCACTTGGGGACGAGGAAGAAGATGCTGAAGACCACCAGGATGATGACCACCAGCATCACTATGGCGGCGAACAGCCGCCTGATGAGGTAAGCGAGCACAGCTAACGGCCCGCCGCGGACCGCGGGCCCCCGGAGATCTTCCGGTGGGCCCGCGGCTCGCCGCGCCGGCCTTCACCTGCCTTTCGTGCCGTTCGGCGGGTGTGCCGGGACTACTTCGTGGACTTCAGGCCGAGGTTGACGAAGTCGTAGTAACCGCTGTACGCGTTCGTCGTGTACACGTTGCCCAGACGCGAGGAGCGGATGTTGAGCAGCCGCTCGAAGGTGAAGGGCAGGTAGTACGCGCCCTCCATCACCTTGTGGTTGATCTCCGTGGAGATCTGCGTCTTCTTCGCCTCGTCCAGCGTGGTGGTGTACTGGTCGAAGAGCCCGTCGATCGTCTTGTCCTTGATCAGGGCGTAGTTGTTGTTACCGCTCTGCAGGATGTACTTGCTGTCCCACAGCGGGATGCCGTAGCCCTGGACGGTCGGGAAGTCCGGACCCCAGCCCATGATGATGATGCCGAGCTTCTTCTTCGCGACGTTCGAGGGGGAGCCGATGATGCCCGGGCTCTGCGAGCCGTCGTACTGGTAGATGTCGGCGTTGATGCCGACCTTCTTCAGCGCGGCCTGCAGGGACTCGGCGGTGGCGACTTCCTGCGCCTTGTTGTTGCGGACGGCGATGGTCGTCGAGAAGCCGTTCGGCTGACCGCAGGCCTTGAGCTCCTGCTTGGCCAGGTTGACGTTGCCGTTCTTGTTGGCCCCGGCGATCTGGTACGGGTCGTACTTCTGGCCCTCGCCACCGGCGACCGACGGCGGGAGCATGTTGGTGCCGATGTCACCACCGGCGATCGGGCCACCGCGGGCGGTCTGCAGCGACACGTGGTCGGCGGCGTAGATCACGGCCTTGCGGCAGTGGAGGTTGTCGAACGGCTTGACGCTCTGCGGGAAGACCGCGTAGCGGATGAAGCCGGAGACCGGGTTGTCCAGGTTGCCCTTGTGCTGCTTCAGGGCGATCTGGCGGCCCTGCGGGCCCAGGCCGGTCTGCGAGGCGTCGATGTCGTAGTCGCCGTCGATCAGGCGCTGGTCCGAGTCGGCCTGGTTGGTGGAGATGTCCAGGGTGATCTTGTCCGGGTACGCCTTGCGGACCGGGTCCGAGGACGCCTTCCAGTCGGTGTTGCGGACCAGGACCAGGTTCTTGCCCGGGCTGTACGACTGGAACTTGTACGGGCCCGAGGAGAACGGGTGCAGGCCGTACTTGGACTTGGTGTCCTTGTCCTGGCGGACCGGCGAGGCCGAGGTCATCGCCAGCACCTGGAGGAAGTCCGAGTTGGCCGTCGGCAGGTGGAAGACGATCGTCTTCGCGTCCGGCGTGTCGATCGCCTTCAGGCCCAGGTGGTCCTTCGAGGTGTCCTTGTACGGACCCTTGTAGGTGTTGTTCGGGTCCAGCATCTGCTGGAGGTAGACCGGACCGCCGGACAGCACGTCCTGCGCCCAGGAGCGCTCGATGCCGTACTTGATGTCCTGGGAGGTGATGGCCTTGCCGTCCTCCCACGTGATCCCGTCACGCAGCGTGAAGGTGTAGGTCTTGCCGTCGGGCGAGACCTTGCCCATGTCGGTGGCGAGGTCCGGGGTGAGCTTCGCGCCCTCGGCACCCGGCGCCGTCTTGTAGGTGAGCAGCTGACGGCTGTAGTAGCGGGAGAAGTCCCACATGAAGCCGTAGTAGCCGCGCGTGGTGTCCCACGAGTCGGCGTCCTGCGTGCTCACGAACTTCAGGGTGCCGCCCTTCTTGACCTGGTCGGCCTGGGCAACCTTGTTGTTCGCCGCGTCGAAGCCGGCCGCGCCGTCCTTCGAGCTGCCGTTGCCTCCGCCGCACGCCGCCGTGGTCAGCAGCCCGGCGACCACTGCGGCAGCGGCAAGGGCCTGCTTGCGCCGCCCTGAGGTGCGTTGGGTAGTCACGATCTCGGATCCTCCGGAATTGATGAGAGACCCCGTGGCTGAGCTCACGGGACGCTTGGGGTACGGCACTTCAGCGGGAGCCCTTCGGATCGAGCGCGTCCCGCACGCCATCGCCGAAGAGGTTGAAGGCAAGAACCGTGATGAAGATCGCCACGCCCGGGATCACCATGTACATGGGGTCCGAGTCGTAGTAGTCGATCGCGCTCGACAGCATCTGCCCCCAGGAGGAGGTGGGCGGCTTGACGCCCACGCCCAGGAAGCTGAGCGCCGCCTCGGTGAGGATGTTCGTGGGGATCATCATCGTCGTGTACACGATGATGGGCGCGACGAGGTTGGGCAGCAGCTCCTTGAAGAGGATGTAGAACTGCCCGGCGCCCAGCGAGCGGGCCGCCTCGACGTACTCGCGCTCACGCAGCGAAAGCGTCTGGCCGCGGACCACCCGGCCGATGTACGGCCAGCCGAAGAAGCCGATGACCAGGATCATCACGAACACCCGCACGCCCGTGCCGGTGAGTCCCAGCATCTGGTTGGGCATGACGGAGACCAGCGCGATGATGAACAGCAGCTGCGGGAAGGCGAGCAGACCGTCCATGACGCGGCTGATCAGGGAGTCCACCCAGCCGCCGAAGAAGCCCGCCAGGATGCCGAGGACGGTGCCCAGGATGACGGCGACCACCGCGGACAGGAAGCCGACGAGCAGCGAGATCTGGGCGCCGTAGAGGATGCGCGCGAAGATGTCGCGGCCGTTGACCGGCTCGACACCGAGCAGGTGGTCGCCGCTCATGCCGCCCAGGGAACCCTTGGGGGTGCTGAACAGCGGGTCGATCAGTCCCTGGTGGTAGACGTCCGGGTCCTGGCCGACCAGGCCCGTGATCACCGGTGCGAGCAGCGCGATCACGATGAGGAGGAGCACCACGATGCCGCCCGCCAGGGCGAGTTTGTCCCGCTTCAGGCGCTCCCAGGCGATCCGTCCCAGGGAGCGGCCCTGAACGGCCTTCGCGTCGGCGGCGGCGACCGCCGCTTCCTCGGCCGCACCGGGCGCCGCATCCGCGGCCGGCTCGTGCAATGGTGCCGTCATTAGGCTGGGACCCCTCTCAACCGGTGGTAACCGGCCCGCACTTGCCGCTGGTAGCGGCATCATTCAGTCCGTCGTACACACAGGGGCGAGCCCCTTGAAGGGGGAGTCTTCAATGCCCGCGCGACAAGTCGCCAGCCTTGGCAGCGAATGGATGCGTAACCGTGATGCAAGCAGGCGTTTCCTGTTATGCGGACAGTGAATCGCGGCGAGCGGACGGTGAGCGGCGGACGCCCTGGGTGAGTTGGCGGCCGTACGGCGAGGTCGGCGGCGGGGTCAGTAGCCGCCGGGCACCGGCGGGTAGCCGTAGCCGGGCGCCGGGGCCTGCGGCCGGGGCGGTGGCTGGAGCTGCGGCTGGGGCTGGGGGTGCGCCGGGGGTACGGCGGCGTGGGCGTCGCGGTCGTAGAACGGGCGGGCGTTGGCCCGCATCCAGATCACGACCGGGTCGTAGTCGTCGGTCATCGCGACCGTCGACACCGGCAGCCCCTCGGGGACCGCGCCGACGGACTGCTGCATCATCGCGCGCACCGAGTCGACGGCGGCCGGGGAGGTGTCGTACACGTCCAGGCCGATCACGAGGTACGGCGCCCCGAGTGCGGGCTGCACCCAGGCGCGGCGCAGGGAGCGCAGGGCGGGGGTGCGGTGGGCGTTCTGCGCGAGCAGGGCGTAGAACTGCGGGACCTCGATGCCCGGCTCGTCCAGCCGGAGGGGACCGGCGGGCTGGCGGTCCAGGCCCGTGGCGATGCGGCGCAGATCGAGCCAGGGGACGCCGACGCCGCCGCCCGGGGCGTGCGGGTTGACCCAGAGGCCGTAGTGGTCGGGGTAGAGGGTGCGGGCCACGTCGAGCCCGTCCACGACCTCGTACGAGCGGTTCCAGCCGCTGGCCGACAGTTCCTGGGCGGAGGTGACACAGGGGGCGTAGTGGAAGCCGTCGACCTCCATCGTCCCGTACTGGGCGTCCGGGGAGCCGGCCTGGCCGTGCCACAGCAGCATCCAGATCTGGCCGGAGGAGGGGGTGGCGAGGGCACGCAGCAGGGCCTCGTAGGCGTCGTAGCGTCCGGGCGTGACCTGGCGCAGCGTGTGTTCGACGCTGCCGCTGTGGATCGCGCTCACCTTGTCGTGCCCTTCTCTGTTCCGTGCCCGTGTGTGGAGACAGCTTATGCGCCTACCAGGGTGGCGCTTCGGGTTCGTTCGCGAGTGCGGGTGCATGGCGGCTGGTCGCGCCCACGCGGCGGAGCCGCATATCGGCACAGCCCCGCGCCCCTTTCGGGCGCTTTCAGTGGCCGTAGTGGTAGAAGGGGCGGACATTTGTCCGCAGCCATTCCGCCACCGGGTCGTCCGTCACGTCCAGGAGGACCAGGCTGACCGGCCAGGCGACCGGGACCCTGCCCAGGGCGCGACCCAGGGCGTCCATCGGGAGGGTGCGCAGGTCGCCCTCCCACTGGGAGAGTTCCACGCCGACGAACATCACCGGGTCGTCCGTCTCGATGGCGGCCAGGCAGCGGCGGGCGGTGCGGACCACGCCGGTCTCGGCGAACTCGGCGGACGCGGCGGCGAGGAAGTCGACCGGGTCGTCCTGCCAGTCGGGCTCGAAGAGGCGGACCCGGCCGCCGGTGCCCGGACCGTCGAGGGGGGTGCGGCCGGTGCGGCACAGCTCGGCCACGGCGGCCGGCGGGAGCGGGATGCCGACCAGCGCGTCCGGGTTCACCGCGAGGCCGACCTGCGCGGGCAGGCCGCGGGCGAACTCGACGGCCGGGGCGATGGTGTACCCCATGTGGGAGCCGACCGCCTGGCGCAGCTGCTCCTCCGAGCTGAAGACGGGCACGTAGGCCTGGCCGTCGATCTCCAGCGTGGGCAGGTCCAGCGGACCGCTGCCCGGCCCGCCGCCGTTGGGCAGCGGGATCCACAGGAAGCTGCGGCCGAGGACCTCGACGATCCGGCCGGCCGCGGTGGGGACGCCGAGGGAGGCCGCGAGCACCTCCTCCAGTTCGTTGCCGGGCCAACCGCCGTGCGGGTGGGGGTGCGCCTGTGCCGGGAAGTCCGCGGGAATGTCCGCCGGGAAGTCCATCTGCCTACCGCCTGCTGGGAACCACTGCTGTGACCATGAAGGCTAGCGGGTTGCCGTGACAGTGCCCTCACCGTGGGCACACGATCGTCTTCCCTCCGGCCCGCTCGCCCGGCCACGCTCATCCGGTGAACACGATCCGGCCCAGGGCGTCCGCCGCGGGGCGGTCCAGCAGGGTCGCCGAGCCGACGCCCGCCGGCAGCGCGCCCCGCTCGACGGCGTCGAGCAGCCGGGCCGTCGTACGGCGGTGGCGGGTGAAGGCGTAGCGGGAGACGCCCCGGCTGCGCTCACGCTGGCCCTCTCGGGCCGTGCCGGGAGCGACGTCGAGCAGGAGCAGGTGCAGGGTGCCGCCGCGGCGGCGGGCCTCGCGGGCGAGCCAGCCGCGCACCCAGCTCTGGGTGCCGCAGTCGTGCACGACGACGCCCTCGCCGGTGCGCAGGGCGCGGCGCAGGGCCGCGTAGTGGGCGAGGCGGACCAGGGGGCGGTAGAGCGGGTAGGGAAGGAGGCCGGGCACGCGGGCGGCCCAGCGGTCGCGGGTGTCCTGGGAGTCGATGCGGTGGCCGGGGACCGCGCGGCGCATCAGCGTGGACTTGCCGCTGCCGGGCAGTCCCGTGATCACCACCAGGTCGCCGCCGTGGAAGAGCAGGGCGCGCGGGCTGCGGCCGGCCCGGTCGCGCAGGTCCCGGACGACCGGGGCCGGGGCGCGGCGCTGCTTCGGCACCGCGACGCCGCTGGTGACGGTGGCGTACACCGGGGTCCTGTTCACCGTGTCGGTCCTCCCCTGTCGGTTCAGTGACAGCTCTGCCCGCGAAACGTAAAGGGAAGGTAATGGACCGAGGTCGGCGGTACGGTCCGCGTGCTGCCACAGGCCGGTTACAAAAGCCCGCTCGGCGTGCAATGATGTGGCCGCCAACTGCATACCGGCCGCTTGAATCCGCGCGGGAGAGTCCCCAGCAGCTGCGTTGGGGCGCCGAAGGAGCAAGTCCCTCCCTTGAATCTCTCAGGCCCCGTTACCGCGCGGGCGAGGCACATCTGAAAAGCGGGCCGCTGCGACAGTGGCTCCACCCAAGGTGCAAGCCGTGATCGTCCCCGTGGCGGTCCTGGCGAACCTCTCAGGTTCCGATGACAGATGGGGAGGAACGTTCCTCGCCCGTCCTGTGTGTCCTGGGAGACGACCGACCGATGAGCAGCACTGAACTCCGTCACACCGCGCTCGATGCCGTGCATCGCTCGCTCGGTGCGACGATGACCGACTTCGCCGGCTGGGACATGCCCCTGCGCTACGGCTCCGAGCGCGACGAGCACGTCGCGGTGCGGACCCGGGCCGGCCTGTTCGACCTCTCCCACATGGGCGAGATCACGGTGACCGGCACCGAGGCCGCCGACCTGCTGAACTTCGCGCTGGTCGGCAACATCGCCTCCGTCGGCGTCGGCCGCGCCCGCTACACCATGATCTGCCGGGCCGACGGCGGCATCCTGGACGATCTGATCGTCTACCGGCTCGCCGAGACCGAGTACATGGTCGTGGCCAACGCCTCCAACGCCCAGGTGGTGCTGGACGCCCTCGCCGAGCGCGCCGCCGGCTTCGACGCCGAGGTCCGCGACGACCGGGACGCCTACGCGCTGATCGCCGTCCAGGGCCCGGAGTCCCCCGGCATCCTGAAGTCCCTCACCGACGCCGACCTGGACGGCCTGAAGTACTACGCCGGCCTGCCCGGCACGGTCGCCGGTGTCCCCGCCCTGATCGCCCGCACCGGCTACACCGGCGAGGACGGCTTCGAGCTGTTCGTGAAGCCCGAGCACGCCGTGGAGCTGTGGCAGGCGCTGACCCGGGCCGGCGAGGGCGTCGGCCTGGTGCCGTGCGGCCTGTCCTGCCGCGACACCCTGCGCCTGGAGGCGGGCATGCCGCTGTACGGGCATGAGCTGAGCACCTCGCTCACCCCCTTCGACGCCGGTCTCGGCCGCGTGGTCAAGTTCGAGAAGGACGGCGACTTCGTCGGGCGCGAGGCGCTCACGCAGGCCGCCGAACGCGCCGCCTCCGAGCCTCCGCGGGTGCTCGTCGGGCTGGTCGCCGAGGGCCGCCGCGTCCCGCGCGCCGGGTACGCCGTCGTCGCCGGCGGCCGGGTGATCGGCGAGGTCACCTCCGGCGCCCCCTCCCCCACCCTGGGCAAGCCGATCGCCATGGCCTACGTCGACGCGGCTCACGCGGCGCCCGGCACCGAGGGCGTCGGCGTGGACGTCCGAGGCAGCCACGAGCCGTACGAGGTCGTGGCGCTGCCGTTCTACAAGCGCCAGAAGTAGAGACTGGGCGCAGAGCGTCCACCTGACGTGACCCTGCGCACATTCCCCCTGCCCGGCAGCAGATCCAGCTGTCCCCCTTCACCAGCACTCCCGCGCGTACAGGAGAATTCAGGCCATGAGCAACCCCCAGCAGCTGCGCTACAGCAAGGAGCACGAGTGGCTGTCGCCCGCCGAGGACGGCGTCGCGACGGTCGGTATCACCGAGTTCGCGGCCAACGCGCTCGGCGATGTGGTCTACGCCCAGCTCCCCGAGGTCGGCGACACCGTGACCGCGGGTGACTCCTGCGGCGAGCTGGAGTCGACCAAGTCGGTCTCCGACCTGTACTCCCCGGTCACCGGTGAGGTCGTCGCGGCCAACCAGGACGTCGTCGACGACCCGTCGCTGGTGAACTCGGCCCCCTTCGAGGGCGGCTGGCTCTTCAAGGTCCGCGTCTCGGCCGAGCCGGCGGACCTGATGAGCGCCGACGAGTACACCGCCTTCATCGCCGGCTGAGGAGTCGTAGCCGTATGACTGTCCTGAACACGTCCCTGCACGAGCTGGACCCGGAGATCGCCGCCGCGGTCGACGCGGAGCTCGTCCGCCAGCAGTCCACGCTGGAGATGATCGCCTCCGAGAACTTCGCGCCGCTCGCGGTGATGGAGGCCCAGGGCTCGGTCCTCACCAACAAGTACGCCGAGGGCTACCCGGGCCGCC
This sequence comes from Streptomyces sp. MUSC 14, assembly GCF_001866675.1. Lineage (NCBI taxonomy): Bacteria > Bacillati > Actinomycetota > Actinomycetes > Kitasatosporales > Streptomycetaceae > Streptomyces > Streptomyces sp. MUSC 14. Next base: position 169,617 of record NZ_MLYN01000008.1, read on the forward strand.
GCTACTACGGCGGCTGCGAGCACGTCGACGTCGCCGAGCAGATCGCCATCGACCGGATCAAGGAGCTGTTCGGCGCCGAGTACGCCAACGTCCAGCCCCACTCCGGCGCCTCCGCCAACCAGGCGGCCCTGTTCGCCCTCGCCCAGCCCGGGGACACCATCCTCGGCCTGGACCTTGCGCACGGCGGCCATCTGACCCACGGCATGCGCCTGAACTTCTCCGGCAAGCAGTTCAACGTGGTCGCCTACCACGTGGACGAGGCGACCGGCCTGGTCGACATGGCCGAGCTGGAGCGGCTCGCCAAGGAGCACCGCCCGAAGGTGATCATCGCCGGCTGGTCGGCGTACCCGCGCCAGCTGGACTTCGCCGAGTTCCGCCGGATCGCCGACGAGGTCGAGGCGTACCTGTGGGTCGACATGGCGCACTTCGCCGGTCTGGTCGCGGCCGGGCTGCACCCGAACCCGGTCGAGCACGCGGACGTGGTCACCTCGACCACCCACAAGACGCTCGGCGGCCCGCGCGGCGGCATCATCCTCGCCAAGCAGGCCTTCGCGAAGAAGCTGAACTCCTCGGTCTTCCCGGGCTTCCAGGGCGGCCCCCTGGAGCACGTGATCGCGGCCAAGGCGGTCTCCTTCAAGGTCGCCGCCTCGGCGGAGTTCAAGGAGCGCCAGCGCCGTACCGTGGAGGGTGCCCGCGTCCTCGCCGAGCGCCTGACCGCGGCGGACGCCCGCGAGGCGGGTGTGAACGTGCTCTCCGGCGGTACGGACGTGCACCTGATCCTCGTCGACCTGCGCGCGTCCGAGCTGGACGGCCAGCAGGCCGAGGACCGGCTCCACGAGGTCGGCATCACGGTCAACCGCAACGCCGTCCCGAACGACCCGCGCCCCCCGATGGTCACCTCGGGCCTGCGGATCGGCACCCCGGCCCTCGCGACCCGCGGTTTCACGGCCGAGGACTTCGCCGAGGTCGCCGACGTGATCGCGGAGGCGCTCAAGCCGTCCTACGACGCGCAGGCCCTGAAGGCACGCGTGAAGGCGCTCGCCGACAAGCACCCGCTGTACCCGGGTCTGAACAAGTAAGACGCCTTTTGCGGCGCACCGCGCACACTGGAGTACGTACCGACGTACCGGCGTGTGCGGTGCCCGCGCCCCTGTACCACCGTTTTCGCTTCACCCCGTCTTGAGGAGTCGTCCGTGGCCATCTCGGTCTTCGACCTGTTCTCGATCGGCATCGGCCCGTCCAGCTCCCACACGGTCGGCCCGATGCGCGCGGCGCGCATGTTCGCCCGCCGGCTGCGCAACGAGGACCTGCTGTCCTCGGTCGCGGCCCTGCGCTGCGAGCTGTACGGCTCGCTCGGCGCGACCGGCCACGGCCACGGCACCCCGAAGGCGGTGCTGCTCGGCCTGGAGGGCGCCTCGCCGCGCACGGTGGACGTGGAGTCGGCCGACGACCGGGTGACGGCGATCAGGGCGGCGGGCCGGCTGAACCTGCTCGGCGAGCACGAGATCGCGTTCTCCTTCGACGACGACCTGGTCCTGCACCGCCGCAAGGCCCTGCCGTACCACGCCAACGGCATGACCATGTGGGCCTACGACGCCGAGGGCACGGAGCTCCTGTCGAAGACCTACTACTCGGTCGGCGGCGGCTTCGTCGTGGACGAGGACGCGGTCGGCGCGGACCGGATCGTGCTGGACGACACGGTCCTGAAGTACCCCTTCCGCACCGGCGACGAGCTGCTGCGCCTGACGCGGGAGACGGGCCTGTCGATCTCCTCGCTGATGCTGGAGAACGAGCGCGCCTGGCGCACCGAGGACGAGATCCGCGCGGGTCTGCTGGAGATATGGCGTGTGATGCGGGAGTGCGTCCAGCGCGGCATGTCCCGCGAGGGCATCCTGCCCGGCGGCCTCAAGGTCCGCCGCCGCGCGGCCGTCTCCGCCCGCCAGCTGCGCGCCGAGGGCGACCCGTTGGCGCACGCGATGGAGTGGATCACGCTCTACGCGATGGCCGTGAACGAGGAGAACGCGGCCGGGGGCCGGGTCGTGACCGCCCCGACCAACGGCGCGGCGGGCATCATCCCGGCCGTCCTGCACTACTACATGGACTTCGTGCCCGGTGCCGACGAGGACGGCGTGGTCCGCTTCCTGCTCGCCGCCGGCGCGATCGGCATGCTCTTCAAGGAGAACGCCTCCATCTCCGGCGCCGAGGTCGGCTGCCAGGGCGAGGTCGGCTCCGCCTGCTCCATGGCCGCGGGCGCGCTGGCGGAGGTGCTCGGCGGCAGCCCGGAACAGGTCGAGAACGCGGCCGAGATCGGCATGGAGCACAACCTCGGCCTGACCTGCGACCCGGTCGGCGGCCTGGTCCAGATCCCGTGCATCGAGCGCAACGGCATGGCCGCGGTGAAGGCGGTCACGGCCGCGAAGATGGCGATGCGCGGCGACGGCTCCCACAAGGTGTCCCTGGACAAGGTCATCAAGACCATGAAGGACACCGGCGCGGACATGTCCGTGAAGTACAAGGAGACGGCCCGGGGCGGACTTGCGGTGAACATCATCGAGTGCTGAGGTGAACCGCGTGACGGGCGGGGCGGCAGCGGGTGGAGTGACGGGCGGCGCGGATACGGGTGCGGGTGCCGGTGGGCACGGACGCGGAGCGCTGGGTCACCCGGGTCGGCTGCCGCCGGGTCCTGTTCGTCGTGCACAACGTGACGTCGGCGACGCGGCTGCTGGACGCCCTCCCGCTGTTCTCCGGCGACCTGCGCGTGCAGATGTTCGCCACCTGCACGGGTTCGTCCCCGTTCCTGGCCGGGGCACCCGAGCTGCTGGCGCGGGCGGGGCTGCCGGTCCTGCCCTGGGAGCAGGCCAAGGAGACGCCGTTCGACCTGGCCGTGTCGGCCAGCTACGGCGGTGAACTGGCCGCTGTGCAGGGCAAGTTGGCGGTGTTGTCACACGGCGTGGGGTACAACAAGAGGCTCGCAACACCGGACAACACCGGTCTTCGGGCTGTCTCCCGACTGGCTCCTCACCGACGGACTCCCCCTCGCCGACGCCACCGTCCTCTCCCACCCGGGACAACTGGACCGGCTGCACTCGGCCTGCCCCGAGGCGGCGCCCACGGCGGTCCTCGCCGGTGACCCCTGCTACGACCGCATCCTCGCCGCACTGCCCCAACGCGCCCACTACCGCCGGGCGTTGGGCGTCGGACCCGGTCAGCGGCTGATCGTCGTCAGCTCCACCTGGGCCGCCCGCTCCCTCTTCGGCGGAGCCGCCGAGCCTGCGGCGGACGATCTGCTGCCCTGGCTGCTGTCCCGCCTCTCGGCGGAGCTGCCGGCCGACGAGTACCGGACCGTCGCGGTCCTGCATCCGAACATCTGGTACGGCCACGGGCCCGGCCAGGTCCGCGCCTGGCTGGACAACGCGCGCCGGGCCGGCCTCGACACGATCGACCCCCTCGACGGCTGGCACCAGGCCCTGATCGCCGCCGACTGCGTCCTCGGCGACCACTCCAGCGTCACCTACTACGCCGCGTCCCTCGGCCTCCCCGTCCCCCTCGGCGCGTTCCCCCAGCAGGACCTCGATCCACTCTCCCCGGTCGCCGCCCTCGGCCGTACGGCTCCGCGCCTGGTGCGCCGAGGCAGCCTGCGCGCCCAGATCGAGGACACCGTCACCGCACATGATCCCGCCCGGTACAAGGAGCTCGCGGAGCAGACCAGTTCGGCACCGGGAGAGTCGGCCGCCCTGCTGCGGCGCCTGTTCTACGGCCTCATGGACCTGCCCGAGCCCGAGGGGCACCCGGCGCTGCTCGACCCGCTGCCGCTGCCGCCGTACCTGCCCGCCCGTCGTACCGCCCCGGTCCGCGTGCTCGCGGGTGGGATCGGCACGGATCCGCCGGAGGTCGGCGTCGTCCGGTACTCCGTCGTCGGCGGCGGGCCCGACCCGTCGGAAGCCCCGGACCTGCGCTGCGACTCAGCGCACACGGTGGTCGACGAGGAGACCCGGGAGACCGGCCGGCTGCGCGTCGCCGACATCGTCGTACGGTACGCGGCCGAGGACGACCCGCGCCTCGGGCCGCCGGCCGCCTGGACGGCGGAGGCGCTCGGCCGTTACCCGTACTGCGGACTGGTCGCCTACGTCGACGGACCGGACCGCTGCGTTGTCCGCACCCGCGCGGGCGACCTCGTACGGCTGACCGCCGCCGCGGGCCCCGACGGCCGGGCCGACCTGTGCGATCCCGCCGCCTACGCCTCCGCGCTCCACGCCTGGCTCACCAGCGCCCGGGACCTGGCCGGGGCCGTACCCGCGATCACCGTCCGCACGGGCGGGACGGCACACCGCGTCGCGGTGCGGCCCCTCGGCCGTGGAACACCGTGAGCCTCGGCCTCCGCCACCGCGCCGTCCGCCGAACGCACACTCAGGCCGTCAGTTCCGCCAGGCGGGTGCGGACGCGGGTCAGACCGAGGCGGTCCTCGTTGGTCTCGTAGTGTGCGGCGGCGGTGCGCAGGTCCGCAGAACGGCGACGACGGGCGCGCCGGGCGGCCGTTCCTCCTCGTCCAGCAGGCCCGTCAGCCAGGCGAGCACCTCCGCGCGGTCGGTGAACACCGCGGTCGTCGGCGGCAGCATCTGCGGTCGCGAGGCAGCGTGCGCGACGGCGGGCACGGTGCGCGGCGAGAGCCACGCGGCCTCGCGGACCCAGTCCGTCACCTCATGGGCGAACTCCGGTGACCTGCGGGCGAGTTCGAGCAGCTGCCGGGCGGCCGCCGTCTGCTGGGACTCGGTCTCGGGGAGGGTGGGCTGCGGCGAACCACCCGCCGTCGGACCCGGGTTGCCGCCGGACCGGCCCCTGCTCAGCAGGTCGTAGAGCCGCTCGGAGAGCCGTCTGCCCGCTTCCCCGCTCGCCCCGGAGACGGCGCCCGAGACGACCGTACTGACAGCCGAGAGTGCCATGCCCATCAACGGTTCCACTCCGGGCCTCCCAACTCGCCGTTGCCGTCATCGTATCGACGCGCGGGCGGGGCGGCGGGGGGGGGCGACAGGCGGGGACGAGCGTGCGGCCGGGAACGTCGGGCGGGCCGAGACCTTCCCCGCCGTGCTAGGCGCGGCGAACGGCGACCCGCGGGCGGGCAAGTGGACCTCCGACACCTCGATCCGGCCCTGGTTCGTCCTCTTCGACGGTGACGCGGCGACGTACGTCAACAACGGCTACGACACGTCTTTCTACTCCGCGAACCACTACACCCTGATCACGACGGACGCCTAAAACGTGTCCCCGGCGATCTCCTCCACCGCCCCCACCGACGCCGAAGTCGCGGCCCACCTGGCGCGTCGGCCGGGGACCACGCGAGCATCATCACCTCGGACTGGTCGGCGAAGTCGGCGTCGGTCCTCAGTTCGGTCGCCGCCCGGAGCTGACTTCCGCCGCGCGGGGCGGATCGAGCGTGCCATCGTGGGGCATCACTCAACCAGCAACTCCAACTCCTTTCCCCCATCGGCACTTCGAGGAGTCCCCCACATGCTCCACGGCATCGATGTCAGCGCGTTCCAGTCCTCCTCGTACGACACGAGCGGCCTCTCCTTCGCCTTCATCAAGGCGACGGAGGGCCGCACGTACACCAACCCCCACGCCGCCGCCCAGACGAAGACCGCCCGGGACGCCGGCCTGGTCGTGGGCTTCTACCACTTCCTGTGGCCGGGCAACCTCACCGCCCAGGCCGAACACTTCGTGACCGCCGCCCCCTCCAAGGTCGGCGACATCCTCGCCGTCGACTGGGAGACCACGGGCGACGGCACCCACGCGAGCAACGCGGAGAAGGACACCTTCCTCAAGAAGGTGAAGTCCCTGCGCCCGAACCACCGGGTCGTGCTCTACTGCAACCGCGATTTTTGGCTGAACATCGACAGCACGTCCTACGCGGCTGACGGGTTGTGGATCGCCGACTACGTCACCGCCGGCCACCCTCGCGTCCAGGCCCACTGGCGCTTCCACCAGTACACCAGCGACCCGCACGACAAGGACGTGGCCGACTTCGCGAGCACGGCGGCACTGAAGAGCTGGGCCCAGGGCTGAGCGACGTCAGCCGCGGAAGCCCGCCGGGCGCTCCGGGGAGGCCTCGCCGAGGGCCTTGGTGACGGCGTCGGTGCCGGCCTGGAGGCCGTAGACCGGGGTGTCCGGCTGCTGGCGCCAGGAGTCGTCGATGCCGCCCGCGTCCACCGTGTCGAAGCCGAGTTCGTCGATCAGGGCGCGGACCTTGGCCTTGGCGGCCGCGTCGTCACCGGCGACCGGGAGGGCCATGCGGTCGGCGGCACCGGCCGGGCGGGGCCGGTCCAGGAGGTCCTGGGCGTAGGTGCCGTTGAAGGCCTTGATCACCGGGTGGCCGAGGTGCTGCTCGGTCCAGCGGCTCTCGGTCAGGCCGTCGTCCTCGATCGCGGCGATACGGCCGTCGCGCTGCTGCGGGTAGTAGTTGCCGGTGTCGATCACCGCCACGTCCTGCGCCGCGCCCGCCAGCACGCCGGAGGGGAGCTTCGGGATCGCCTTCAGCGGGATCGTGACGACCACCACCTCGGCGCCCCGGGCCGCCTCCTCGACCCGGACCGCGGTCGCGCCCGTCTCCTCGGCCAGTTCCTTCAGGGTCTCGGGGCCGCGGGAGTTGGCCACGGAGACGTCGTGGCCGAGGGCGGTGAGCCTGCGGGTGAGGTTGCCGCCGATGTTTCCCGCGCCGATGATGCCGATCTTCATGACAGGCCTTCCGGGGTCGACTCTTTTACATGCATGCGCATGCTTCGGATGTCCTCGACAACTTCTCCGGTCCCGGCACTATTCCGGGACTCCGCCGTTCGCGTGAACCGCCTCAGACACGTACGACGATCTTGCCCGTGTGGCGGTTCGACTCCATCAGGCGGTGCGCGTCCCCGATGCGGTCCAGGCCGTCGTACACCTCGGCGATCACCGGGCGCAGGGTGCCGTCGGCGAGGCCGGAGCCGACGTAGCGGGCGGCGCGGTGGCGGCCCTCCGCTGTGCCGGTGAGCGCGAAGTTGGCGTAGCCGTGGACCGTGACGGGCCAGTTCCCGGGCAGTTCGACGGGGCCGTCGGCGAGCCAGCCGTAGCTGACCATGGTGGCGTCGGGAGCGGCCGCCGCGCCCAGTTCCCGGAAGTACGAGCCGCCGATCGCGTCCAGGACGATCTCGGCGCCCCGGTCGCCGGTCAGCCGCCGGGTCTCCTTGATCACGTCCTCGGTGTCGGTGACGATCACCCGCTCGGCGCCCAGATCGAGCAGCGCCTGCCGTTTGTCCTCGGTGCGCGTGGTCGCGATCGGGACGGCGCCGGCCCGCCGGGCCACCTGGATCGCGGCGGTGCCGACCCCGCTGGACGCCCCGGTGATCAGCACGTGGTCGCCGGCCGCGAGCCCGGCCCGCTCGACCAGGGCTCCGTACGCCGTCGTGCAGGTGAGCCAGACGGCGGCCGCGGTGACCGCGTCGGCGCCCGCCGGGCGCGGCACGAGCGAGGTCTCGGGGAGGAGCGCGAGGTCGGCGTATACGCCCTGGGTACTGAGGTGGTGGTTCCCCGCCGTGAGCACCGGGTCGCCGGGGGCGAACGCGGTCACGCCCGCGCCGACGGCCACCACCTCTCCGGCGGCCTCGTAGCCGTTGCGGGAGCCCGGCAGGGTGGGCTGGTAGTAGTAGGTGCCGGCGCGCAGCAACGCCTCGGCCCGGTTCAGCCCGAGCGCCTCGACGCGCAGCAGCACCTCGCCCGGACCGGGGTCCGGCAGCTCGGTCTCCTCGACCGTGAACACCTCGGGTCCGCCGATTTCATGAAAGAGCACGGTACGTGCGGTAGTTGTCATGCCGTCGACGTTAGGCGCGACGGGCGAGACGCTCCATGTCCTCCTGTCTCGCTTTCCTGTCCGATCGTCTCTCTCGCCCTAACTCGCCGACTACAGTGGGGACATGGACGTGCTCAGCGACGTCGTCGCGGCCATGCGTACCGGGCAGCCGCATTCCTCGCGCCGGTACAAGTACGCGCCCTGGGGCGCGCGGTTCGCCGCCTCGGGTGAGGCCGGGTTCCATGTGGTGCTGCGCGGCTCGGCGTGGCTGGTCCCCGAGGGCGGGGAGCCGCTCGCACTGGGGCCCGGCGACGTCGTCTTCCTCGCGCACGGGCAGGCGCACAGCCTGGCCGGCGCGCTCGACGTCCCGCTGCGCGAGATACGGCAGCGGCCCGACGGCACCTGGGGCGGCTGGCCGCAGGAGACGCGGGAGGGACGCCCGGACGCGGTCACGCTGTGCGGCTTCTACCGGCTCGACCGCGAGCGCGCCCACCGGCTGCTGGCCGAGCTGCCTCAGACCGTGCATCTGCCCGCCACGGCCGGCGGGCACCGCTCGCTGCGGGCGGCGGTGGAGCTGCTCGGGATGGAGCTGGAGGAGCAGCGGCCGGGCACCGACGCGATCGTGACCTCGCTGCTGGACACGCTGCTGCTGTACATCCTGCGGGCCTGGTGGGAGAGCGAGCGCACGGCGGGGCGGGCGCGGGGCTGGGCGGGGGCGCTGGCCGATCCGGCGGTCGCGGCGGCGCTGCGCGCGATCCACGGCGATCCGGCGCGCGCCTGGACGGTGGCGGAGCTGGGCGCCGCCGGCGGGCTGTCCCGGGCGGCCTTCGCGCGCCGGTTCACGGCGCTGGTGGGCGAGCCGCCGCTGACGTACCTGACCTGGTGGCGGATGACGACGGCGGGCCGACTGCTGCGCCACGACGACCTGTCCCTGCGCCAGATCGCCGAACGCACCGGCTACACCTCGGAGTTCGCCTTTGCCAAGGCGTTCAAGCGGGAGTACGGCACGGCTCCGGGCCACTACCGGAAGAACGCCCTCTGACCCCGCCCGCGCCACCGGCCTCGCACCACATGACGAAGGGGGTGCCCCGGCCGCCGGAGGATTTCCGTGCGGACCGGGGCACCCCCTCGGGCGCGTCACTTGTTCAGGTAGGCCCAGAACTCGTCGAACGACAGGACATGGTCGCCGTCCAGATCGCGCTGGTCGATGATGGCCTGGGCCACCGTCTCGGTGACGTTCCAGTCGCCCTCCTGGGCCAGCGCGTGCTTGAACTCGGCGGCGGTGATGACTCCGTCACCGTTCGCGTCGATCCGCTCGAACTGCTTGCGTGCTTCCTCGATGTCCGCCACCGATCCGCCCCTTTTATTCGTGTTTCTCGTGCCGTGCAGGCGTACTGACGCTGGTCAGATTAACGGCTCTCTGACACCGGTCCGGTCAGCGGGCCGCGCGAGCACGCAGCGCGGTGACCACCCAGGCGAAGTCCTCGGCGTGCGGCGGGGCGGGCTGCCGGTTCACGACGGAGATCAGTTCGCGGTACCGGGCGACGCGGTCGCCGAACCCCGCTGTCATACGTTCCAGTACGGCTTCCCGGTCGGCGCCCCCGAACAACTCCGTCAGGACCTCGTCGGCCTCGGGCGCGGTGGGCTCGACGCCCCGCTCGCGCGCCGGGGCCACCAGCTCCACCAGCCGCTTGGCGAACCACATGGACCGTCCGCGCGGCTGCCGGTCCGCGGCGTTGAACTCCATCGCGCGCCGCATCTGGGCCCGGAACTCCGGGTCCTGGAGCATCTCGGCCAGTTCCACCCAGGCGTCGACCTCCTCCGGCGTGGGGTTCTCCGCGAGGTGGACGGCCGTCTGCCGGATCCGCTCCCGCACGTCCGGGTCCACCGTGTCGAGCCCGTGGAGCGTCTCGTCCACGAACTCCTGCATGATCTGCTGCCGCTGCGCCGCCGACAGTCGTGCCAGCTTGTTCATCAGGGTCATCTCCTTGGCCGTCGAGCCTCGTCGGGCGACCGTCGACAGCACGGCCCGGGTCACCTTCAGCGCCCTGATCTGCGCGTCCAGCGCCGCCACATGGGTGGCCGCGACCTCGGCCACCGTGCGCTCCCCGGCCAGCACCCTGCGCACGTCCGCGAGGCCCAGCCCCAGCTCGCGCAGGGTGCGGATGAGTTCGAGGCGGGCGACGCCCTCGCTGTCGTACAGCCGGTAGCCGCCCGAGGAGCGGGTCACCGGGGTGAGCACGCCCTCGTCGGACCAGTAGCGGATGGTGCGCACGGTCAGCCCGGTCGCCCGCGCCAGCTCGCCGATGGTGAGAAGTCCGGTGCCGTCGTCGGTCATGTCTGGGAGTCTGGGCCTTCCAGCGGGTGGAGACTCAAGGAGCGGGCGCGGGTGACCTTGCGGGACATTCTGGATGCGGCGGCGCGCGGTGTCTTCCCGCCGGCGGACGGCCGTACGACGGTCGTGCCGCAGCCGTCGCCCCGGGACGCCGGCGTGCTGGCGTGCACGGCCCACGCGGTCGTCTTCACGGACGAGGATCCGGCCTGGGTGCACGGCACGCTGGGCGCCCTGGGCCTCGATCCTTTGTCGGCGGCGACGAGCCCGCGCTTCCTGACCGCCCTCATGGACCGCACGGGCCGTACGTGCGAGGTCGTGGACGCGCTGCTGGTGGCCGGTCCGCTGCCCGGAAGGCCGTCGCTCGCGCTGACGGAGGCCGAGGCCCCCGACCACTCCCGGGTCGACTACGCGCGCAACCGGCGGGACGGGGTGCGCGCCTGGTCGGCGCGGGGCGGGGTGCTGGTGCTCGGGCGCGGGGTGGCCGGGCGGCTGGAGGTGTCGGTCGAGGTGGACGAGGACGTACGGCAGAGGGGCCTGGGGCGGCAGCTGGTGACGGCCGCCCGCCACCTCGGCACCGAACCACTATGGGCGCAGATCGCACCAGAGAACGCCCGAAGCGCACGGGCGTTCCAGGCGGGCGCGGAAGCGCTGCTGCTGCGCTGAGCGTCCGCTCCGGGCGCCGGCGTCATCGGAAGACGCCCGTGTGGCCGAGCGAGTAGCGGCCGGGCTGGGGGTAGACCGCGAGGCCGTGCGGGCCGCTGCCGACCTTGATACGGGCCAGCTGCTTGCCGCTCCGCGTGTCGATGGCGTACACCTCGGAGTTGTAGCGGCCGGACAGCCACAGCACCTTGCCGTCGGCCGAGACACCGCCCATGTCGGGACTGCCGCCCTGGGGCAGCCGCCACTTCGCGGTGAGCTTGTCCTGGGCGAAGTCGAAGACGGAGATGGTGCCCTCGCCCCGGTTGGAGATGTACATCTCGCGGGAGTCGCGGCTGATGTAGAGGCCGTGGCAGCCCTTGCCGGTGTAGAGGAAGCGCGGCTCGTCGAACGTGTCGCCGTCCAGGATCCACAGGCCGTTGGCCACCATGTCGGCGATGTAGAACAGCTTGCCGTCCGGGGAGATCTTGACGTCCTGCGGCATCGAGCCGCGCTGGGGCAGCTTCCGCTGGTCGACGACCTCCATCCGCGCGGTGTCGACCTTCATGATCTCGCCGCTGAACTCGCAGGAGACGATGAAGTAGCGGCCGTCCGGGGAGAAGTCGGCGTGGTTGACGCCGTAGCACTTGACCGGCAGCTTCTTGACGACCTTCATGGTGTGCGCGTCACGGAAGACCAGCGCGCGGTCCATGGAGGCCATGACGACGGCGTACTTGCCGTCGGGCGTGAAGTAAAGGTTGTACGGGTCGTGCACCGAGACCGGCTTGCCCGCCTTGCCGGTCTTCGGGTCGATCGGCGTGAGGCTGTTGCCGAGGTCGTTGTTGACCCAGAGGGTCTTCAGGTCCCAGGACGGCACGACGTGCTGGGGCTGGCGGCCGACCGGGATCGTGTCGATGACCTTGTACGTCGCGGGGTCGATGACGGTGACGGTGTTGGAGTTGGTGTTGGGGACGTACACCCGGGACGGGAAGTCCTTGACGACCGGGGAGAGCTGGTTCGGGCGGTCGGCGGCGTAGAGGTCGTCCGGGTTGTCGACCGCGGGCATCCCGGGGAGCACGTCCAACCGCTTCTGGTCCACCTGCGGCCGGGCGGGCGCCTTGCTCCCGAGAGCGTTGTTCTCGGCGTTTCCCCCCTTCGAAGAGTCTGAACTGCACGCGGACAGCAGGGACAGGGCGGTCAGGGCGGCACCGGCGGCCAGCAGCCGGGCGGCTTTCGTGATGCGCATCAGCTCAGCAGCTCCGTGGTGGTGACCGCGCGCAGTCCGCGGCGGTCGAGTTCGTGGAGGACGTCGGGCAGGGCGGTGACGGTGTCCGGGTACCCGAAGTGCATGCTCACCACCGACCCCTTCGTCACGTCGGCGAGAACCTTGCGGGTGACGGCGGCGGCGCCGGGGCGGGTGTAGTCGAGCGAGTCGACGTCGTACGACAGCACGTGCGGGTACCCGGCCTCGCGGGCGAGCCGGACGACCAGCGCCGACGCGGTGGGCGAGCGGGAGGGGCGGAACCAGGTGCCGATGGATCCGGTGAGCCGCTTCAGCCGGTCCGCGCAGTCGGTGATCTCCTTGCGGGCGTCCGCCTCGGCCATCTCGTTGACGGAGATGTGCCGTTGGGTGTGGTTGCCGAGGTCGTGGCCGCCGTCGAGGATCCGGCGGGCGACGTCGGGGTGCTGGTCCAGCCAGGTGCCGACGGCGAGCACGGTGAGGCGGGCGCCGTGCTGTTCCGCCGTGTCCAGCAGGGAGTGGGCGATGCCCGGATCGCCCTGGCCGTGGAAGGTGAGGGCGACCTGGGGACGGGTGCGCGGGCCGTGGGCGATCTGGGCGGGCAGGCCGGGATAGGCGCGGGGGGCGGGGGCGGCCTGGGCGCCGGCCGAGGGACGGCCCGTGGCGTGGGCGGCGGACGGGGAGGCGGTGGGGGACCCGGGGTCCGGGGTGGTGGTCGGGGCGGTCCTGCCGGCACCGCAACCGGCGGCGAGCGCACCGCCGGTGACGAGTCCGGCGCCCGCACGCAGCACCCCGCGTCGGTTGGTCGTGGTCACCCGCACCATTTAAGGGCGGGGAGGTAAGAAAAGCGCCGATTAGCCCGATTGGGGGATGTTTTCGGGTCGCGGTTGCCTCGGCGCAAGACGTTGGCTACCGGTCGGACACCCGCATCTCGAACCAGGTGGTCTTGCCGCGCGGCAGCAGGTCCACGCCCCACCGGTCGGAGAGCTTGTCCACGAGGAACAGGCCGCGGCCGCTGACGTCCAGGTCCTGAACCGGCATCAGACAGGGCAGCCCGCGCGAGGGGTCACGGACCTCGACCCGGATCCAGCCGGGGCGGCGGCGCATCCGCAGGCCGAAGACCCGGGCGCCGGTGTGCCGTACGGCGTTGCCGACGAGTTCGGACACGAGTAAGACGGCGTCCTCGGTGATCTTGGGGGTCAGCCGCCAGGTCCGCAGGACGACGACCTGGGTGAGCCGGCGGGCGGTGGCCGCGGATTCCGGGCGGGACGACAGCGGGACCTCCGCCTCCGTCGGGTTGCCGAACAGTTCGAGCGCCTTGAGCGCCTGTTCGTCCTCGACCCCGGGCGACCAGCGTGCCGCGGCAGCACGACCGTGTCCCCGCGGCTGTTCGATGCCCTCCAGCCCCGCCATGCCCCCATGATGGCCGTCCCGAGGCGCCTTGGGGGCCGTTCCGAAGGAATACGCCCCCTGCGCGCCCCCAGTCCCACCTTCGCGCTTGGCATATGCCGACGACACGTCGACGTCCGGTGCGACTCGGTTGACCTGCGCGGACGGCTCACTTCCGGGCAATCGACAGGCTCCCCCGACGACACAGGCTTAAGGTTGCCTTAAGCCTCCCATAAACCGCCCCATCGGGGGACCCGGATGAGACGGGGCGTCAATTGCAAGGGGCACAGCGGGAGTTGCGGCCGAAGTTACCCGGAAGTTCACGCGTTGACGCTCAGCGGAACTTGGCCTTGCCCGGGCCCTCCTCCACGAAGCTGCGCATGCCGGCCTCGCGGTCCTCGGTGGCGAACAGGCCCGCGAACCAGTTCCGTTCGACGGCGAGCCCGGTGTCGATGTCGGTCTCCAGGCCGGTGTCGATCGACTCCTTCGCCGCACGCAGCGCGATCGCCGGACCCTGGGCGAGCCTCGCGGCCCACGCATGCGCCTGCTCGTACACCTCGGCGGCCGGTACGACCCGGTCGACCAGGCCGATCTCCAGCGCCTCGGCGGCCTTGACCTGGCGGCCCGTGAAGACGAGGTCCTTGGCCTTGGACGGGCCGACCAGCCGGGGCAGGCGCTGGGTGCCGCCGGCACCCGGGATCAGACCGAGCAGGATCTCGGGCTGGCCGAGCTTGGCGTTGTCGGCGGCGATGCGGAAGTCCGCGCACAGGGCCAGTTCGCAGCCGCCGCCGAGGGCGTAGCCGGTGACGGCCGCGACGACGGGCTTGGGGATGCGGGCCACGGCCGTGAAGGCGTCCTGGAGGCCGCGGGAGCGCAGGATCATCGCGGCGTGATCCATGTTCTGCATCTCCTTGATGTCCGCGCCCGCCGCGAACACCCGCTCGCCGCCGTAGATCACCACGGCGCGTACGTCGTCGCGGCGCGTGACCTCCTCGGCGAGTTCCTTCAGCCGGTCCTGGGTGGCGATGTCCAGCGCGTTCATCGGCGGACGGTCGAGGCGCAGCGTGCCGACGCCTTCGGCGACTTCGAGATTCACGGTCATGCAGGCAGGTTAACGGGGACTAACGGCTACCGAGCCGGTGCGCTCGATCACACTCGGCCGGGGGTCTGGGGGTTGTCCCCCAGGCAGGCACAGCACGGGGACTAACGGCGACGGGCCCGGTGCCGTAGGTCACAGCACCGGGCCCGTCCGTCAGCGCTGACTCACTTCGTCCAGTCCGCCCACGACATGTTCCAGCCGTTCAGGCCGTTGGACGGGTCCACCGTGCGTTCGTTCGCGTGCTGGACGATCACCACGTCGCCGATGAGCGAGTGGTTGAAGAACCAGGCCGCCGGGGTGGAGCTGTCGTAGCCGCCCTGCACGTCGCGCAGGCCGATGCAGCCGTGGCTGGCGTTGTAGTTGCCGAAGGCGTCGCCGCCCCAGTAGTTGCCGTGCGCGAAGGTGCCGGAGCTGGTCAGGCGCATGGCGTGCGGGACGTCCTTGATGTCGTACTGCTTGCCGTAGCCCACCGTCTCGCTGTCCATGCGGGTCTCGGTGAGCTTCTCGCTGATGACCATCTGGCCGTTCCAGGTGTCGTAGCCGGCCTTGCCGGTGGTGACCGGGAGGGTCCTGACGACCTTTCCGTCCTGGGTGATCTTCATCGTGTGCTTCTCGGCGTCCACGACGGAGACCTGGTTGCGGCCGATCGTGAACGTCAAGGTCCTGTGCTGCTTGCCGTAGACGCCGGAGCGGCCCTCGACGCCGTCGAGGTTCAGGTCGACGGTGACCTTCGTGCCTTCCTTCCAGTACTTCTCGGGGCGGAAGTCGAGGCGGTCGTTGCCGAACCAGTGGCCCTCGACGTCGACGGCGGGCTGCGTCGTGATCTTGATGGACTTCTCGACGGCCTGCGGATTCGTGATGCCGCGGGTGAAGTTGACGGAGAACGGCATGCCCACGCCGACGGTGGAGCCGTCCTCGGGGGTGAAGGTGCCGAGGAAGGTGTTCTTCGGGGTGAGGGTGGTGAAGGTGGAGTCCTCGGCGCTCTCGCGGCCCTCGGAGTCCTTCGCGACCGCGTGCACCGTGTACGTGGTCGCCGCGGCCAGGTGGGTCGACGGCGTCCAGGACGCGCCCCCGGCGCCGATGCTGCCGTCGACCTTCGCGCCCTTGGCGTCCTTGACGGTCACCTCGGTCAGCTTGCCCCGGGCGACGTCGACCTTCAGCGCGCCGCTGGTGTCGACGCCGGTGGCGCCCGACTTCGGCGCGATGGTGACGGCCGCCGCCGACTGCTGCTTGCCCTGCTGGGTACTGGAGTCCTTGCCGTCGGACCCCGCCCCCTTGCCGCCGCCCCCGCCGCACGCGGCGAGCGACAGCACCAGGGCGCCGGATATCAGCGCCCATCCCGCGTTCCTACGGCCTCGCCGCCTCGCCGCCGACGCCCCCGATATGGGCCGCACGTTCACGTCGTCTCCCCTCGCCGGACCTGGTCAGGCCCGCTCCCCACCACACTGGTGCGCGCATATTAACCGTCTGGTTTTGAGCTCGGTGTCAGGCAAATGTCACCGTTCCGTCGCAACTTCCGCCCCCACCCCCGCCCGTACCGAAGAACCCTCCCCCGGTTACTTCACCGCGCTGCCCGCGTTCCACTCCTGCCAGGTCATGTTCCAGCCGCCGAGGCCGTTGTCCGGAGCCACCGTCCGGTCCCGGCTGCCCACGACCTCCACGACGTCACCGACGAGGCTGCGGTCGAAGAACCAGCCCGCGGGCGTGGCCGAACTGCCGCCCTTGACATCCATGAGCCCCACGCATCCGTGGCTGACGTTGACGTGCCCGGGGGCGTCCGGCGACCAGTAGTTGCCGTGCAGATAGGTGCCGGAGGCGGTGAGCTTCATGGCGTGCGGGACGTCGGGGATGTCGTACTCGCCGCCGAAGCCGACCGTGCGGCTGTTCATGCGGGTGACGTCCTGCATGTCCATCACCACCATCTTGCCGTTGTACGTCGGGTTGCGCGGGCCGCCCGCCGTGATCGGCACCGTGGCGAGGAGCTGCCCGTCGCGCCGCACCTCCATGGTGTGCTTCGCCGCGTCCACCAGGGAGACCTGGCTGCGCCCGACGGTGAAGGCGAAGGTCTTGTCCTGCAACCCGTAGACGCCGGGCGCCCCCTGGACGTCGCGCAGGCCCAGACGGACGGTGACCTCGGTGCCGGGTTTCCAGTACCGCTCGGGACGGAAGTCGAGACGGCCGCCCCCGAACCAGTGCGGGCGGATCTCGACCGGCGGCCGCGCGCTGACCCGGACGGCGCGTTCGACGGCGGCCCGGTCGGCGATCTCCCGGCTGAAGGCGAGCGAAACGATCATGCCGGTGCCGACGACGGCACGGTTCTCGGGGGTGACGTAGGCGATGAACCTCTCGTCGGGGACGAGGGTGGTGAAGGTGGTGTGCCGGGCCGAGCGGCGGCCGTCCGCGTCGCGCGCCACCGCGTCGACGGTGTACCGGGCGGCGAGCGCGAGCCGGTCGTCGTCGGGCCGCCAGCTCCGTCCGTCGGCGCTGACGTGCCCGGGGACCGGGGAGTCCTGCGCGTCCTGCTCCTTGACGACGGTCACCTTCTCCAGCCGCCCGTCCGGCACCCGGATCCGCAGCCGCTCGCCGGGGCGGACGCCCGTGCCCCCGTCGTCGGGGCTGACGCGGATGACGTCCCGTGGTGCCCGGGGCTTGTCGTACGCCCCGAGCGGACCGGAACCCCCGGAACAGCCCGCCAGCAGTGCCGCCCCTGTCAGTACCGCGGCCAGCGCGGCCCCCGCGCGCCGTGCGCGTCCTTGTACGTGCCTCACGCGGGGCTCAACGACCGGGCCCGCTCGGGGGAAACGTGAGTGCGACGCACGCACTGGGCAGAAGAGAGGGAAGGACGACGCGTCGGGGAGCCTCCCCCGGAGGGAGACCCCCCGCCCGAACAGGAGCCGTACGGGGGCGCAGCCGTGCCGGAGGGCCGAGCGGGATGCTCTTCGGGCGGTGGACTGCGCCGTCCCCCGGGCTGTGAGAGGGGCCGACAGGTGACGAGCGCAGCGGAGCGGCGGGCACCGGCCGGGCAGCCGGCCCTCGGGACCGGGCAGCAGCCGGCCGGGCTGAACGGCGTCCGGCACGCCGCGGCGCCGGCCCCGGTGGTCTGGCCGGGCGCGCCGACCCCCCTCGGGGCCCGGTTCCGGACCGGCCCGGACGGGGTCACGGGCACCAACTTCGCGCTGTGGGCGGGCGGGGCGGAGGCGGTCCGGGTGTGCCTGTTCGACGAGGGCGGCCGCGAGACCCAGGTCCGGCTGACCGAGCTGACGCACGAGATCTGGCACGGTTTCGTGCCGGGTGTGATGCCGGGCCAGCGCTACGGCTACCGGGTGGACGGCCGCTGGGACCCGTGGACCGGCGCCCGCTGGAACCCGGCCAAGCTGCTGCTGGACCCGTACGCACGGGCGGTGGACGGCGAGTACTCCTCTTTCGGGTTGTCACCCGAGTTGTACGGGCACGTCCGGGACTGGCCCGAGCAGTACGTCGCCGACACCGTGCGTGACGAGCGGGACTCGGCGCCGTACGTGCCCAAGGGTGTCGTCGTGCACGATGACGACGACTGGTCCGACGACCGGCGGCCGAAGACCCCCTGGGCCGACTCCGTCCTCTACGAGCTGCACGTGCGCGGCTTCACCAAGCTGCACCCCGGCATCCCGGAGGAACTGCGCGGCACGTACGCCGGGTTGGCGCACCCGGCCGCGATAGAGCACCTCACCAGGCTGGGCGTGACGGCCGTGGAGCTGCTGCCCGTCCACCAGTTCGCGCACGAGGACCATCTGCTGCGCCGGGGCCTCGTCAACTACTGGGGCTACAACTCCATCGGCTACTTCGCCCCGCACGCCGGCTACGCGGCCACCGGGACGACGGGCCAGCAGGTCGGCGAGTTCAAGCGGATGGTGCGCGCGCTGCACGCGGCCGGCATCGAGGTGATCCTCGACGTGGTCTACAACCACACCGCCGAGGCAGGCGAGTTGGGGCCCACGCTCTCCCTGAAGGGCGTCGACAACCGCGGCTACTACCGGCTCCAGGCCGACGCCCGCCGCTACGCCGACTACACCGGCTGCGGCAACACGCTGCACGTCGTCCAGCCCCAGGTGCTGCGACTGATCACCGACTCGCTGCGCTACTGGGTGACCGAGATGGGCGTCGACGGCTTCCGCTTCGACCTCGCGGCGGCGCTGGCCCGCTCGATGCACGACGTGGACATGCTCTCCCCGTTCCTGGCGGTCATCGCGCAGGACCCGGTGCTGCACCGGGTGAAGCTGATCGCCGAGCCGTGGGACATCGGCTCGGGCGGCTACCAGGTCGGCGCCTTCCCGCCCCTGTGGACGGAGTGGAACGACCGCTACCGCGACGCGGTCCGGGACTTCTGGCGCCAGGCCCTGCCGGACGTACGGGAGATGGGCTACCGCCTGTCCGGCTCCAGCGACCTGTACGCCTGGGGCGGCCGCCGCCCGTACGCCTCGGTCAACTTCGTCACCGCGCACGACGGGTTCACGCTGCGCGACCTGGTGTCGTACGAACGCAAGCACAACGAGGGCAACGGCGAGGACAACCGCGACGGCACCGACGACAACCGTTCCTGGAACTGCGGCGCGGAGGGCGAGACGCGGGACGAGCGGATACGGTCGCTGCGCCGCCGCCAGCTCCGCAACCTCCTGACCACCCTGCTGCTGTCCACCGGTGTGCCGATGCTGGTCGCCGGCGACGAACTCGGCCGCACCCAGGGCGGCAACAACAACGCCTACTGCCAGGACAACGAGGTCGGCTGGCTCGACTGGTCGCTGACGGCCGAACCGGGCTGGCGGGCGCTGACCGACCTGACCGCCCGCCTGATCGCCCTGCGCCACCGGCACCCGGTGCTGCACCGCCGCGCCTTCTTCTCCGGCCGCGCGCACTCGGCGGACGGGCTGCGCGACCTCGCCTGGTTCACCCCGCGGGGCACGGAGATGACCGAGGCCGACTGGTACGCCCCCGCGGCCACGCTCGGCATGTACCTCTCCGGCCGCGACATCCCGGGCCGCGACGAGCGGGGGGCGCCGGTCGTGGACGACAGCTTCCTCGCGGTGCTGCACGCGGGCGGGGAACCGACCGGGTTCGTGCTGCCGGGCGCGCCGTGGGCGCAGCGGTACGAGGTGCTCGTGGACACCGACCGCGAGGACCAGGCGGAGCCGCCGGGCACGGTGCATCCGGCGGGGGCGCGGATCACGGTGCCGGGGCGGTGCGTGCTGCTGCTGAAGGTGGTCTGAGGGGCCGAAGGGCTGAGGGGGGCCTGAGCCGGTGTGCGGGCCGGCTCAGCCCAGGATGCCCCGGTCGTACCCCGTCGCCACCGCCGCCGCGCGGTCGTTGACGCCCAGCTTGGCGTACAGATGGGTGAGGTGGGTCTTCACCGTGGCCTCGCTGATGAACAGTTCGCGGGCGATCTCGCGGTTCGACGTGCCCTTGGCGACCAGGGCGAGGACCTCGCGTTCGCGGGCCGACAGCGGTTCGCCGGACGGGGCGCGGGGGGTGCGGACCGCGTGCACCAGGCGGGAGGCGACCGCCGGGGAGAGGACCGTACGGCCCTCGGCGGCGGCGCGCACGCCGGTGAACAGCTCGTCGCGCGGGGCGTCCTTCAGCAGGTAGCCGGTCGCGCCCGCCTCGATCGCGGGCAGGGTGTCGGAGTCGGTGTCGTAGGTGGTGAGGACCAGGACCTTGGCGCGGGCGCCCCGGCGGGTCAGCTCGCGGATCGCGTCGACGCCCGAGCCGCCCGGCATCCGCAGGTCCATCAGGATCACGTCCGGGTCCAGGGCGGCGGCCCGGGCCACCGCCTCGACGCCGTTCGCGGCCTCCCCGAGCACGCGGAAGCCCGGCGCCGACTCGAACATGCCGCGCAGGCCGTCGCGGACGACCGGGTGGTCGTCCACGATCAGCAGGGAAATCACGGTCTCAGCGGTCATCGCCGACCAACGGTACGCGAGCCGACACCGCCGTGCCGTGACCGGGCTCGGCCTCCACGGTCAGGGTGCCCGCGATGCGCTCGGCGCGGGCCCGCATGCCGTCCAGGCCGAAGCCGCCCGCGCCCGTGCGGGGCGGTACGGCGGCCGGGTCGAAGCCCGTGCCGTCGTCGCGGACGTCGAGGGTGACCTCGTCGCCCATGAAGGAGAGGGTGGCCCCGACCCGGGTCGCGCGGGCGTGCCGGGCCGCGTTGGACAGCGCCTCCTGGGCGATGCGCAGCAGCGTCGCCGAGACCTCGTCGTGCAGCTGCTCGGTGGTGCCGGTGACCGTGAACTCGGCCCGCACGCCGGTGCGTTCGCCCCATTCCGCGACCGTCTTCTTCAGCGCCTCGGGCAGTCCGCCGGCCATGAGCTCCACCGGCGCCAGGTTGTGCACCGACCGGCGGGCCTCGCCGAGGCTGTGCCGGGCCAGCGTGGAGGCGCGCTCCAGATGGGTGCGGGCGGTGGTCAGGTCGGGGGCGTTCGCGACGACCTGGAGCTGCGCGATGATCCCGGTCAGGCCCTGGGCGATGGTGTCGTGGATCTCGGCGGCGAGCCGGCGCCGCTCGTCGGCCACGCCCGCCTCCCGCGCCTGGACGAGGAGCTGGGCGTGCAGGGCGGCGTTCTCGTCGAGGGCCTGCTGCAGCGCCGTGTTGGTGCGCTCCAGCTCGGCGATGGTGTCGGCCTGGACTATGAGCCGGGCCTGCTCCTGCTCGGCGAACCGGGTGAACACGCTGACCATCCCCATGTTGACGCCCAGCACGAGGAAGAAGCCGAGCCACATGACCAGCCCGTGCGGCGGCCAGCCGCCCACCTCGCTGCCGGCCATGGTGACGGCGGTCAGGAAGAGTCCCGGCAGCACCAGCCGGCGCGGCAGCTCCCGGGCGGCGGTGTAGTAGCCGCTCACGGCGTAGAAGGCGAAGAACGGGTTGACCCAGGTCAGCACGAAGGCGATGGCCCAGCGCAGGAAGTAGAGGGACACACCCGTGCGGCTGGGGCCCGGCCGCCTGCGTTTCACCCTGCCCCAGTACAGCTGCAGCAGGACGGCCACGGGCACGAGGACCGTGCTGACGATCGTTCCGGGCCGGTCCATGCCGACCGGCCGGGCGGAGATCGCCGCCGCGACGACACCGGCGACCAGCAGCGCCCAGGGCCCCCAGGTGTCGAAGGAGGCCCGGGGTGGCTGCTGCACGGTGCTTGTCATGCCCCCAGTGTCCGGCACGGCCCGCTCACTCCCAGCGGAACCAGCGCGCGGCGGCGCCGGTGAGCAGCACCGTCCACGCCGCGAGCACCCCGAGGTGCCCCCAGGCCGGCCAGTCGCCGGAGGCGGCCTGGTCCAGGGCGCGGGCCGCCGCGCCGAACGGGGTCAGCTGGACCACCTGGGCCAGCGCGTGGGGCATGGACCGCACCGGGATCCACACGCCCGCGCTGAACATCATCGGGAAGAGCACCATCGACCCGATGGCGCCGGCGACCTTGGTCGTCCGGGAGAGCGCCGAGACGACGCTGCCGAGCGCGAGGGCGGACGCCGCCGCGAGCAGCAGGGCCAGCAGGTAGCCGGCCGGCTGCCGGGGCAGCGTCACGCCGAAGGCCGCCCGGCCGACCACGAGCGCGAGTACCGCCGAGGCCAGCGCGGCCACGCCCTGCACGACCATCTGTGCCGCCAGCAGCGCCGAGGGGCGCACGGGTGTGACGGACATGCGGCGCAGGATGCCGCGCTCCCGGTAGCCGGTGAGGACCTGCGGCAGCCCCTGCGCCCCGGACATGATCAGGGCGATCAGTACGGCGACGGGCACGTAGACGTCGACCGGCCGCAGCCCGCCCATCGACGCGTCGGCGTGCCGGAACGAGGGGATGGAGCCGAGGATCGCCAGCAGCAGCGAGGGGAACAGGAAGATCCAGAAGACGGTGGCCGGCTCCCGGCGCAGCAGCCGGAACTCGGTACGCAGCACGGCGGTGTTCACGCGGCTTCCTCCTCGGCGCGGCCTGCGGTCAGATCCAGGAACGCGTCGTCCAACGTGGCGTCGACGACCCGTAGTTGGCGGGCGGTGATGTGGTGACGGGCGAGCAGGGTGAGGACGGCGTTCACGGTCTCGTCGGTGCCGGACAGCGTGATCCGCCCGCCCTTGCACTCGACCGAGGCGAGCGCGGGCAGCGCGCCGAGCTCACGCTCGTCCAGCGGCGCGGACGGGGTGAAGCTGATGACCGTGGCACCCGCCGAGCGGCGGATGAGCCCGGAGGGGGTGTCCAGCGCGGCGATCCGCCCCCGGTCGATGACGGCGATCCGGTCGCACAGCCGCTGCGCCTCCTCCATGAAGTGGGTGACGAGCAGCACGGTGACCCCGCTCGCGCGGACCTCCTCGATCAGCTGCCAGGTGTCGCGCCGGGCGCGCGGGTCCAGGCCGGTGGTCAGCTCGTCCAGCACCACGACCCGGGGCCCGCCGACGAGCGCCAGCGCGATGAACAGCCGCTGCTGCTGGCCGCCGGACAGCTTGCCGAACCGGGTGCCCAACTTCTCCGTCAGGCCGAGGCGTTCGGCGAGGGGCCGCCAGTCGGCGGGGTGCGGGTAGAAGGCGGCGTACAGCTCCAGCGCCTCGCGCACGGTGAGCTTGGCCTGGAGTTCGCTCTGCTGGAGCTGGGCGCCGAGCACGCGCGCGACCTCCGCGTGGTCGGCGACGGGATCGTGGCCGAGGACCCGGACCCGGCCGCCGTCGGGGACCCGCAGACCCTCGACGCACTCCACGGTGGTGGTCTTGCCGGCGCCGTTGGGGCCGAGGATCCCGAAGATCTCGCCCTCCTCGACGGTGAGGGAGACGCCGTCGACCACGGCGCGGCCGCCGTACGACTTGCGCAGATCGGTGACTTCGATGACGGATGGCATGCTCCGAGCATTCCGGCCGGGCCCCCCGCGGCACATCGGCCGGCCCGCTCGAAGCCGCATCCGCCGATCGGTTGATGCCGCGGCCGATCGGCCGATGCGGCGGCGTACGACCCCGCGCCCCGGCCCGGGTCGTACGACCGGCGACGGAGCCGGGTCCGGCCGAAACTCGGTGGGCGATGTCAGTGCCGGTCCGTACGCTCGCGGTGATGCCCACGACACGTGCAACCACCGAGGACCGGTCCGCCGTCCGCACGCTGCTGCGGCTGTGGCCGTACGTACGCCCCGTGCGGGCACGGCTGTTCACGGCCGCCTTCGTCGCCGTCGTGGCCTCCTGTACGGGGCTGGTGATCCCGCTCGTCCCGAAGTGGACGGTCGACGGACCGGTCGCCGACCGTGACCCGGACGGGGTCCGGCTCGGTGCCCTGTACCTGTTCCTGCTGGGCGTCGCCGAGGCGCGAACGGGGGACGGATGATCGACGCGTACGAGGAACCGGGGGTGCCCGACACCCGCTGCGGCTGGCGGTATCTGTGGTGGCTGGTGTGGCGGCAGCGGGGGCGGTCGCTGGCCGGTGCCGCGCTGGCCAGCGTGTGGATGGTGCTGCTGGCGGCGCAGCCGTACATGATGGCGCGGGCCGTGGACGACGGGCTGGTGCCGGGGCGGCTGGGGGTGCTGGCCGCGTGGACGGGGGCGATGTTCGTGCTGGGCGCGGGCAACGCCTGGCTGAGCATCATGCGGCACCGCACGATGACCCGGGTGCGGATGGACGCCAACTTCCGCACGGTGAAGGCGGTCGTGGGGCATGTGGTGCGGCTCGGGGCCGCGCTGCCGCGCCGGGCGGGGGCCGGCGAGGTCGTGACCATCGGCGTCGGCGACGTACAGGTGATCGCGCAGTCGCTCACCGCCGTCGGGCCGGGCGTCGGCTCGGCCGTGGTGTACGCGGTGGTCGCCGGGCTGCTGTTCACCGTCTCGGCGCAGCTCGCCGCCGTCGTCCTGCTCGGGCTGCCGGTGCTCGCGCTGGTCACCGGGCCGCTGACGCTGCGCCTGCAGCACGCGGAGAGCGAGTACCGGGAGCGGCAGGGCGTGCTGACCGCCCGCATCGGGGACCTCGCGGGCGGTCTGCGCGTGCTCAACGGGCTGGGCGGGAAGTCGCTGTTCGCCGACGGGTTCCGCACGGACTCGCAGGCGCTGCGCGCGCAGGGGTACCGGGTGGGCGCGGTGGCCAGCTGGGTGCAGGCGCTCGGGGTGGGGCTGCCCACCCTGTTCCTCGCCGTCGTGACCTGGCTCGGCGCCCGGCTGACGGCCCAGGGGCACATCAGCATCGGCCAGTTGGTGTCGGTGTACGGCTATGTCGCCGTGCTGATCGGACCGGTGGCGTTCCTGGTGCAGATGGCCTACGAGCTGAACCGTGGCGTGGTGGCCGCGCGCCGGGTCGTACGGCTGCTGCGCCTCGCGCCGGACCCGGACGAGGGCACGCGGCCCGCGCCCGCCGGGCCGGCCGAGCTGCACGATCCGGTGTCCGGGGTGCGGATCGCGCCGGGCCGGCTGACCGCGCTGGCCGCCGCCCGGCCCGTCGAGGCGACCGCCGTCGTCGACCGGCTCGGCCGGTTCGGTCCGACCGACGCCACCTGGGGCGGGGTGCGGCTGGACGCGATCCCGCTGGCCGACGTACGCGCGCGTGTGCTGGTCGCCGACAACGAGGCCGACCTGTTCGCGGGGCCGCTGCGGGAGGTCGTGGCCGCCGAGGGCGTGGTCGGTGAGGAGGCGCTGCGGCGGGCGCTGTACGCCGCCGCGGCCGAGGACGTCGTACGCGGGCTGCCGGACGGGGCCGACTCGGCCGTCGCCGGGCAGGGCCGCAGCCTCTCCGGTGGCCAGCGCCAACGGGTGCGGCTGGTACGGGCGTTGCTGGCCGACCCCGAGGTGCTGCTCGCCGTGGAGCCGACCTCGGCGCTGGACGCGCACACGGAGGCGACGGTGGCCGAGCGGCTGCGGACGGCGCGCGAGGGCCGTACGACGGTGGTGACGTCGACGTCGCCGCTGGTGCTGGACCGCGCGGACACGGTGGTGTTCCTGGCCGACGGCAAGGTCGCGGCGCACGGCCCGCACCGGCGGCTGCTGGCCGAGGAGCCGGAGTACCGGGCCCTGGTCGCCCGAGACGTCGAGGACGCTGCGGACACCGCGGACACGGAAGAAGGGGTCGTACGGTGACGGCGGGCGCGGTGGGTGAGGGGCTGCTGCCGGTCGCGGACCGGGCGCGGGTGCGGCGGGCCGTGGTGCGGCTGGTGCGGGCCGACGGGCGGGCGTTCGCCGCCGCGGTGCTGCTCAACGCGCTGGCGGCCGGGGCGGGACTGGTCGGGCCGTGGCTGGTCGGACGCATCGTCGACGAGGTACGCGCCGGGCACGGGGTCGGGGCGGTGGACCGGCTCGCGCTGTGGATCCTGCTGTGTTCGTTCGCGCAGCTGCTGCTGGCCCGCTGGGCGCGGTACGTGGGCTACCGGTTCGGGGAGCGGATGCTGGCCCGGGTGCGCGAGGAGTACGTCGAGCGGGTGCTGGCGCTGCCCGCGTCCGTGGTGGAGCGGGCCGGGACGGGTGACCTGACGGCGCGGGGGACGGCGGACGTGGCGACCGTCGGCAGCACGCTGCGGGACGTCGGTCCGGAACTGCTGGTCAACTCCGTGCAGGCGCTGTTCGTGCTGGGCGCGGTGTTCGCGCTGGACCCGCTGTTCGGGGCGTTCGGGGCGCTCGGGCTGACCCCGATCTGGCTGTCGCTGCGCTGGTATCTGCGGCGGGCCCGGGACGGCTATCTCGCCGAGGGCGCGGCGACGTCCGAGGTGGCGGAGATCGTCGCCTCGACGGCGGCCGGGGCCCGCACGGTCGAGGCGTTCCGGCTGCGGCAGCGGCGGATCACGGCCGGCCGGGACGCGCTGGAGACGTCCCGCCGGACCCGCTTCTACACGCTGTTCCTGCGGACGGTGTTCTTCCCGGCGGTCGAGATCACGTACACCGTGCCCGTGGCGGGGATCCTGCTGCTGGGCGGCTGGCTGCACGAGCGGGGCTCGGTCGGGGTGGGCGCGGTGGTGGCGGCGGCGCTGTACCTGCGGCAGTTCACCGAGCCGCTGGACCAGATCCTGATGCGGGTGGAGCAACTGCAGAGCAGCGGCGCCTCGTTCGCACGCGTGGAGGGGCTGGCGCGGGCGCCCCGCGGCGACGCCGATGCAAGCTCGCCGGTGCCGGCGGACGACCGTGTCGACGTGCGGGGCGTGCGGTACGCCTACGAGCGCGGCGGCGAGGTGCTGCGCGGGGTGGACCTGACGGTGCGGCCCGGGGAGCGACTCGCGGTGGTGGGGCCCTCCGGGGCCGGCAAGACGACGCTGAGCCGGCTGCTCGCGGGCATCGACCGGCCCGGGTCCGGCGCGGTGACGGTGGGCGGGGTGCCGGTCGCCGATCTGGAGCCGGAGCTGCTGCGCCGCCAGGTGGTGCTGGTGACGCAGGAGCACCATGTGTTCCTCGGCACGGTCCGGGACAACCTCCTGATCGCCGAGCCGGAGGCCACGGACGACGACCTGTGGGCGGCGCTGGCGGCGGTGGGCGCCGACGCGTGGGTGCGCGACCTGCCGGCCGGCCTGGACACCCGGCTGGGTACGGGCGGCACGGCCACCGACGGCTCGCAGGCCCAGCAACTCGCCCTGGCTCGCGTGGTGTTGGCCGACCCGCACACCCTGATCCTGGACGAGGCGACGGCGCTGCTGGACCCCACCACGGCCCGCCACACCGAACGTGCCCTCGCCGCCGTTCTGGAGGGCCGTACGGTCATCGCCATCGCGCACCGACTGCACACCGCGCACGACGCCGACCGCGTGGCGGTCATGGAGGACGGCCGTCTCACGGAACTGGGCACGCACGAGGAGCTGGTGACGTCGGGCGGGGCGTACGCGGCGCTGTGGCGGACCTGGCACGGGGACGCCCGCTGAGGGACGCGTCCGGCCCAACGGTCCGCATACCGGATCTGAACATCCGGTCAACGGACCGTTTCCGGCCAAGTTTGTGACGCGGTCCTGACAGACGTACCCATCCCCTGCCACTCTTCCCTGGCCGACTCACAGCGACCCCACAACTGCACGCGCACGCACGCGAGTCGGCCCGCACGACCCCGCACCTCGTTTCGCGCACGTCCTGTTCTGCCCGGACGCCCCGACCTCCCGTCCGGTCTCCCCTGGCCGCGCGACCCGCGGCCACGCAGAAGGAGTCAGTGTTGAGACGCAATTCCTCTCGCGGACGCACCTCCCACACCCCGCAGTTCCGCACCGCGCACCGCCGTAGCGCCGCCCTCGCCCTCGCCGGTGTCGCCGCGCTGATCGCCGCCGCCGTCCAGACGGGCGCGGCCAGTGCCGCACCGGCGGCCGGCCCGCGGCCCGCCAAGGCGAACCCGGCGCACACGGCACTCAGGCTCTCGCCCTCGCAGCGCGCCGAGCTGCTGCGCGACGCCGATGCCACGAAGGCCGCGACGGCCCGCTCGATCGGCCTCGGCAGCCAGGAGAAGCTGGTCGTCAAGGACGTCGTGAAGGACGCCGACGGCACGCTGCACACCCGCTACGAGCGGACGTACGCAGGTCTGCCCGTCCTCGGCGGCGACCTGGTGGTGGACAGCACGTCCGGCAAGACCATGGACGTCATCCGGGCCACCGACGCGACGGTGCAGGTCCCCGGCCTCACCCCGAAGGTGTCCACGGCCGCGGCCGGGAAGCAGGCCGTGCAGCGGGCGAAGGCGCGCGGCGGCACGAAGTCGGCCGCCTCCAGCGTCCGCAAGGTGATCTGGGCCGCCACGGGCAGGCCCGTCCTCGCCTACGAGACGATCGTGGGCGGCCTCCAGGACGACGGCACCCCGAACCAGCTGCACGTCATCAGCGACGCCGTCACCGGCAAGAAGCTCTACGAGTACCAGGGCATCGAGACCGGCGTCGGCAACACCCGGTACAGCGGACAGGTGACGTTGTCGACGACCCAGTCGGGCTCGACGTACACGCTGACCGACGGGACGCGCGGCGGCCACAAGACGTACAACCTGGCCGGCGGCAGCGACGGCACCGGCACGCTGTTCTCGCAGAACAGCGACACCTGGGGCGACGGGACCACGTCGAACGCCGCCACCGCGGGCGCCGACGCGGCCTACGGCGCGCAGGAGACCTGGGACTTCTACAAGGACACCTTCGGCCGCAGCGGCATCAAGAACGACGGCGTCGGCGCCTACTCCCGCGTCCACTACGGCGATTCGTACGTGAACGCGTTCTGGGACGACAGCTGCTTCTGCATGACGTACGGCGACGGCCAGAACAACGCCGACCCGCTGACCGCGCTGGACGTGGCCGGCCACGAGATGAGCCACGGCGTCACCGCCAACACCGCGGGCCTCGACTACAGCGACGAGTCCGGCGGCCTGAACGAGGCCACCAGCGACATCATGGGCACCGGCGTGGAGTTCTACGCCAACAACCCCTCCGACCCCGGTGACTACCTCATCGGCGAGAAGATCAACATCAACGGCGACGGCACCCCGCTGCGCTACATGGACAAGCCCAGCAAGGACGGCAGTTCGGCCGACTCCTGGTACTCGGGCGTCGGCGGCCTCGACGTGCACTACTCGTCCGGCATCGCCAACCACTTCTTCTACCTCCTTTCGGAGGGCAGCGGC
The DNA here is from genome assembly GCF_001866675.1 of Streptomyces sp. MUSC 14. Lineage (NCBI taxonomy): Bacteria > Bacillati > Actinomycetota > Actinomycetes > Kitasatosporales > Streptomycetaceae > Streptomyces > Streptomyces sp. MUSC 14. The sequence goes on from NZ_MLYN01000008.1 coordinate 198,666, forward strand.
GCCAAGACGATCAACGGCGTGAACTACGACTCGCCGACGTCGGACGGGCTTCCGGTGACCGGAATCGGCCGGGACAAGGCGCTCCAGATCTGGTATCGGGCACTGACCACCAAGTTCACCTCCACCACGAACTACGCCGACGCCCGCACGGGCACGCTCGCGGCGGCCGGTGAGCTGTACGGCACCTCCAGCGCCGAGTACGCGGCGGTCGAGGACGCCTGGGCGGCCGTCAACGTCGGTTCGCGGTCCGGCGGCGGGGGCGGTGGCGGCACCGGCTCGACGTACGACAACCACACGCAGATGGCGATCCCGGACAACGGTCCCGCCATCACCTCGGCCATCACCGTCTCCGACCGCAGCGGGAACGCGCCGGGCAACCTCCAGGTGAACGTCGACATCACGCACACCTGGCGCGGCGACCTGGTCATCGACCTCGTCGGCCCGTCCGGCAAGACGTACCGGCTGAAGAACTTCAGCTCCTCCGACTCGGCCGACAACGTCAAGGCGACGTACACGGTGAACGCGGCGGCCGAAACGGCCGACGGGACATGGAAGTTGAAGGTGCAGGATCAGGCCAGTCAGGACACGGGCACGCTCAACGACTGGAAGCTGACCTTCCCGTAGGCCGCACGTCAGAGCCCTTGTGTCACGGCGCCGTCCGAGGGTGGACCACCCTCGGACGGCCCGGGTTCACACGCCTGAAATGTTTCCCCACTGGTCGTTTTTCAGCCAACATCACTTCAGGGTCCTGACATGTACGCGCCCTTGATGTCACTCTCTCTCCACCCGCCGCAGCAGCACAGCAACTTCACAACCCCACACAGCCGGGCCAGTAACCCCACGCTGCCCGGACTCCCCACCTGAAGGAGCTTTGAGTGAGCCCCCTCTACGCGCGTCACAAGCGCACCACTCTGGCCATCGCCACCGCTGTCGCCGCCGGAGCCCTGCTCTCCACCGGGCTGACCACCACCGCCTCCGCCCAGCCCACCACCCACCAGCTGGCCGCCGCCCCCGCCGCGCTGTCCACCACGGCCCGCGCCTCCCTGATGCAGAAGGCGCAGGACGACGCCGCCACGACCGCGCAGTCGATAGGCCTCGGCGCCAAGGAGAAGCTGGTCGTCAAGGACGTCGTCAAGGACGTCGACGGCACGGTCCACACCCGCTACGAGCGGACGTACGCCGGCCTCCCCGTCCTCGGCGGCGACCTGGTCGTCCACACCGCCAGGTCGGGCAGGACCGAGGGCGTCACCAAGGCGAACAAGGCGACCATCAAGGTGGCCTCGCTCACGCCGAAGATCACCCCTGCCAAGGCCGAGCAGCAGGCGGTCTCCGCCGCCAGAACGCTCGGCTCCGCCAAGTCCACCGCGGACGGCGCGCGCAAGGTGATCTGGGCGGCGAACGGCACGCCGGTCCTGGCCTACGAGACGATCGTGGGCGGCCTCCAGGACGACGGCACCCCGAACCAGCTGCACGTCATCACCGACGCCGCGACCGGCAAGAAGCTCTTCGAGTACCAGGGCATCGAGAACGCGACCGGCACCGGCAAGACGCTGTACTCGGGCACCGTCAGCCTGACCACGACCCAGTCGGGCTCGTCGTACAACCTGACCGACGCCTCACGCGGCGGCCACAAGACCTACAACCTGGCCCGCAAGACGTCCGGCACCGGCACCCTGGTCAGCAACTCGACCAACACGTTCGGCACCGGCACCGCCTCCACCTCCTCCAGCGACCAGACGGCCGCCGCCGACGCCGCCTACGGAGCGCAGGAGACCTGGGACTACTACAAGAACGTCTTCGGCCGCACCGGCATCAAGAACGACGGCAAGGCCGCCTACTCCCGCGTCCACTACGGCAGCTCGTACGTGAACGCCTTCTGGGACGACAGCTGCTTCTGCATGACCTACGGCGACGGCGAAGGCAATGCCGACCCGCTGACCTCGCTCGACGTGGCCGGCCACGAGATGACCCACGGCGTCACCGCCAACACCGCCGGCCTCGACTACAGCGGCGAGTCCGGTGGCCTGAACGAAGCGACCTCCGACATTCTCGGCGGCGTCGGCGTGGAGTTCTACGCCAACAACCCCTCCGACCCCGGTGACTACCTCATCGGCGAGAAGATCAACATCAACGGCGACGGCACCCCGCTGCGCTACATGGACAAGCCCAGCAAGGACGGCTCCTCGGCGGACAGCTGGTCCTCCTCGGTCGGCGGCCTGGACGTCCACTACTCCTCCGGCGTGGCCAACCACTTCTTCTACCTCCTCTCGGAGGGCAGCGGCGCCAAGACGATCAACGGGGTCTCGTACGACTCCCCGACCTCCAACGGCTCCAAGGTCACCGGCATCGGCCGGGACAAGGCGCTCCAGATCTGGTACAAGGCGCTGACCACGTACTTCACCTCGACCACGAACTACAAGGCGGCCCGCACGGGCACCCTGAGCGCGGCCAAGGACCTGTACGGCTCCGGCAGCACCGAGTACAACGCGGTGGCCGCGGCCTGGTCGGCGGTCAACGTCAACTGAACCAGCCGTAGTTGTGCTTCGGGCGGCACCCGGTGGGAGAACCCCCCGGGTGCCGCCTACGCTTGTGACCCATGTCCTCGGCGCCCTTCACCTACGAGCCCGTCGGCGCGACCCGCGACGACCTGACGTACTGCCCGCCCGGCTTCCACCCCCTCTTCGTACGCACCCGCCTCGGCGAGGGCACAAAGCTCTTCGAACGGGCGGCCGAAGCGGTCCTCACCTGGGAGATGCACCGCGCGATGGGCGTGGGCATCGACGCCGCCGCCGACCGCGCCGCCCCCGGCGTGGACGTCACCGTCACCCTGGCCGGCCTCCTGAAAGCCCCCTGCCGCATCATCTGGACGACCGAGGAACCCCGCCGCGCCGGCTGGGCCTACGGCACCCTCGAAGACCACCCCGAATGCGGCGAGGAAGCCTTCCTCGTCGACCGCACCGGCGACGGCACGGTCTGGCTGACCGTGGCCGCCTTCAGCAAACCCGCCAAGTGGTACGCGAAGGCCGGCGGCCCGGCGACCAGGGGCTTGCAGCACGCGTACGCACGGCGGTGCGGGGCGGTGCTGAAGAAATTGTGCGCGGGGTTGTCGGAGGAGTAACCGGCAGCGCCGTCAGCATGGGGGAGGGTGGTCCGTCGTGAGCCATTGGCAGATCTGGGCCACCGGCGGCTCCGACGAGATCCGGTCGGACCCGTCAGGGCCGGCCCGAATCCGCCAATCGCCGAGGCGGCGTAACGCCTCATGCGGTAAACACACCATCACGCCACACCGAGCTCGCACCACACGTATTTCCCCCGATCCCCGAACCGGGCTGACGGCTGCCATCCCCACACCTGCGCGCAGGCCGACACCAGTCCCAGCCCCCTCCCGCTCTCCGACTCCCCCACCTCCTCCAGCACCGACGGCGGGTCGGGCGGCGCCGGGTCCGTGTCCCACGCTCCGATCCACACGACGCCCTCCGGGGCGCGGCGGACCCTGAGCGCGGCGGGGCCCTTCGTGTGGCGTACGGCGTTCGACACCAGTTCCGCGGCAAGGAGTTCGGCGGTGTCCAGCAGGGCGATCAGGCCGTGCAGGGTCAGGATCAGGCGCAGGGTGCGGCGGCACACCGTGACGGCTCTGGGGTCGTTGGGGATGTAGAGGGTGTAGTCCCAGGTTTCGGGCATGCGTCATCAACTCCAGGGGGTGAGGTGGATTTCGCGCGCAGGGTGGCAACGCCGCGGCACGCGGTGCACTTCCGCTGCGTGTGCGGTACGTCACCGACGGTAGATCTAAATCTAGGGACGCAGCAAGCCCGTCGCGTAATCTGACGCCGAACGAGTCACGCCCGCGGGCGTGGGAGGAGGGCCGTCGATGGTCAAGAGGCGTGAACCAACGGCGCGCCAGACGCGGCTGGCAACGGAGTTGCGCAGGCTCCGCGAGGCCGCCGGCCTCAACTCCCGCCAGGCTGCGGCGCTGCTCGGCGTGGCCCCCGCCCAGATCACACATATCGAGTCCGCACTCGCGGGTGTGAGCGAGCAGCGCCTGCGTCGCCTCGCCTCTCACTACGCCTGCACCGATGAGGAGTTCATCGACGCCCTGGTGACCATGGCGACCGATCGGACGCACGGCTGGTGGGAGGAGTACCGGGGCCTGCTGCCCACGTCGTTCCTCGACCTGTCCGAGCTGGAGCACCACGCCCGGTTCCTCCGCCATGTGGCGATCCTGTACGTGCCGGGGCTCCTCCAGACCGAGGACTACTCGCGTGCCGTCTTCTCCTCCAGGCTTCCGGAACTGACCAGTGAAGAGCTTGAGTTGCGCATCCGGCATCGCAGGGCCCGCCAGCAGTTCACCGTCCCGTACGAAGCGGTGATCCACGAAGCGGCGCTGCGTATCAGAGTCGGCGACCGGGCGACCTCCAAGGCCCAGTTGGTCCGACTCCTCGAACACTCCGCAGCGGACCACATCACCGTGCGTGTCATCCCCTTCGACCTGGACGGCTTCGCCAGCGCCTCCAGCACCATGACCTACGTGGGCGGCCCTCTGCCCAAGCTGGACACGGTGGTTCGCGACGCGCTGCACGGCTCGGCCTTCATCGATTCCGAGGCCCAGCTCCACACCTACCGAACGAGTTTCCGTATGGTGGAGACCGCGTCACTCGACCCCGAACAGTCGCGGGAACTCATCCACCGACTGGCGAAGGAGCTATGAGGAACCCCTATGGACAGCTGGCGGAAGTCGTCCCACTCGGGACCGGGCGACGGCAACGAGTGCGTGGAGATCGCGACCACCGCCTCCCACATAGCCATCCGCGACTCCAAAGCCCCCACCCGCGCCACCCTCACCTTCCCCCCCACCGCCTTCGCCCCCTTCGTCGACGCCCTGAAGGACCCGCATGTGCATCTCGGCCGGTGACGCGGCCTTCTCCGGGACCGTTCTCTACTGCGGGCGGCAGCGGCATCCCGAGGACGGCGGTCTGATCCATGTCCTCGGATACCAGAACACCGCCGAGAACCTGGCCGGCGGGCCGAACGCCATGCTGCTGCATCTGCCCACTCGGCACCTGACGCCCGAGCAGTTCATCTCTGTCGGGAGCGACGACGACGTGCTGCGGCGGATGGTCGACGCCGTCGCTCCGCCGGAGGTCGAGACCGACGGCATGGACTGGATGGACGCCGGACCGGAACCGGTCGTGCGGGTCTTCGAGCACGACGTCTACACCGTGCTGCTCGCCGATGACCCCGGCCTGATCCCCGCCGCACTCCACCGCGTGCCCTGGAAACGGCGGCCGCGGCTCAAGCCGGAGCTCCTGACGTTCTACGCCGAGCGCTTCCCCGACCACGCCATCGCACTCTGCTGCTTCGACAACGCCGACGCCAAGCGGGCCAAGCCGCTCCTCGTCTGGTATCAGCCCCATGATCCCGACCGGTTGACCGTGCCCGCCCTCGACAGCCACACCGGAGGTGCACCGGACCTCGATGCCGACGTCCCCGTCGATCACTGGGTGCTGTTCTCCAGCGACGAGGCACCGTCGGACGGCTGGGGCGCGCCCGTCGCACACCCGGAACGGATGCGGCACCGCCTTCGGAGCTTTCTGCCCGACCGCGTCGTGGGGCGGTACTACGGCGACGGGCAGACGCTCAGGAACGGAGACTTCGGCATCCGGCACCATGATCTGCTCGCAGGTGATCTCGATCGCGTCGAGCGGCGGCGGCCATAGTCCAGCGATGACCACGACCGCCCCCGCCCCCGTACCGACCCGGCACCGACGCGCGCTGCTCGTCCCGCTGCTGGCGGCCGTCTCGGCCGGCCTGCTCGTCGCACACCTGGCCTTCAGCTCCGACACGTACCGGAACTGCACGTACCTGGGCCCCTCGACGCGTATGTACGTCACCTCGTGGGCCGGTCTCGCCTGCGCCCTCGGTGCCCTGCTGGCGTTCGCCACGCTCCCCCGCACCGAACGGCGCGGGCTCGCGCTGGTGTCCGCCGTGCTCGGCCTGCTGTTGACGCTCGGACTGCTCGCGACCGTCCACTGGCTGTACGCCCCGGACCCGGCCGGCGGGGACGGCTGCTCCGGCCTGCACCTGCTCGTGCCGTAGCGCGGAACAGCCCTCCCCGGCCGGACACCTACCGCAACAACACCCCCGCCCCCTCCCCCACATCCCCCGCCGGCGTCGCCACCAGGCCCGGCTCCGCGGCCGAGGCCAGCAAGCGGTGCGTGGGCAGGATGCGGACCGTGTAGCCGTAGGGGCCCGTGCGGTCCAGGGAGAGGGGGCCTTCGTACAGCAGCCGGCCCTCCAGGTCCGGGGCTCCCGTCGGTTTCAGGGCGACGACCGTGGCGTCCGTGATGTGGTCCTCGGCGTCCACCCGGCCGGAGACCGCCTGGACCTCCACGTCGTCCGGACTCAGCTCGCCCAGGGCGACCCGCACCCGCAGGCCCACGGTCGTGCCCAGTTCCGCCGTGGCCGTCGTCGCCGTCGCCTCGACGTGGTCGACGCTCACCTCGGGCCAGGCCGCCCGCACCCGGGCCTTCCAGGTGGCCAGTTCGCTCGCCGTGTCCGGGGTGAGCGCGCGGTGGGCCTGGGCGGCGGGGGCGTAGAGGCGCTCGACGTATTCACGGACCATGCGGCCGGCCAGTACCTTCGGGCCCAGCAGGGTGAGGGTCTGGCGGACCATCTGGATCCAGCGGTCGGGGAGGCCGGCGCGGCCGCGTTCGTAGAAGCGGGGGGTGACCCGCTGTTCGAGGAGGTCGTAGAGCGCCGCCGCCTCGATGTCGTCGCGGCGGTCGGGGTCCATGCCGGCGCCGTCCGCCGTCGGGATGGCCCAGCCGAAGTCCGGCTGGAACCATTCGTCCCACCAGCCGTCGAGCACGGAGAGGTTGAGGCAGCCGTTCAGCGCCGCCTTCATGCCGGAGGTACCACAGGCCTCCAGGGGGCGCAGGGGGTTGTTCAGCCAGATGTCGCAGCCGGGGTAGAGCTTCTGCGCCATCGCCATGCCGTAGTCGGGGAGGAAGACGATGCGGTGGCGCACGCGCGGGTCGTCGGCGAAGCGGACCAGTTCCTGGACGAGGCGCTTGCCGCTGTCGTCGGCCGGGTGGGCCTTGCCCGCGACGACGATCTGGATCGGGTGGTCCGCATGCAGCAACAGCTCCATCAGGCGGTCGCGGTCGCGGAGCATCAGGGTCAGACGCTTGTAGGACGGGACCCGGCGCGCGAAGCCGATCGTGAGGACGTCAGGGTCCAGTACCCCTTCGATCCAGCCCAACTCGGCGTTTCCGGCGCCCCGTTGGCGCCATGACGCGCGCAGCCGCTCGCGTACCTCCAGCACCAGCTGTTCGCGCAGGGTGCGGCGCAGCTCCCAGATCTCCTGGTCCGGGATGTCGGCGACGGAGTCCCAGCGGTCCGAGCCGCCCACCGTCAGCGCGTCCTCGGCCCGCTGGGCGCCGACCTCGCGGGCGCCGAGGCGCAGCACCTCCGGCGCCACCCAGGTCGGCGCGTGCACGCCGTTGGTCACCGAGGTGATCGGCACCTCGTCCGAGTCGAATCCCGGCCACAGGCCCGCGAACATCTCCCGGCTGACCTGTCCGTGCAGCAGGGAGACCCCGTTGGCCCGCTGGGCCAGTCTGAGCCCCATCACGGCCATGTTGAACAGGTTCGGCTCGCCGCCCGGGTACGTCTCCATGCCCAGCGCCAGGATCCGCTGCACGTCGATGCCGGGCAGCTCGGCGTCCGCGCCGAAGTGCCGGGCGACCAGCTCCCGGTCGAAGCGGTCGATGCCGGCCGGGACGGGGGTGTGGGTGGTGAAGACCGTACCGCCGCGCACGGCCTCCAGCGCGGAGTCGAAGTCCAGCCCGCCCGAGCACAGTTCGGCGATCCGCTCCAGGCCGAGGAAGCCCGCGTGCCCCTCGTTGGTGTGGAAGACCTCCGGCTCCGGGTGCCCGGTGAGCCGGCAGTACGTCCGCACCGCCCGCACACCTCCTATGCCGAGCAGCATCTCCTGGAGCAGCCGGTGCTCGCTGCCGCCGCCGTAGAGCCGGTCGGTCACCCCGCGTTCGCCGAGGTCGTTCTCCTCGACATCCGAGTCGAGCATCAGCAGCGGCACCCGGCCCACCTGGGCGAGCCAGATCCGGGCGTGCAGCGCCCTGCCGCCGGGCAGCGCGAGCGTGAGCCGCGCGGGGGTGCCGTCGGGCTCCTTGAGCTGGGTGAGGGGCAGTTCGTTGGGGTCGAGCACCGGGTAGTGCTCCTGCTGCCAGCCGTCGCGGGACAGGGTCTGGCGGAAGTAGCCGTGCCGGTAGAGGAGACCGACACCGATCAGGGGTACGCCCAGGTCGCTGGCGGCCTTGAGATGGTCGCCGGCGAGGATGCCGAGGCCGCCGGAGTACTGGGGCAGCGCTGCCGTGATGCCGAACTCCGGGGAGAAGTAGGCGACGGCGGCGGGCAGCCCGTCCGCCTGCGCCTGGTACCAGCGCTCCCCGGTCAGATAGTCGTCGAGGTCGTCGGCCACGGCGGTCAGCCGGCGCAGGAACCGCCGGTCCCCGGCCAGCTGCGCCAGCCGGGCCGGGCGTACCCGGCCGAGCAGCCGTACCGGATCGGCCTGGGCGGCGGCCCAGGCCTCCGGGTCGACGGACTGGAACAGGTCGCGCGTTTCCGCGTGCCAGGACCAGCGCAGATTCCGCGCCAGGTCACTCAGCGGCCGGAGGGGGTCGGGGAGAACGGGACGGACGGTGAACCGACGGATCGCCTTCACATTCCACCTCGGACGCGTTGCGGGGAGGGAGACGTACGGCGGTGTACGTCTCGTCGTCACTGTCGACGGTAGTGGTTACCGGGTGGTCGGTGGGGACGTGCCGGACGGGGTGTCGGGGCGTGCGGGAGCGGTCGCGGGGCACCCGGGAAAAAGAGGTCGGTCCTACGGGTGGACATACGCGCGAGTAGTTAACAAAGTGCCGGATTGCCCACCCGAGAAGGATGGGAAGGCTCCTGCGGTACACACCCCACAGGCGCACCACAGCACCTCGCAGGACCCACCTCCCCACATACCTCCGCCCACACCCACGTTGACGCGGACAGGAGCGGTCATGCCCGCCACGCACCAGTCGTCAGGACCTCCGTCGAACAGCAAGGCGCCGGCCCAAAAGCCGGTGAAGCCCGTGAAGCCCCGCGCCGGGAAGCCCTCTCCACCGCCGCCGTTCACCGCCCTGGGCCGTATCCCCGTCCTCGACGTACGCCCCGTGGTCCAGCACGGGCGCAGGCCCGCCAAAGCGGTGACCGGTGAGTCGTTCGAGGTGTCGGCCACCGTCTTCCGCGAGGGGCACGACGCCGTCGCGGCGAACGTGGTGCTGCGCGGTCCGAAGGGGCGGCGCGGCCCGTGGACCCCGATGCGGGAGCTCGCGCCGGGCACCGACCGCTGGGGTGCCACCGTCACCGCCGGCGCGCCCGGCCGCTGGACGTACACCGTGGAGGCCTGGTCGGACCCCCTGGCCACCTGGCGCCACCACGCGGGCGTCAAGATCCCGGCCGGTGTCGACACCGTCCTGGTCCTGGAGGAGGGCGCCCGGCTGTACGAACGTGCCGCCGACGGCGTCCCGAAGGCCGACCGCCGGCTCGTGCGGAAGGCGGCGGCGGCCCTGCGCGACGACTCCCTGTCGGTGCGGGCCCGGCTGGCGCCGG
>NZ_MLYN01000080.1:0-2509 GCF_001866675.1 Streptomyces sp. MUSC 14
AACGCGCACGTCATCCTGGAGCAGGCGCCCGAGCCGTCGAACTCGGGAAGCTCTGCGACGGACGATGCGGCAGTACTGCCCTGGCTTGTCAGCGGCCGCAGCGAAGCGGCCCTGAGCGCCCAGGCCGGGCGGCTGCTGGCGGCTGTCGAGAAGCCGCACGACTCGTCGTCCGTTCATCTGGCCCACGCGCTGGCCACGACCCGGTCCACTTTCGAGCACCGGGCCGTCGTACTCGCTGCCAGCCGTCAGGAACTTGCCGAAGAACTCAAGGCATTGCATCTGGGCGAGCCCGGACTGCGCACTGTCGTAGGTGAAGGCCGTCGAAGTGGTCGGACGGCGTTCCTGTTCTCGGGTCAGGGTGCGCAGCGGTTGGGGATGGGTCGCGAACTGTACGACAGCTTCCCTGTGTTCGCGGACGCCTTCGACGCGGTGTGCGCGTACGTGGGCGGCGAGTTGCGTGATGTGGTCTTTGGGGATGATGCGGAGCGGCTGGGTCGTACGGAGTGGACGCAGCCCGCGTTGTTCGCGGTCGAGGTGGCGTTGTTCCGTCTGGTGGAGTCGTTCGGGGTGCGTCCTGACGTCTTGATCGGGCATTCGATCGGTGAGGTCGCTGCTGCGTATGTGGCGGGTGTGTTGTCGCTGGAGGACGCCTGTGCTCTGGTCGTGGCCCGTGGCCGGTTGATGCAGGAGCTGCCGGCCGGTGGTGTGATGGTCGCGGTGGAGGCCGCCGAGGACGAGGTGCTGCCTCTGCTGGAGGCACGTGCGGACGAGGTGTCGATCGCCGCGGTCAACGGCCCCCGCGCGATCGTGATCGCCGGTGCCGAGGCTGCCGTCGTCGAGGTCGCCGGAGAGCTGAAGGCCCGGGGTCGGCGCGCGTCGCGGCTGCGGGTCTCGCACGCCTTCCACTCCCCGCTGATGGAGCCGATGCTCGATGCGTTCCGCCGGGTCGCGGAGGGCATCAGTTACGGTGCACCGTCGATCCCGGTCGTCTCGAACGTGACGGGACAGCTTGCTGCGGATGGGGAGTTGGCGTCGGCCGAGTACTGGGTTCGGCACGTCCGTGAGGCGGTTCGCTTCGCCGATGGCGTGGCTGCGCTCGTGGCTGAGGGTGTGACGCGTTTCCTGGAGATCGGACCTGACGGCACCCTCACCGCCCTCGCCCAGAACTGTGTTCCGCATGATGACGCCGATGGCACACTGTTCGTACCGATCCTGCGCAAGGACGGCTCCGAACACGTGGCGGTGCTGCGGGGGATGGCGAAGCTGCACGTCGATGGTGCGGAGGTCGACTGGACCCCCGTCTTCGGTGACCACGACGGTGGTGTGGCGGTCGACCTGCCCACCTATGCCTTCCAGCGCACCCGGTTCTGGCCCACTGTCACCGCGCACACGGTGGCGTCGGGGAAGCCGTCGGTCTCGGACGGTGACGCGTCCTTCTGGTCGATGATGGAACAGGGGACGCAGCACCTGGCAGACACGCTCGGCGTGCCTCAGGACGCGCTGGACGCTGTTATCCCCCGGCTGACGGAACTGCGCCGCGAACAGGTGGAGCGCGCCGAGGTCGACGGCTGGCGATACCGCGTGCAGTGGGCGCCGGTGGAGATACCGGCCACAGCCTCTCCGAACGGGCGCTGGCTGCTGTTGCAGGAGCCCGACGCCTCCCCTCTCGGCGGGCTCGATCGGTTCGTGCCCGGTCTGGAGCGGACCACCTGTGACGTGCGGGACAGGGAGGGGCTCGCCGCGCTGCTGGAGTCGGCGGTCGACGGGGCCGAGCCGGCCGGTGTGCTGTCCTGCCTCTCATTCTCCCCCTCCCCGGACGCCGGTGTGGTCGACACGATGGCGCTGGTTCAGGCACTCGGTGACGCAGGTGTGCGCGCGCCGCTCTGGGTCGTCACGCGAGCCGGGTTCGGCCCGGATCGCGCCCCCGACGATCCCGCGCAGGCGGCCGTCTGGGGGCTGGGACGTGTGGCCGCATTGGAACACCCGGAGCGTTGGGGCGGGCTCATCGATGTGACGGCGGAGCCGAGTGACGAGGAACTCGCCGCTGTCGCTTCGGTGTTGGGCCATGGCGGCGAGGACCAGGTGTCCGTGCGTGACGGGCGGATCCATGGCCGTCGGCTGTGCCCGGCGCCGATGTCCGTCACGGAACCGGTCGCGTCGCTCGGCGACGGCCGTCCGTCTCCGCGGCGGCTCCTCGTCACCGGAGGCACCGGTGCGCTCGGGGTCCACGTCGCCGAGTGGTTCGTCACGCGTGGGACGCGGGAGCTCGTCCTGGCGAGCAGGGGCGGTCCGGACACCGCCGGGCTGGCCGAGACGGTCGAGCGGCTGCGGGCGGCCGGCGCGCAACGCGTGGATGTCGTCGCATGCGACGTCGCCGAACGGGCTCAGGTCGCCGCGCTGCTCGAAGCCCATCGGGTCGACGGGATCGCCCACGTGGCGGGAGTCCTCGACGTGGAACTCATCGATGCGATGACACCCGCTCATGTGGCGCGGGTGGTGGGGGCGAAGG
>NZ_MLYN01000081.1:0-12395 GCF_001866675.1 Streptomyces sp. MUSC 14
GACGCCCTGCGCTCCCAAGCCACCCGCCTGCTGGACGCCGTACGGACGACGCACGACGTCGACCGCGTCGCGGTCGGCGCCGCCCTGGCCACGACCCGTACCGCATTCGAGAGCCGGGCCGTCGTCTGGGGCCAGGAGCGAACGGAACTCCTCGACGCCCTAGCCGCGTTGGCAGGCGGCGAACCCAACCCCCGTGCCGTCACCGGAACCGTGGGAGAAGGTCGCACCGCGTTCCTGTTCTCGGGTCAGGGTGCGCAGCGGTTGGGGATGGGCCGTGAACTGTACGAGGCTTTCCCGGTGTTCGCGGACGCCTTCGACGCGGTGTGCGCGTACGTGGGCGGCGAGTTGCGTGATGTGGTGTTCGGGGATGATGCGGAGCGGCTGGGTCGTACGGAGTGGACGCAGCCCGCGTTGTTCGCGGTCGAGGTGGCGTTGTTCCGTCTGGTGGAGTCGTTCGGGATGCGTCCTGACGTCCTGATCGGGCATTCGATCGGTGAGGTCGCTGCTGCGCATGTGGCGGGTGTGTTGTCGCTGGAGGACGCCTGTGCTCTGGTCGTGGCCCGTGGCCGGTTGATGCAGGGGCTGCCGGCCGGTGGTGTGATGGTGGCGGTGGAGGCCACCGAGGAGGAAGTGGCCCCGCTGGTCGAAGGCCGTGCGGGCGAGGTGTCGATCGCGGCGGTCAACGGCCCCCGCGCGATCGTGATCGCGGGTGTGGAGTCGGCGGTCTTCGACGTCGCGGAGGAGCTGAAGGCACAGGGCGGGCGCACGTCGCGGCTGCGGGTCTCGCACGCCTTCCACTCCCCGCTGATGGAGCCGATGCTCGACGCTTTCCGCCGTGTCGCGGAGGGCATCAGTTACGGTGCACCGTCGATCCCGGTCGTCTCGAACGTGACGGGACAGCTTGCTGCGGATGGGGAGTTGGCGTCGGCCGAGTACTGGGTGCGGCACGTCCGTGAGGCCGTTCGCTTCGCCGATGGCGTGGCTGCGCTCGTCGCCGAGGGTGTGACGCGTTTCCTGGAGATCGGACCTGACGGCACCCTCACCGCCCTCGCCCGCACCGTGCTCGGTGAGGTCGACCGTGTGGTCTGCGTACCCGCGCAGCGCAAGGACCGGTCCGAGGCCGATGCGCTGTACGCCGCGGTCGGCGCGTTGTACGCCGCCGGGCTTCCGGTCGGCTGGGCCGAGGTGTTCGCCGGGGTGCGGCCCGCGCCGCTGCCGACGTACGCCTTCCAACGCACCTGGTACTGGCCCGAGGTGCGGCGTGGCACCGGCGGCGCGGTGGCCGTGGCGTCCGCCGGGGAGGCCGCGTTCTGGGGAGCCGTCGAGCACGGTGAAGCCGACGAACTCGCCGGTGTCCTCGGCCTCGACGCCGGTGAACTGGACCGTGGTGAACTGAGCCGTGTCGTGACGGCGTTGTCGGTGTGGCGGCGCGGTGAGGTCGAGCGGACCACCGCGGACGCGTGGCGCTACCGCGTCCGTTGGGAGCGTCTGGAGCCGGGCGTGGAGCGGCCGGTCACCGGGCGGTGGCTGCTGCTGCAGGCCGGTGACGACGAAGTCCTGGCCGGCATCGAGGAGTTCGTGCCGGGGGTCGAGCGTGTCGTGTGCGACGTCACCGGCACCGGGCGGGCGGCCCTGGCAGACGTGCTGGGCGCGGCAGTGGCAGACGGCGTGCCGGTCGCAGGTGTGCTGTCGTGTCTGCCGGGTGTGGACCGTGCCCTCGCGCTGGTGCAGGGGTACGGCGATGCCGGGCTCACCGCGCCGCTGTGGATCGTCACCAGCGGGGCGGTGGCCGTGGGAGCCGGTACCGAGGCCGCGGTCGAGCCGGGCCCGGCCTCCGTATGGGGGCTCGGTCGTGTCGCCGCGCTCGAACATCCCGATGTCTGGGGTGGTCTGCTCGACCTGCCCGCGCGGCCGGACCGTCGTGCGCTCGCCCGGGTCGCCGGGGTGCTGGTGGCCGGTGTCGAGGACCAGGTCGCCGTACGAGGCACCGACGCCTACGCCCGTCGGCTCGTGTCCGCGCCCGCCCCCGCCGCCGCGCAGGAGTGGACCTCGCCGGAGCGTGTCCTGATCACCGGTGGTACCGGAGCCCTCGGTGCACGTGTCGCACGGTGGGTGGTCGAGCACGGGGCGCGCGAGCTGGTGCTGACCGGCCGGCGCGGGCCCCAGGCGCCCGGCGCCGACGAACTGCGCGCGGAACTCGTCCGACTCGGAGCAGAGGTTTCCGTCGTGGCCTGCGACATGGGCGAGCGCAGCGCGGTCGAGCGGCTGCTCGCCGAGCACCCCGTGGACGCGGTGCTGCACTGCGCAGGCGTGCTGGACGACGACGTGATCGCCGACTACTCGCCCGACCGGCTCGCCGCCGTCCTGCGGGCCAAGGCCGAGGCCGCCGACCACCTCGACGAACTGACCCGCGACAGCGGGCTGTCGGCCTTCGTGACGTTCTCCTCCATCGCCGGTGTCTGGGGCAGCGGCGGACAGGCCGCGTACGCCGCCGCGAACGCTCATCTCGACGCTCTGGTGGAACGTCGTCGCGCCCGCGGCCTGGCCGGCACCTCCGTGGCCTGGGGCCCCTGGGGTGACACCGGTATGGCCGCCGGCGAGGGGGCCAGGGAACTGCTGGTCCGTCGGGGGCTGAGGCCGCTGGACCCCGCCGCCGCGCTGACGGCCCTCGAACGCGCCCTGACCGCCCGGGACACGGCCGTGGTCGTGGCCGACGTCGACTGGGACCGGTTCGTGGCGGCCTTCACCACCGGCCGGCCCAGCCCCCTGCTCGCGGCGCTGAGCGACGCCGCCGTGGCCCCGGCCGCTGACGGCTCCGCCACGGAGGCGGGCGGCGTGCTGCGGGCCCGGCTCGCGCCGCTCGGCGCGCAGGAGCGCGACGCGGCCCTGCTCGACCTGGTGTGCCGCCGTGCCGCCGGGGTGCTCGGCCACGCCGACCCCGCCGCGGTGACCGTCGGACGCGCCTTCCGCGAGATGGGGTTCGACTCCCTCACCGCGGTCGAACTGCGCAACGACCTCACCGCCGAGACCGGTATCCCGCTGCCCTCCACGCTCGTGTTCGACCACCCCACCCCGCTCGCCGTCGCCGAGCACCTTCGGGACACGCTGTTCGAGACCGCGGCGGAGCGGCACGAGGTGGCGGTGCGGGCCACCGACACCGACCCCGTGGTCATCGTCGGCATGGGCTGCCGGCTGCCCGGTGGTGTCGACGGCCCCGACGAGCTCTGGGAGTTGCTGGCCGCGGGCGGTGACGCCGTCGGCGGGTTCCCCGAGGACCGCGGCTGGGACCTGACCTCCTTGCTGGAGGTCAGCGACACCCGCTCGGGCGGCTTCCTGGCCCGGGCCGCAGACTTCGACGCCGCGTTCTTCGGCATCAGCCCCCGCGAGGCGCAGGCGCTGGACCCGCAGCAGCGGCTGATGCTGGAGACGTCCTGGGAGGCACTGGAGTTCGCCGGGATCGACCCCACCGCCCTGAAGGGCTCGCGCACCGGAGTCTTCGTCGGAGCCGGCAGCTCCGGCTACGCCACCGGTCTGAGCGAGGTCCCCGAGGGACTCGGCGGACATCTGCTGACCGGACAGGCGGGCAGCGTCGTCTCCGGCCGTATCTCCTACTCCCTCGGCCTGGAGGGCCCGGCCGTCACCGTCGACACCGCCTGCTCCTCCTCGCTGGTCGCCCTGCACCTGGCCGCTCAGTCGCTGCGCTCCGGGGAGAGCGATCTGGCGCTGGCCGGCGGTGTGACCGTCATGGCCGACCCGGGTGCCTTCGTCGAGTTCAGCCTCCAGGGCGGACTGGCCCCGGACGGCCTGTGCAAGGCGTTCTCCGAGGACGCCGACGGCACCGGCTGGGCCGAGGGCGTCGGCGTGCTGGTGGTGGAGCGGCTGTCCGACGCCCGGCGCAACGGGCATCGCGTGCTGGCCGTCGTGGCGGGTACCGCCGTCAACCAGGACGGCGCGTCCAACGGTCTGACCGCGCCCAACGGGCCGTCGCAGCAGCGGGTCATCCGCCAGGCGCTGGCCTCCGCCGGGCTCGCCCCGGCCGACGTGGACGTCGTCGAGGCGCACGGCACCGGTACCACCCTGGGCGACCCCATCGAGGCGCAGGCGGTGCTGGCGACGTACGGTCAGGGCCGTGCCGAGGACCGGCCGCTGTGGCTCGGCTCCGTGAAGTCCAACCTGGGGCACACCCAGGCCGCGGCCGGCGCCGTCGGCATCATCAAGATGGTCCTCGCCCTGCGCAACGGCATGCTGCCGGCCACCCTGCACGCCGGCCGGCCGTCCTCCCGCGTCGACTGGGCGGCCGGGCAGGTCCGTCTGCTGGACGAGGCCGTCGCCTGGCCGGCCGGTGGGCACACCCGTCGTGCCGGTGTCTCCGCGTTCGGTGTCTCCGGCACCAACGCACACGTCATCCTCGCCGAACCCGCCACCGCCGACGGCGAGTCGAGCGCGCCCGCCGGTGACGGTCCGGACCGTGAGCGGGCCGCCCTGTCGTGGCTGCTGGCCGCACGCGGCGCACCGGCCCTGCGCGACCAGGCGGCCCGGCTCCTCGCCCACCTCGAACAGCGTCCGGAGCTGGACGTCGCCGACGTCGCGCACGCCCTCGCCGTCACCCGCGCGCCGCTCGAACACCGTGCGGCCGTGACCGGCACCGGCCGTGCCGCGCTGCTGGCCGGACTCGGTGCGCTGGCCGCGGGCGAGCCGAGCCCCGCCGTGCTCACCGGGGACACCCTGAGTGGCGGCGGCACCGCGTTCCTGTTCGCCGGACAGGGCACCCAGCGCCCCGGCATGGGCCGCGCGCTGTACGACGCGTTCCCCGCGTACGCCGATGCCTTCGACGCCGTCTGCGGGCACTTCGACGGACTGCTGTCGCGCTCCCTCGCCGAGGTCGTGCACGAGGGCGACGCGGACACACTGAACCGCACCGAGTACGCGCAGCCCGCGCTGTTCGCCGTAGAGGTGGCCCTCTTCCGGCTCCTGGAGACGTTCGGAACCCGGCCCACGCACCTCATCGGTCACTCCGTGGGAGAGATCGCCGCCGCGCACGTCGCCGGGGTGTTCACCCTGCCCGACGCCTGCCGCCTGGTCGCCGCCCGTGGCAGGCTGATGCAGCAACTGCCCGAAGGCGGGGCGATGTTCGCCCTGCAGGCGGCCGAGGACGAGGTGCTGCCGCTGCTCGCCGGACGGGAGGACACCCTCGGGGTGGCGGCCGTCAACGGGCCCCGGTCCGTGGTCGTCTCCGGTGACGAGGATGATGCTCTCGCCGTCGCCGCCCACTTCACCGGACTGGGCCGCAAGACCACCCGGCTGCGGGTCAGCCACGCCTTCCACTCGCCGCGCATGGAGCCGATGCTCGACGACTTCCGCGCCGTGGCGGCCTCCGTCGCCTACGCGGAGCCGCGCGTCCCGGTCGTCTCCGACCTCACCGGCCGGGTCGCCGGGCCCGGTGAACTGACGGACGCCGAGTACTGGGTGCGGCACGTACGGCACGCCGTCCGGTTCGCCGACGGCGTCGCGGCCCTGGAGGAGCAGGGCGTCGCCCGCCTCGTCGAACTCGGCCCCGACACCACCCTGACCGCCCTGGCGCAGGGCTCCTGGCAGGGCGCCGCGCCGCTCGCCGTGCCCACGCTGCGCGACGACCGGGACGAGACGGAGACGCTGCTGGCCGCGGTCGGCGCGCTGCACGCCCACGGCGCCCGCGTCGACCGCCGCGCCCTGCTCGCCGCCACCGCACCCGGCGCCCGCCCGGTCCAACTGCCCACCTACGCCTTCCAGCACCGGCCCTACTGGATCGAGACGGGTACCGCGGCGGGCGACCCGGCCGCCGCCGGACTCGTACCGGCCGACCACCCGCTGCTCGGCGCGGTCGTCCCGTCCGCCGTGGACGACTCCGTACTGCTCACCGGCCGCCTGGGCACCCGCACCGCGAGCTGGCTCGCCGCGCACCGCATCGGCGGCTCGGCCGTCGTCCCGAGCACCGCCTTCGTCGAACTCGCGCTCGCCGCCGGCACCCACGTCGGCCGTCCGCAGGTCCGTGAACTCGTCCTGGAACGCCCGCTGGCGCTGCCGGAGCACGACGGCGTCGCCCTGCAGATCCGGGTGGAGGCGCCCGACGCCCGCGGAGACCGCGCCTTCGCCGTGCACGCACGGCTCGCCACCGACACCGCCGCCGCCTGGACCCGGCACGCCGCCGGCGTCCTCACCGCCGAGACCGGACCGGCCCCCGACCACGACCTCGCGGCCTGGCCGCCGCCCGGAGCCGAGGAACTCGACACCGAGGGCCTGTACGCACGGCTGCGGGAGGCCGGCCTCGACTACGGGCCCGTCTTCCAGGGCCTTGCGGCCGCCTGGCGGGACGACACCGCCGTGTACGCCGAGGTCGCCCTGCCCGAGTCCGCCACGGCCGACGCCGGCCGCCACGATCTGCACCCGGCCCTGCTGGACGCCGCACTGCACCCGCTGGGCCTGGGCGCGTTCGACGGCCTGGGCGAAGGGCGCGTGCTGTTCTCGGCGGGCCCGGTCCGGCTGTTCGCCACCGGCGCCACCACCCTGCGCGTCCGCCTGGTGCGCAGCGGAGCCGACACGCTGTCCCTCACCGCCGCCGACGCGGTCGGCGACCCCGTCCTGACCATCGGGTCCCTGCTGCTGCGGCCCGTGACAGGGACGGCCACGGTCCCCGCGGACGCGGCCCGCGCCGCCCGGCACGAGACCGCGCCCGCCGCCGAACCCGTCCGCCGCCGGGCCGCCGCCCGCACCCAGCCGCCCGGCAGCCTCCTGGAACGGCTGGCCGGCCGGCCAGCCGCGGAACGCGAGCGCACGCTGCTGGCCACCGTCCGGGACCGGGTCGCCGCCGTGCTCGGCCACAGCGGCCCCGACGAGGTCGAACCGGCCCGGCCCTTCACCGATCTCGGCCTCACCTCCCTGACCGCGGTCGAACTGCGCAACGGGCTCAGCGCCGCCCTCGGCATCACCCTGCCCGCCACCCTCGTCTTCGACCACCCGACTCCGGCCGTGCTCGCCCGCCACCTCGCCGACGACCTGTTCGGCACCGCCGCCACCGGCGCGCCCGCCGCCGTCCGCCGCTCCCTCGACGACGACCCGATCGCGGTCGTCGGCATGGCCTGCCGCTACCCCGGCGGCATCGCCGGGCCCGAGGACCTGTGGGACCTGGTGCGGGCCGGAGCGGACGGCATCTCGCCGCTGCCCACCGACCGCAACTGGAACCCGGAGCGGCTCTACCACCCCGACCCGGACCACCCCGGCACGGTCTACACCCGCGAGGGCGGCTTCCTGCACGACGCCAGCCGCTTCGACCCGGCGTTCTTCGCGATCAGCCCGCGCGAGGCCCTCGCCATGGACCCCCAGCAGCGCCTGCTCCTCGAAGTGTCCTGGGAGGCCCTGGAACGGGCCGGCGTCGACCCCGCCGCCGCCCGCGGCTCCGCCACCGGCGTCTTCGCCGGCGTCACCTACCAGGACTACGTCACGATCCTCGCGGCCTCCGACGACAACTTCGAGGGCTACGTCGGCACCGGCAACTCGCCCAGCGTGCTGTCCGGCCGTATCTCCTACGCGCTCGGCCTGGAGGGACCGGCCGTCTCCATCGACACCGCCTGCTCCTCGTCCCTCGTCGCCCTGCACCTGGCCGCGCAGTCGCTGCGCCAGGGGGAGTGCGAACTCGCCCTGGCCGGCGGCGTCACGGTGATGTCGACACCCGGCTCGCTCATCGAGTTCAGCCGCCAGCGCGCACTCGCGGAGGACGGCCGCTGCAAGCCCTTCTCCGCGGACGCCGACGGCGCCAGCTGGGCCGAGGGCGTCGGCGTGATCGTCCTGGAACGCCTCTCCGACGCGCGCCGCAACGGCCACCAGGTCCTCGCCGTCGTCCGCGGCTCGGCCCTCAACCAGGACGGCGCCTCCAACGGCCTGACCGCCCCCAACGGGCCCTCGCAGCAGCGCGTCATCCGCCAGGCGCTGGCCTCCGCCGGACTGTCCCCGCAGGACGTGGACGCCGTCGAGGCACACGGCACCGGCACCACCCTCGGCGACCCCATCGAGGCCCAGGCGCTCATCGCCGCCTATGGTCAGGACCGCGACGAGGAACGGCCGCTGTGGCTCGGCTCGTTGAAGTCCAACATCGGGCACAGCCAGGCCGCCGCAGGCGTCGGCGGCATCATCAAGATGGTGATGGCGCTGCGCGAAGGACTGCTGCCCCGCACCCTGTACGCCGAGAACCCCACCCCGCACGTCGACTGGAGCGCCGGACAGGTCCGGCTGCTGAGCGAGGAGCAGCCCTGGCCGGACACCGGCCGCGCCCGCCGCGCCGGCGTGTCCTCCTTCGGCATGAGCGGCACCAACGCCCACGTCATCGTCGAACAGGCCCCCGAGCCCCCGGTTCCGGTCACCACGACGCGTACCGAACTGCCCGCCGTTCCCGTCCTGTTGTCCGCCCGCACGCCCGCCGCGCTGCGCGCCCAGGCGGTCCGGCTCCGCGCCCATCTGCGCGCCCGGCCCGGCACCGCGCTCGCCGACCTCGGCTACACCCTCGCCGTCGGACGGTCCGCCTTCACCCACCGCGCCGCCGTCCTCGCCGACGACGCGGACCGGCTCGACGAGACGCTCGCCGTGCTCGCCGCCGACGGACCCCTCACCGCACCCGCACTGGTCGCCGCCGCCGTCCCCGCGGGCGCCGAACCCGTCCTGGTCTTCCCGGGACAGGGCGCCCAGTGGGCCGGCATGGCCCGCGAACTCCTCGACGAGTCACCGGTGTTCGCCGACTGGATCGACCGCTGCGAGCAGGCACTCGCCCCGCACGTCGACTGGTCGCTGACGCAGGTGCTGCGCGACGACGAGCACGCCGCCGACCTCGGCCGAGTCGACGTCGTCCAGCCGGCCCTGTGGGCCGTCATGGTTGCCACCGCCGCCCTGTGGCGGGCCCACGGCGTCCGGCCGGCCGCCGTCGTCGGCCACTCCCAGGGCGAGATCGCGGCCGCCTGCGTCGCCGGAGCCCTCAGCCTTGAGGACGGCGCCCGCGTCGTCGCCCTGCGCAGCCGGGCCATCACCCGCATCGCCGGTACCGGCGGCATGATGTCCGTGCCGCTGTCCGCCGACGACACCCGTGCCCGCATGGCACCGTGGGCGGACCGGCTCGCCGTCGCGGCCGTCAACGGACCCACGTCCGTCGTCGTCTCCGGCGAGGCCGGAGCACTGGACGAACTGCACACCGCCCTCACCGGCGACGGCGTCCGCGCCCGCAAGGTCAACGTCGACTACGGCTCGCACTCCGCACAGGTCGAGGCGATCCGCGACACCGTCCTCGCCGCCCTGGACGGCATCACCCCACGCGAGGCGGACATCCCCTTCCGGTCCTCCCTCACCGGCGACTGGCTCGACACCCCCGGACTCGGCGCCGACTACTGGTACACCAACCTGCGCGAGACCGTCCGCTTCGAGGACGCCGTACGCGGCCTGATCGCCGCGGGACACCGCACCTTCATCGAGGTCGGCCCGCATCCCGTACTCGCCGTCGGGCTGCGCGACACCCTCGACGCGGTCGGTGTGGACGGCGCCGTCCTCGGCTCCCTGCGCCGTGACCAGGGCGACCTGAGGCAGTTCCTCGGCGCGCTCGCCGAGGCCCATGTGCACGGCGTCGACGTCGACTTCGAGACCGTCTTCGACGGCACCGGCGCCACCCGCACCGACCTGCCCACCTACCCGTTCGAGCACCAGCGGTACTGGCCGAGCATGCGCGAGGCGGCCGCCGCCGGCCTCGCCGCCGACGGCGGGCTCACGGCCGACTCCGTCGAGGCCCGCTTCTGGCAGACCGTCGAGCAGGAGGACCTGGAGAGCCTGACCGACGCCCTCGACCTGCCCGCCGACGCCCCGCTCAGCCGTGTGCTGCCCGCGCTGGCCGGCTGGCGGCACGCCCGCCGCGAGCGAACCACCACCGATGCATGGCGCTACGGCGTCGCCTTCACGCCGCTCAACCCCGGCCCGGCCACCCTCACCGGAACCTGGCTGCTGCTCGCCCCCGCCGACGCCGCCGGACACACCGCCGTCGCCGACGCGGTCGCCGACGCGCTCACCGCGGGCGGTGCCCGCACGGTCCGCCGGATCACCCTGCCCGACGGCGCCGCCGACCGCACCGCACTCGCCGGCCTCCTCGACCCCGACGGGGACCCGGGACGCGTCGACGGCGTGCTCTCCCTGCTCGCCCTCGACACCCGCGACCACCCCGCCCACCCGGCCGTCCCGGTCGGACTCGCCGCGACCCTCGCCCTCGTACAGGCACTCGGCGACCAGGGCGTCGAGGCACCCCTGTGGTGCGCGACGCGCGGCGCCGTCGCCGTCGGCGGGGCCGACCCCGCGCCGGACGCCGCCCAGGCCCTCGTCTGGGGCCTCGGCCGGGTCGCCGCCATGGAGCACGCCGAGCGCTGGGGCGGCCTGATCGACCTGCCCGCCGACCTCGATGCCCGCTGCGCCACCCGCCTCGCCGCCGTCCTCGCCGACCCCGGCCAGGAGGACCAGATCGCGTTGCGCGCCACGGGCGCCCACGGCCGCAGGCTGGTCCACGCCCCGGGCGCGGACACCCCCGCCGAGGCCTGGCAGCCCCGCGGCACCGTCCTGGTCACCGGCGGCACCGGCGCCCTCGGCGGGCACGTCGCCCGCTGGCTCGCCGACCGCGGTGCCACCCGCCTGGTACTGGCCGGCCGCCGCGGCGCCGACGCGCCGGGCGCCACCGACCTGCGGGACGAACTCACCGCCCGCGGAGTCGACGTCACGCTCGCCGCCTGCGACGTGTCCGACCGCCCCGCGCTCACCGCCCTGCTCGCCGGGATCCCCGCGGACCAGCCCCTGGACGCCGTGTTCCACGCCGCCGGCGCCCTCGACGACGGCGTGATCGACTCCCTCGACGCCGACCGCATGGACCCCGTCCTGCGCGGCAAGGCCACCGCCGCCCGGGCCCTGCACGACCTCACCCGCGACCTCGACCTCTCCGCCTTCGTCCTGTTCTCCTCCACGGCGGGCGTCCTGGGCGGCGCCGGACTCGGCAACTACGCCCCCGGCAACGCCTATCTCGACGCCCTCGCCGCCGAGCGGCGCGCGGCCGGGCTCCCCGCCACCGCGATCTCCTGGGGCCTGTGGGCCGACGGCGGCATGGTCGGCGACGCGGCGGGCGACCGCATGCGCCGCTACGGCGTCCACCCCATGGACACCGCCGCCGCCTGCGCCGCCCTCGGCCGGGCCCTCGACCTCGGCGACACCCACGTCGTCGTCACCGACCTGCGCTGGGACACCTACGCGCTGTCCTTCACGGCCCCCCGGCCCAGCCACCTGCTGGACGAACTGCCCGCCGCTCGCGAGGCGTTGGACACCGCCCGGCAGGACGCGACGACGGCGACCGCCGACATGTCCTCGCTCCACACCCACCTGGCCGCGCTGCCCGACTACGAACGGGCCGACGCCGTGCTGGAGATCGTGCGCGGACACGTCGCGAGCGTCCTCGGACACCCCTCGGGCGACGCCGTCGCGCCGGAACTGCCCTTCACCGACCTGGGCATCGACTCGCTCAGCGCCGTCGAGCTGCGCAACGGCATGAACCGCATCACCGGCCTGCGCCTGCCCAGCACCCTCGTCTTCGACCACCCCAACTGCCGGGCCCTCGCCCACTTCCTGCTCGCCCAGGTCGCCGACGACGCCGCGTCCGCGGCGTCCGCCGCCTCCGCCGTACCGGGCGAGGCGCCGCGCCGCGCCGCCGACGACGACCCGATCGCCGTGGTCGCCATGGGCTGCCGGTTCCCCGGCGACATCAACACCCCCGAACAGCTGTGGCGGATGCTCCTGGACGGCGAGGAGGGCCTCGTGCCCTTCCCCGAGGACCGCGGCTGGGACCTCGACGCCCTGCACCACGCCGAGCCCGGGAAGACCGGCACGGTATCCACGCAGACCGGCGGATTCCTCAGCGACGCGGGCGGGTTCGACCCGGCGTTCTTCAACATCTCGCCCCGCGAAGCCGTCGCGATGGACCCGCAGCAGCGGCTCCTGCTGGAGATGGCCTGGGAGACGTTCGAGCGGGCGGGGATCGACCCGCGCTCGCTGCGCGGCAGCCGCACCGGCGTGTTCGCCGGCACCAACGGCCAGGACTACACCGGCATGCTCGCCGCCTCCGGCGAGGACTTCGAGGGCTACATGCTGACCGGCAACGCCGCCAGCGTCGTCTCCGGCCGCCTGTCCTACACCTTCGGCCTGGAGGGCCCGGCCGTCACCGTCGACACCGCCTGCTCCGCGTCCCTCGTCGCCCTGCACCTCGCCGTGCAGTCCCTGCGCAACGGCGAATGCGACATGGCCCTCACCGGCGGCGTCACCGTCATGGCCTCGCCCGGTCTGTTCGTGGACTTCAGTCGTCA
>NZ_MLYN01000082.1:0-102045 GCF_001866675.1 Streptomyces sp. MUSC 14
ACACCTTATGGTGTGGGCCTTTCTGCGTTTCTGGAGATATTCCGGAGATATGTGGCCCGAGGCCTGTCAGAAGGTCACTTCGGTTGTGGTCACCGTGCCGCCTGCGCGGCCGGGGGCGCTGTGCCACTTCCAGTAGAGGTTGGTGTGGGCGATGACCTGCTCCGGGGCGGGGGCGCCGTACTGGGAGAAGTCCTTCGTGGTGTGGGCGTCGGCGACCAGTGTCGCGTCGTAGCCACGGACGATGGCGCCGTGCAGGGTGGAGCGGATGCACGCGTCGGTCTGTGCGCCGGTGACGACGATCCGGCCCACCTTGCGCTCCGCCAGCACGGCCTCCAGCTCGGTGTCCTCGAAGGAGTCCATCCAGTTCTTGGCCACGAGGGGTTCGCTGTCCTGCGGGACCAGCTCCGTGACGTACTGCCAGCTCTCGCTGCCCTCCTTCAGCTCCTCGTCGGAGTGCTGCACCCAGATCACCGGAACGTCGGCCGCGCGGGCCTTGCCGACGAGGGCGTTGATGTTGGCGATGACGCCGTCGCGGCGAGGGGAGCCCGCCATCACGCCGTTCTGCACATCGATGACCAGCAGGGCGGTGTGCGGGCGTTCAGGGAGTGTTGTCATGGTGGCCACAATATGAGATGCCACTGACAGTGGGCCGAACTACGGTGACTCCATGAGCGGCAACCATGACTACGTCATCCGTGCGATACGACCCGACGACTGGCCCCTGGTGAAGCGGCTGCGGCTTGATGCGCTGCGGGATCCGATGGCGGGGCTCGCCTTTCTGGAGACGTACGAGGAGGCCGTGGCCAGGGCGGACGCCTTCTGGCAGGACCGGGCCGAGGGGTCGGGTGAGAAGTCCACCGCGGCCCGGCAGTTCGTGGCCGAGGCGGCTGACGGGGCGTGGGCCGGCTCGGTGACCGTGCTCATGGAGGAGGCCGGGACGAAGGACTGGGAAGGCAGTCTGGTCGAGTGTCGGCAGGGGCATGTCGTCGGGGTGTACGTCCGGCCCGAGCACCGGGGCAACGGGCTGATCAAGGCCCTGTTCGACGCCGGTGTGGCGTGGGCGTGGGAGCGGGGTGCCGAGCGGGTTCGGCTGCTGGTGCACGAGGAGAACACGCGGGCGCAGGGGGCGTACCGCAAGGTGGGGTTCGTGCCCAGCGGGGTGACGGTGCCCTTCGTCAAGGACGAGGAACAGGACGAGCTGGAGTTCGTGCTGGGACGGCCGTACTAGACCGGCAGTTCCTGGACCGGCAGCTCCTTGTGGGGCCAGCGGGAGCGGGCCTGTTCGCGGGAGCGGAGCAGGGCGAGGGTGGGCAGGCCCCGGTCGGGGCCGGTGGTGAGCAGGTCCGGGAGCTGGGGCAGGGGCGCGACGGCCGCGATGTCGTCCAGGACCAGGGTGAGTGGTGGGTCGAGCCGACCGGAGGATGACCGTTCGGCCATGCGCCGGCCACGCTCGACCACGCTTGAGGCGAGGGCCGTCAGAAGCGGCATCGCGCCGGGGTTGCTCCGGGGGTCCTCGATGGATTCACCGACCACATAAAGCGTGCCCCCTTCGTGGACAAAGGAATCCAAGGCGAGCGCATCAGTTCGGTTGGGAGTGCAGGCCTCGCGGATGTTGACCGTGAAGAGGGCGGCGAGGGCGCGGGTGATCAACTCCTGGGCGATGTCGCGGCGTTCGGGGTGCGCGGTGAGGGCGGCCTCAAGCTCGCCGGCTGCGCCGGCCGCGGCCTTGGGGTGGGTGCGGAGCGTGCGTACGGCGTCCTGGATCTGGGTGCCCTGGGCCCAGCGGTGGACGTGGCGGACGGTGCGGGATTCCAGGGCGGCGGCGTGGAGGTAGCTGCGCAGGAGGGTGGTCGCCGTGTCCGTGACCGTTTGGTCGATCCTGGCCGTGGGCTGGACCGGGGCGAGGAGCGCCGCCGCCCTGCTCAGGGCCGTCGGCTTGTCCTCGCAGCCGGCCGTGGGGGACCAGTGGAGGCGGGCCGGGGTGTCGCAGAGGTGCGCGGGGTCGTAGAGAAGGGTGGGGCCCAGTTTGGCCCTCGCGTCCTTGGTCTCCGTCCACAGGGCGGGGTCCGAGGTGACGACGAGGATGGGGCCTTCCGCTTCGCGTACGGCGTCGGCTGCGGCCGTACGGCGGGCCGCGGGGGGTGCGCAGAGCACCGCGCCTGCGGTGCGGCTGGGCAACGGTGCTTCAGGCACCGGCTCCTGCAAGGTTTCCGTCGGCTGTGGCTGGGGTTCCCTGCGTGGCTCGGGTACCTCGTGCACCTCGCGTCGTGGTTCTTCGCGTCGTGGTTCTTCGTGGCGTGGTTCTTCGCGGCGCGGTTCCTGCTGTCCTTCCGCCTTCCGCCTCGCCCTTCCCGCCCGCCATCTGGCCACCGTCCCCATGACGAACACCGTGGCGACGAACAGGACCATCAGCTGGCCGACGAACAGGCCCCAGAACAGGCCCCAGCCGGAGAGCTGGGACGCGGGGGTGGCGGGCCAGGCGCCGGGGACGTCGTGGGGCCGGCCGACGAGGTGGCGCATGGCCAGGGGGGTGCGCAGGAAGGTGACGCCCGAGGGCCAGGCGCCCTTGGTGAAGAGCGCGGCCAGGCCGGTGGCCGTCCACACCAGCAGGGTCATGCCGAGGAGGAACGCGAGGATGCCGATCAGGAGGCCGTCGGGGATGCCGCCCGTGCCCTCCCGCCGGTCGGTGCGGCGGTCGTCCGGTCTCACGCCTGTGCCCTTCCTCTACGCGCCTCTACGGCACCGTACGTGCCGCTACGCCACCGTCGACTCGGAGTCGCCCACGTGCTGTTCCACGAAGGCCGCCGCCCGCTGTTCGGCCTCCCGTTCTGCGGCGCGCAGCGCTTCGTCGGCGGCGAGGTCGCTGGAGGACTCGGTCATCGCGCGGTCGGTGAAGACCAGCGGGCGTTCCGTCTCGGTGACGAGGTGTTTGACCACCTGGACGTTGCCGTTGACGTCCCAGACCGCGATGCCGGGCGTAAGGGTGGGGATGATCTCCACCGCCCAGCGGGGCAGGCCGAGGACGCGGCCCGTCGCCCTCGCCTCGTCGGCCTTCTGGGCGTAGATCGTCCTCGTCGACGCCATCTTCAGGATCGCGGCCGCTTCCTTCGCCGCCGCTCCGTCGACCACGTCGGACAGGTGGTGGACCACGGCGACGAAAGAGAGACCCAGACGTCGGCCGAACTTCAGCAGGCGTTGGAAGAGTTGGGCCACGAACGGGCTGTTGATGATGTGCCAGGCCTCCTCGACCAGGAAGATGCGCTTCTTCCGGTCGGGGCGGATCCAGGTGTGTTCCAGCCACACGCCGACGATCGCCATGAGGATGGGCATGGCGATGGAGTTGCGGTCGATGTGGGACAGGTCGAAGACGATGAGGGGTGCGTCGAGGTCGATGCCGACCGTGGTCGGGCCGTCGAACATGCCGCGCAGGTCGCCGTCGACCAGGCGGTCCAGCACCAGGGCGACGTCGAGGCCCCAGGCGCGTACGTCGTCTATGGCGACGTTCATCGCCTCGGCCGACTCCGGCTCGGGGTGCCGTAGCTGCTCCACGATGTCGGTGAGGACCGGCTGGCGGTCCACGATCGACTCGTTGACGTAGGAGTGCGCGACCTTCAGGGCGAAGCCGGAGCGTTCGTCCAGGCCGTGGCCCATCGCGACCTCGATGATCGTGCGGAGCAGGGCCAGCTGGCCCGTCGTCGTGATCGAGGGGTCCAGCGGATTCAGGCGGATTCCGTGGTCCAGGGCCGCCGTCGGGTCGAGTCGGATGGGGGTTATCCCCAGCTCTTCCGCGATGAGGTTCCATTCGCCGACGCCGTCCTCGCCCTGGGCGTCCAGGACGACGACCTGGCGGTCCTTGAAGCGCAGCTGCCGCAGGACGTAGGTCTTCTCCAGGGCCGACTTGCCGTTGCCGGACTCGCCGAGGACGAGCCAGTGGGGGGCCGGGAGTTGCTGGCCGTAGAGCTGGAAGGGGTCGTAGATGTAGCCCTTCCCGGAGTAGACCTCGCGGCCGATGATGACGCCGGAGTCGCCGAGGCCGGGGGCGGCCGTGGGCAGGTAGACGGCCTGGGCCTGGCCCGTGGAGGTGCGGACCGGCAGACGGGTCGTCTCGACCTTTCCGAAGAGGAAGGACGTGAAGGCGTCGGTGAGGACGGACAGCGGATCCCGCATCGGTGAATCAGCCCCTACCGTCGGATGCCGGTGGCGAAGGGAAGTGTGTTCACGAAGGCGCGGTGGTGCTCTCGGTCGCACCACTCCAGCTTGAGGTACGACTTGCCGGCGGAGGCCCTTATCGTGCGCTTGTCGCGGGCGAGGGAGTCGGGGGTGCGGGCGGAGACGGTGATGTAGCCGACCAGGTTGACGCCGGCGGCGCCGCTGGCGAGGTCCTCGCCGCGCTGGTCGAGGCGGTTGTGGGCGGCGATGTCCCGGGGGTCGACGGTCCGGTTCATCTTGGCGGCGCGGGACGCCTCGGCCTCGTCGTTGGTCTTCTCGGTCAGCATGCGTTCGATGGCGATCTCGGTGGGTTCGAGGTCCATCGTGACGGCGACGGTGCGGATGACGTCGGGGGTGTGGACGAGGAGGGGGGCGAGGAAGTTCACGCCCACCGGGGTCATCGGCCACTCCTTCACCCAGGCGGTGGCGTGGCACCAGGGGGCGCGGGTGTTGGACTCGCGTGTCTTGGCCTGGAGGTAGGTGGGCTCCATTGCGTCCAGCTCGGCCGGCCAGGCGTTGCGCTGGGTCATCGCCTGGATGTGGTCGATGGGGTGGTCCGGGTCGTACATGGAGTGGATGAGGGAGGCCAGCCGGCCCTGACCGAGCGGCTGGCGGACGCGGATGTCGGCCTCCTGGAGGCGCGAGCAGATGTCGGTCAGCTCGCGGGCCATGACGACGGCGAGCCCGGCGTCGCGGTCGAGCTTGCGGCCGGACTGTGGGCGGGCGGCCTTGGCCATGGCCTGGGCCTCGGCGGCCAGTTCGCGGGTGAAGTGCATGCAGGCGACGAGGTAGGCGCGGTGCTGCTCGCTGCTGGTGGACACCATGGACTGGAGCTGGTCGTAGGAGCGGGAGAGCCAGTCCGGGGCGCGGTCGTCGCCGCGCAGGGCGACGTCCTTGGCGTGGGCGTCGGGGTCGGCGGGGAGGGTGCGGGCGAGCATCTGCAGCCGGGTCACGAAGCCGTCGCCGTTGGCGACGTGCTTGAGCAGGGTGCCGAAGCGGTCGACCAGGGCCTCCTGGTCCTCCGAGTCGCGCAGGCCGACGCCGGGGCCCTCGATCTCGATGGCGGCGGTGACGGTCTTGCGGTCGGCGTGCAGCAGTACGGCGATCTCGTCGGGGCCGAAGGGCGCGGCGAGCCAGGTGATCCGCCCGATGCCGGGGGGCGGGCCGACCTCCACCTCGCGTCCGCCGATGGTGGTGCCGGCCTCCATGGCGGTGGAGCGGTAGACGGCGCCGTTCTTGACGGTGCGCTTGTAACTGCGGTTGATCTCGAACCACTTGTAGAGCGTGCGGCGCTTGTACGGCACGTAGACCACGGCGAGCGCGATCAGCGGGAAGCCCGTGAGCAGCACGATCCGCAGGGAGAGGACCGGGACGAGGAGGCCGCACATCATGCCGAGGAACGCGCCCGTGATGATCAGCGCGATCTCGCCGGACTCACGGTTCTTGCCGACGATCGCGTTCGGCCGGGCGCGGCCGATGAGATACGTACGGCGGGGCGTGACCGGATGGGACAGGTGGGACTCGGTCGTCAACGCCCTTCACCTCCTGAACGGTTGTTGCGGGCGTTGCTGGCGTGCGGGGTGCTGGCCGGGCTGGGTGCGCGGGGCGCGGGCGTGGCGGAGGGGACCGCCCCGCCGCCTCCGGAGGGGGTACGGCTGCTGTGCGCGGCGACGCCGCCGGTGGCGGGGTTGGCCGGGCGGGGGGTGCTGCTGCTGGTGCCGCCCGCGCCGCCGTTGTTATCGGCGCGGGAGCTGTGGGTCTTGATGCCCTGGGCGACGAGGGTGGCGGGGGAGCTGATGACGGCGGCGGCCTTGCTCTCGGCGCCCTGCATGATGCGGTTGTTGCGGCCGTTCGCGATCTCGTCGCCGAAGCCGGGGACGAAGCGGTAGATCATCGCGCTGGCGAAGATGGCGAGCAGGATGATGGCGAGGCCGGAGACGACGGCGGAGAAGGAGTCGGGGCCGTTGCCGGAGGACAGGGCGCCGGCGAGTCCGAGGACGATCACGATCACCGGTTTGACGAGGATGACCGCGATCATGATGCCTGCCCAGCGCCGGACGTGCCCCCACAGGTTCTTGTCGACCAGTCCGGCGTAGACGACGGTGCCGAGGAGGGCACCGACGTAGAGGAGGGCGGCGCGGATGACGAGCTCCAGCCAGAGGACGCCGGCGGCGAGGATGCTGACCAGGGAGACGACGATCAGCATGATCGGTCCGCCGCCGATGTCGGTGCCTTTGCCGAGGGCGCCGGAGAAGGTGCCGAAGAAGACGTCGGCCTGGTTGCCGGTGGTCTTCGCGAGGACGGCGCTGACGCCGTCGGTCGCGGAGACGACGGTGTAGAGGATCAGGGGGGTGAAGGCGGAGGCGAGGACGGTGAGCCAGAGGAAGCCGATGGCCTCGGAGATGGCGGTGGTCAGCGCGACGCCGCGGACGGCGCGCTTGGCGACGGCCAGGAGCCACAGCAGGAGCGTGAGGATCGTGGAGGCGGCGAAGACGACGGCGTACTGCTGAAGGAACTTCTCGTTGGTGAAGTCGACGTTCGCGGTGCTCTTCACGGCCTTGCTGAGCTTGTCGATGGTCCAGGAGGCGGCTTCGGCACAGCCCTTGGCGAGGGAGGAGAGGGGGTCCTGGGTGGAGGTGTCAGGGGTGACGGCACCACCGGGTCCGCTGGAGGTGTTGCCGCGTTCGCAGTATTTCTTGGCTTCGCCGGAGATGACACCGCAGTTGTACTTGCCCGACGGCGAGGGCGACGGTGTGGGCGAAGGTGCGGCGACGGCGCGCGTGGCCAGCAGCACTGCCGTGGTCTGCACGGCTGCCACGATTCCGGCGAGTTTCAGCGCACGTTGCGGGCTACCGGGCATACGTGAACCCTCCGTACTGTTCGATGGCCTTGCTGATCTCGTCGGAGGTGGCGGCCTTGTCGTCACCGGGGACCGGGGCCGGGCCGTCCTTCTGGCTGTCGGAGGCGATCTTCCAGTCGCCGCCGGTCCATTGCAGGTCGAACGTCCAGGTCTTCCAGGACGAGGTGACAGGATCGGTCGATGAGCTGCCGGCCATGCCGATGAGTCCCACGTACCAGATCGCGACCCGGGCGCCGTTGTCCGTGTAGTTCAGCACCGTCGCGCCGGCCGGGACGACCCGGGAGACGAACGTGTTGCCCTGGGGTGGGTTGCCCGCCGCGTCGAGGCCCATCTTGGCGAGGAAGTCGGCGGAGTAGGCCTGGTCCATCGCGTTCTGGAGCCGGTCGACCGCCTGGGAGGTGTAGAGCAGGCTGAGCAGTCTGTGGCGGCTGTCCTTGTTGAACATGCCTGTCGAGCCCAGCGCCACAGCGTAGTTCGAGGCCGCCGACTGCGCGCCCTGCTCGGTGTGGGCGAATCCAGTGGGGACACCACTGGACTTGGTCTGCACCGGTTCCGTTCCGCTGGCCGCCGTCGGAGACGTCGCCGGTTTGCCGCCCTTTCCGGAGGTGCTGTCGGCCGACGAATGATCCCCCCGGTTGGCGAATGCGATCGCTGCGATCAGCAGGACGACCACGCCCACCACGGTCACCAGGCTGCGGGAGGAGGAGCGGGTGGGGCGGCGGGGGGCGCCGCCGTAGGGGTCGTTCTCGGGGAGGCGGGTGCGGGTTTGGCCCGTGGGGCCGTCGTAGTCGGGGTAGGACCCTTCGTCTCCGGGACTCATGCCGTGTACGCCCCCTCACCCTCGTAGACATACGACGGTAGCCGTGCTGGTTCCCGCGCGGGCGCGGTGTGGTGACTCGACATCAGGGAGACGCAACCTCAGCCGGTGGGCACGACGGACGGGTGGAGACGGCGGGGACGGAGCGGCGGCGGGTCGTGGGGCTAGACCGCCATGCCGTACACGATCGTGAACAGGGTGCCGAGGGAGCCGATGATGAAGACTCCGGTGAGGCCGGCGATGATGAGGCCCTTGCCCTGTTCCGCGCTGAAGGTGTCGCGCAGGGCCGTGGCGCCGATGCGCTGTTTGGCCGCGCCCCAGACCGCGATGCCGAGGCACAGGAGGATGGCCACCGCCATCACCACCTCGATCATCACCTTCGCCTCGTTGCCCAGGCTGCCGAAGGGGCCCCAGTCCGGAGCGATCCCGCCGATGATGGTGTTGATGTCACCCTTGCTGGCCGCGAGAAGCATGTAAGTCACCGCCCCTGGTGGGTAGTTCCGTTGGCCCCCTGCGGGGTGCAGAGGTCAGGCCTCATTGTCGCCGACAACGGCGCCGACGTATGTCGACTTGACGTCATTGACTGGCGGGTTTCGTACACATCGCGCGTACGGTCACTCTGTGTATCACGGCAGGTCACCCCGGGCAACGAGGTCAGAGCGGAACCTGTCGTGTGGTTCTGTCGTTGTCCCTCTTCACGACCTGGCACGGTTTCTGACGGCCGGTCGGGTGAGGCTTCGGGACGATGTTCTCATGAGGGACGGGCGGGAAATGGCCAAGGTCCCGGCGGCCGGGTGCCGTCGGGACCTGTGACGTGCGAAGTGGCGGTGCGGTCAGCCGGTGAAGGCGGCCGTGCCCTCGGGGGTGCCCCAGCCGGTCGGGCCACAGGTAGCTGGGGGAGCAGGAGCCGTTGTGCCGCTGGTGACGTCGTTCAGTGCGGAGGTACCGGCCGCGGTGTACGGGTACTGGGCCGGGTAGCTGCCGCTGGACGGGGTGCCGGCGAGGGCGTAGACCGAGGCGGTGATCGGCGAGGAGGCGCTGGTGCCGCCGAAGGTGTACCAGCCGGCGGTCACGCCGTAGGAGTCGTGGACGGAGACGCCGGTCGCCGGGTCGGCCACGGCGGCCACGTCCGAGATGGTGCGCTTGGTGCAGCCGGTGTCGGTCTGCCGGGTGGGCTTGGCGCCGTGGGCGGAGCTGCCGGAGCCCGTGCCTTCCGTGCTGCCGGTCTTCCAGACGGACTCCGTCCAGCCGCGGGAGGCGGAGGAGGACTCCGACAGGGCGGTGCCGCCGGCCGCGGTCACGTACTTGGACGCGGCGGGGTACTCGGCGCCGTAGGCGCTGTCACCGGCGGAGACGGTGATGGCGACCCAGCCGCTGTCGGCGGAGGGCAGCGAGGTGGTGGAGCCGCTCTGGCCGACCTTCTTGAAGCAGCCGTTGTCGGTGGTGCAGGACGGCAGGCCGTAGTGCGAGCGGTACGTCGCGAGGCCGGCGGCCGCGTTCGGGTCGTCGTAGGCGTCGACGATCGCGATGGTCTCGCCGGAGCCGTTCGGCGGCGGAGGTGAGGCCGCAGGCCGACTGGAGGTCGGAGGGGCCGTAACCGGAGGGGGCGGAGGCGAGTGCGGCGGTGGCCGCGAAGGCGGTGCCGAGGCGGCGCCACCGTCTGTCGGTCGTACGCATGCGAGCAGCTCCTGGTCTCCGGGTGGGGGAACAGGGCTGTGTGGGTGCGTGCGGCGGTGCGGGGGGCGCCAACTCGTAGGAACTGCAAGGGAGTCGGACAGGGAAAACGGGCCGCGGCCGGCTGCCGTGACCCGCTTTCCTTTCCGTGCCGCCGAAGGGACCCCACGTCCCCCTCAACTGGCGGCTCCCCGTGACCCGACGGGGTGGATCCTTGCGGAGGTCAGCCGGCGCTGAAGGCGCTGGTGCCCTCGGGGGTGCCCCAGCCGGTCGGACCGTCGTAGCCGGTTCCGGCGGTGCAGAAGTAGTCCGTGTCGCAGGTGCCGTTGCTGCCGCTCGTCACGTCGTTGAGAGCGGAGGTGCCGGCCGCGTTGTACGGGTACTGGGCCGGGTAGTCGCTGCTGCCCGGGGTGCCGGCGAGGGCGTAGACCGAGGCGATGATCGGCGAGGAGGCGCTGGTGCCGCCGTAGGTGTTCCAGCCGGTGCCGTCGGAGCCGTAGGAGTCGTAGACGGAGACGCCGGTGGCCGGGTCGGCGACGGCGGACACGTCGGCGATCATGCGGTTGGCGCAGCCGCTGTCGGTCTGCCAGCTGGGCTTGGGGTCGTACGCGGAGCAGCCGGAGCCGGTGCCCTCGGTGCTGGAGGTGTTCCAGACGCTCTCGGTCCAGCCGCGGCTGTTGGAGGCGGTCTTGAGGGCGGTGCCGCCGACGGCGGTCACGTACTGCGAGCCGGCCGGGTACTCGGCGCCGTAGGCCTGGTCGCCCGCGCTGGCGGTGATGGCCACGCCCGGGTGGTTGTAGTACTTGGAGTCGTACGACGTGTCGGAGGACGACTCCGCGCCGCCGTAGCTGTTGGAGACGAACTTGGCGCCGAGCTTGACGGCCTCGTTCACCGCGGTGCCGAGGTTGGCGTCGGACGCCGACTTGGCCTCGACGAGCAGGATGTTGCAGTTCGGGCAGGTCGCGCTGACCATGTCGAGGTCGAGGGACTCCTCACCTGCCCAGCCGCTGTCGGCGGAGGGGAGGGAGGTGGTGGAGCCGGTCTGGCCGACCTTCTTGAAGCAGCCGTTGTCGGTGGTGCAGTCCGACAGGCCGTACTGCGACCGGTAGGTCGCGAGGTCGGCCTCGGCGTTCGGGTCGTCGTAGGCGTCGACGATGGCGACGGTCTCGCCCGAGCCGTTCGAGGCGGCGGCGGAGGTCAGGCCGTAGGCCGACTGGATGTCCGAGGGGCCGTAACCGGTCGGGGAGCCGGACGCGGCGTTCGGCGAGACGGTCTTCGGCGCGATGCCCTTGAGGGCGGCCTGCTTCTCCATGAAGGCGGTGGTGCCGCCGGTGACACGGAGCGCGTCGCAGGCGGCGAAGCCCTTCTTCGGGGTCGCGGCGCAGGCCTTCTCGTAGCGCACGTGGGCCTTGGCGACCTGCGTGGCGACGGCCTGGGCGCTCACCTTGGTGCCCGCCGTGTGGGTGGCGGCGGTGGCGGCGCTCGCGTGGGCCGCGGTGCCGAAACCGGCGAGGGCGAGCGCGGCGGTGGCCGCTGCCGCGGTGCCGAGGCGGCGCCATCTACCGCGTATGTGTGGGGAGTCGGGGGTGGACGTACGCAAGGTACAGCCTCCTGCTAGTGGGTGACAGAGGCCTGCGGGTGTGGGGGTCCACCGGTGGGTGACCGGTGGGGGCGGCGGCCCAGGCTCGACCCTTGCTTGTTGAGTACGCGACAACAAGACGGGTCTTGGAATTCTGACTTCCGCGTTACTGAAGTCGGGGGGGAGGCTTACTGATCAATGGCTGTGTGCTGGCTCTGTGCTGGGTGTGGCTTGACCTGGGGCACAGGGCGGGCGCAGGGCGCGGCTACGCGCGTAACGGGGTGCGGCGGGCGCGTGTTACCGCGGCCGGAGCCCGTTCAGCAGCAGACGGACGTGTTCGCCCAGGCCGCTCAGGGCCTCCTCGGCGTCGAGCGCGCAGCTGGTGATGAGGGAGGCCAGGCCGTGCATGCTCGCGGCGGCGACCATGGTGATCCGCTCGGGGTCGCCCGCGACGATCTCCCCTCGCTCCTGGGCGTCCGCGGTCATCCGGGTGAGGAAGCCGAGGGAGTGGTCGACGGCCGCGGCGAGCAGGTCGGCGCTGTCGGAGGTGCCGGAGCCGGCGGGGCCTTCGGGGGCGTGCTTGCGGGCGAACATCAGCTCCAGCAGCTCGGGGTTCTCGACGGCGAAGCCGAGGTAGGCGCGGGCGAGGGCCGTCAGCCTCCCCTCCAGGTCGAGGCCGGGGCTCTCGGCGGCGGTGTCCAGTGCCCGGTTCAGCCGCTCGTACCCGTCCAGTGCGAGGGCGTCGAGCAGGGCCTGCTTGTCCTTGAAGTGCCGGCCGGGGGCGGCGTGGCTGACGCCGGCGGCCCGGGCCAGCTCGCGCAGCGAGAGCGCGCCGACGCCCTTCTCGCGCAGGGTGCGCTCGGCGCTCTTGAGCAGGGCGGCGCGCAGGTCTCCGTGGTGGTAGGGGCGGGCGGAGGGGGACGGCGAGGAAGAGGACAGGCGCGGCATGGGCACCATCGTATCGGGATGTTGTCGTTGACAGCTTTGTTGTCGATGCCTACATTCGAGGGCATGACTACTGTGAAGTGGAACGTGACCGACCTCCCTGACCTCGGCGGCCGTACGGCCGTGATCACCGGTGCCAACAGCGGCCTCGGCCTCGTGACCGCCCAGGCGCTCGCCGGGGCCGGGGCGCACGTGGTGTTCGCCGTACGGGACCTCCAGCGCGGCGGCGCCGCCGCGGCGCGGGTGGGCGGCAGTACGGAGGTGCGCCGGCTGGATCTGGCCGACCTGGACTCGGTGCGCGAGTTCGCGGCCGGGTGGGACCGCCCGCTGGACCTGCTGATCAACAACGCGGGCGTGATGATGCTGCCCGAGCAGCGCACCGCGCAGGGCTTCGAGATGCAGTTCGGCACGAACCACCTCGGGCACTTCGCGCTGACCAACCTGCTGCTGCCGTATGTGACGGACCGCGTGGTGACGGTCTCCTCCGGCCTGCACCGCGGGGGCGACGGGGTGATCCACTTCGAGGACGTGAACCTGCGCGGCCGCTACACCCCGACCCGCGCCTACGCCCAGTCCAAGCTCGCGAACCTCCTGTTCACCCTGGAACTCCAGCGCCGCCTCACCGAGGCCGGCTCCCCGGTCCGCGCCCTGTCCGCCCACCCCGGCTACGCCGCCACCAACCTGCAGAGCCACCACAAGAACCCCCTGATGAGGGGCGCCATGTCGATCGGGAACAAGCTGTTCGCGCAGAGCGACCGGGCCGGCGCCCTGCCCACGTTGTTCGCCGCGAGCCAGGACCTGCCCGGCGCGGCGTACGTGGGCCCCGACGGCCTCGGTGAGATGCGCGGCGCCCCGACCCTGGTCGGCCGCAGCGCGGCGGCGAGCGATCCGGCGGCGGCGCGGCGGCTGTGGACGCTGTCGGAGGAGATGACGGGGGTGGGGTGGGAGCTGAAGCCGGTGAGCTGAGGGTTCATGGGCTCAGCGGGGATGAGTACGGCGACTCATGCCGCGGCGCGGCGCCCCGTCGCACGCTTTCGTGTATGACACAGGAACGTCACCGCACCGCACCGCACCGGAAGTTCGCCGCCGTGTCGGCCGTCGTGCCGACCCTGGCCGGGGCTGCCGCTTGCGGCCGACTGTGGACCGGGGAGCCGTATCCCGTCGCGGATCCGGTGGCGACGGCGACGCGGGAGGACGGTTATACGCAGGCTGTGTACGACGCTCTGGACCTGCCTGACGCGGAACTGGACGATCCGCAGGCCGACGGTCCGGAAGCTGATGGCTCCAACTGCCAGTACCGGGGGCTGAGCCACCTGGACGAGGAGCTGAGCGACTCCCCCGGGAACCCGCCCGGTGTGGTCGGGGTGAGCGACGGGTGGATGCTGCGGGGGGTCTCGCGCGCGCAGGCGGTCTCCTCGATGCAGCGCGCCGGCGCGGAACTGACGCGGAGGGGTTGGAAGGTCGCCGGTTTCGAGAACTCCCGCTCCTGGCTCCGGCTGGTCTTGCGCCCCGCGGGCGGCGAGGGCACCGTGCCGACGACCGTGTCCGTGGAGGCGTACCCCGGCGGCCGCCTGCAGGTCGCCGCCTACGCGGAATGCGCCCGCTATCCCTCGGGCACGCGGATGGACGAACGGGGCGATCCGATCATGCCGTCTCAGGTGGCGCCGGTGCGGCTGCGCGGGCGGTGACAGGACCTCAGCGCGTGGCCGCGAAATGATCGAACTCGCCTGCCTGGACGCCGAGTACGAAGGCGTTCCACTTGTGGCGGGTGGTCGTGACGACGGTGTCCGTGGAGCGGAGGTGTAAGGGGGCGTCGTCGGTGGCCTGGGGCGCCGGCTTCTTCTTGAGGGCGGCTATGAGGGTGCCGAAGGCGGCCGGGGTGGTGGTGAGGACCGCTCCGGTGGGGTCGGCGGATTCGGTGAGGTGGATGGTGTTGGGGCTGGCGGCGATGTGTATGCAGGACTCGCCTTCGCCGCAGTACGACGACTTCTGCCAGATCATGCTTGCCTCTCAGAGGGACTGGACGATGTTGTGAATGAGGGATCGTGATTGCAGCTCGATGAGGCTGAGGGTCGTCAGACGGTCGAGCACCTTGCGGTACTTGTCGAGTTGGGCCTCGGCGTCCAGCAGGGTGATGCCGTGCGATTGGTCGAGCTGGACGGTGTCGAGCTGAGGCACGGGCCCGTGGACGTAGTAGGTGGGCTGGCCCGCTCCGGGGTAGCCACCGGCGTCGAACGGGATGACGTGGAGCGAGATGTCGGGGTACTCGCTCACCTTGAGCAGGTGCGTGAGCTGCTGCTTGGCCACGTCCCGCCCGCCGAACCCCATATGCAGGGCGGCCTCGTGGATGATCGCCTGATACGGCACCTGTTCTCCGCCCCGGAACAGGACTGCCTGGCGCTTGATGCGGAACGAGGCGCGGTGCTCCACCTCGGGCGGTGACGGTTACGGCACGACCTGGCGGAACACCTCCCGGGAGTGGTCCAGCGTCTGGAGGAGTCCGCCGCGCACGACCTCTCCCCGCTCACCCCCACCGCCGAAGTCGTCGCCGCCGAGCTGCTCGCCGACGCGCAGGTGCACACCGACGGT
The DNA here is from genome assembly GCF_001866675.1 of Streptomyces sp. MUSC 14. NCBI lineage: Bacteria > Bacillati > Actinomycetota > Actinomycetes > Kitasatosporales > Streptomycetaceae > Streptomyces > Streptomyces sp. MUSC 14. The sequence continues at coordinate 14,674 of NZ_MLYN01000082.1, forward strand.
CCCTACGCCCTCCGGCTCCTCGGCAGGGAGTCGGGCCGGCTGACGGTGGCCGTCTGGGACACCGACCCCAGGGTCCCGCCCTGCTTCGCCGCCGACGGCGCGCCCGAGCTCGTAGTGGACGACGACGCGGAAAGCGGGCGCGGCCTGCACCTCGTGCGTGCCTGTGCCGACTCCTGGGGCGTCTCCGTGCTGCGGGAGTTGGGTGCGTCGAGGGGCGGGAAGCTGCTGTGGGCGGACTGTCAGAGCCGTCCCTTACTGTAATTGCGCATGATCGGAACGTGAGAAGGCCTGCTCATGGCGATGGTGAGTGTGCATGACGCGGAGGCGCTGCAGGGGGCTGCCCAGTACCGTGGGTACGACGCCGAGCGGGACGTCGGACCTCCCACCGAACCCGCTCGCGCGGCCGAAGACGCCAGCGAGGCGGAAGGACGGAGGCAGCGAGCCATGTCCGTGTCGTCCGGAACGTGGAACGGCCCCCGTCCCCGGCCGGGGAACCTGCGCGAGGTCGCGGAGAAGATCGAGGAAGCGACGGGTCTGCGGGTGCAGATCGTGGGAGGAAAGCTCGTGACGTCCCCGACTCCGCGTGGCAAGCACGCGGGTGTGGTGTGGTTGCTCCGTCGGCAGATCGATGGGCTGCTACCCGAATCGTTGGCGGCTTTCGAGGTCTCCTCGATCGCCATGCCGGGAGACCCCGACGACTACGTGACCCCCGGCCTGATCGTCCTGCCCAGGGAGTGGATGGACGACGACGAGTGGCTGGCCGACCCTCAGGACACGGCGCTGGCCGTCGAAGTCATCTCCCAGTCGGAGAAATCCCGCGGCCTCCGCGACAAAGCCGACTGGTACGCCGTCGCGCGCGTCCCCGTGCTGCTCGTCATCGACCCGCGCAAAGCCACCTGGATCCTGCACACCCGGCCTGAGAACGGCGCCTACCAGGACGTACTACCGGGTAAGTTCGGGGAGCCGGTGCCGTTGCCCGAGCCGCTGCGCGGCGATGTCGCGACGGGTGACTTCCCCGTCTACGGGTGAGGCTCTGGGCCCAACCGGAGGTTTCACAGGAAAATCTCAGTTAAGTCTCAGCGGGATTCTCACGATCGCGGGGCAGAGTGGAGGCTGATGAAGCGCATCTCACGCATCACGCTCACCTCGCGCCCCGCACTGCTCGGCGCGGTGGTGATGCTCGCCCTGACCTCGGCGTCCGTGGCGGCCGCGGATGAGGCGTCGGGGCCCCTCGGGGTCACCGCCGACGCCTCGGTGAACCGGCACACCGCACGGATCGGGGTGCTCGTCGGCGCGGATCACGCCGATGATCTCAAGGGCGGCCACTACTGCACGGCCTCGGTCGTGCACAGCCCCGGGGGCGACCTCATCGCCACGGCGGCACACTGCGTGAGCAGCGCCGACAACGACCTGCTCTTCGTGCCCGGCTACCGGGACGGACACGCACCGTACGGGGTGTGGAAGGTGGGCAGGCGTTACCTGCCCGACGGGTGGTCCAAGGACCAGGACGAGGACAGCGACCTCGCCCTCGTCACCGTCGAGAACGGGAACGGCCGACGCCTGGAGGACGTGGTCGGGGCCAATCGCTTCACGTCCGGTACGGCCACCGGAGCCACCGCCGTGACCGTCGTCGGCTACCCGGACTCCCGCGAGGTGCCGATCAGCTGCACCAACAAGGCGACCCCGCACAGCAAGACCCAGCAGCGCATCGACTGTCCCTCCTTCACCGCCGGCACCAGCGGCAGCCCCTGGGTCAACGGCGACAACCAGGTCGTCGGCATCCTCGGCGGCCACGAACAGGGCGGTTCTACCGACGACGTGTCGTACAGCGTGGTCCTGGGGAGCGAGGCGGCGGAGCTCTACAAGGACGCCACGGCTGGTTGATCTTCATGGCAGGGTGTGTCCGTGGACGCACTCAGGCCTCAGGATCCGTCGCGGACAGGCATGCACACGCTGCTCGCCCGGCTCGGGGCGGGCGGGATGGGGCAGGTCTACCTCGGGCGCTCGCCCGGCGGGCGACTGGTCGCGATCAAGGTGATCAGGGACGAGATCACCGAGCATCCCGAGGCCCTGGCCCGCTTCCGGCGCGAGGTGGAGACGGCGCGGGCGGTGCGCAGCGCGTACACGGCGAACCTGATCGACACCTCGCTGGACGCGGCGCCCTACTGGCTGGCCACGGAGTACGTCACCGGCCCCACCCTCGCCCAGGCGGTCGCCGAGCGGGGACCGCTGCCGGCCGAGACCTGCCGCAGCCTCTTCGCCGCCCTCGCCGAGGGCCTCGCGCCGGTCCATGAGCAGGGGGTGACGCACCGGGACCTGAAGCCGCAGAACGTGATCCTCTCGGCGCAGGGGCCCCAGCTCATCGACTTCGGTATTGCCCGCGCGGCGGACCAGACAGCCCTCACCGACGCCGGTTTCGCGCCCGGCACGCCCGGATTCACCGCCCCCGAGGTGCTGATGCGCAACCAGGTCGGCCCGTCGGCCGACGTGTTCGCCCTCGGCGCCACCCTCGCCCACGCGGCGACCGGCCGTGCCCCCTTCGGTTCGGGCGACCCCAACGGCGTCAACTACCGCGCTGTTCACGAGCCCGTCGACCTGGCGGGCGTCGAACCGGAACTGGCCGCCCTGATCGAGGCCTGCGCGGCCAAGGATCCCGCGGCCCGGCCCGGGCTCGCGGAGGTGATCGCCCGCTGCGGGGTGCGCTCCGCGCTCGTGGAGGACCCCTTCTACGCCGGGCTCGCCCCCCTGGCACAACCGGTCCCGCAGACGCCGCCGGCCCCGGTGCGGCAGCCCACCACTCCACCGGTGGCTCCGCCGACGGGGGTGCACGAGCTGCCGACGACGGGGCCCGCGTACGGCGGCCGCGGCCCCGCCTACACGCCTACCCAGCTGACCCGCCCGGGCGGCCGCCCGAGCAGGCGGTGGATGGGGGCCGTGGCGGTGGGACTCGTGGTGGGCATCGGTGTGGCCACGGCGGTGGTGCTCACCCAGCAGAGCGACGGCAAGGACGACGGCAAGAGCACCGTGGAGGGCGGCAAGGCCTCCGGCCCGAAGGCGTCGGCGTCGGCGTCCGGCGCGCCTGCCTACGCGGGGGACGACATCGACCGCCAGTACTGGAAGTCGTCGACGGCACAGTGCCAACTGCCGGACGCGGAGCGGGCGGTCGAAGGCTTCGAGACCTCCGTGTCCGACCCCGACGACCCCAGCAGGAGCGGCTTGCGTCCGGTGTTCGGCCACAAGGTGCAGATCGGGTTCTGGAACAAGCTCTACACCGAGACCACCGGGGGATCCGGGGCCCGCACCCCGTACTACGTGACCGTCAGCGTCAAACCGCCGCACAGCATCGACCCCACCACTGGCAAACCCCCTGTCGGGGCGCTCACGCAGAGCGCGACGCTGGGTTACACCAGCAAGCCCGTCGACCTCAACAGCGGCGACCCGTCCGCCTGGAAGTACCTCACCTACCCGGCCGACTTCCGCAACTGGTCGCCGGACGGGAAGAAGACCTGGCCCGCCATCCCGCTCGTCAACGACCCCGGCGACTGGACCGTGCAGTGGTTCCACATCCGCACGCCCAGCGACTACACCAGCATCATGTGCCAGGGCTTCACCGTGAAATGACGCCACATCACGCAAAAAGAGCCTTGAACCGCGCGGACATGGGGGAAAGTTGAACCGTGCGGAAGGTATGGGTGTTCGGTGGGGCGGCCGTCGGGCTCGGCATGAGCTTCGTCGCGCTGCTCGTGGTCGGGGTCTACGTCGTCGCCGGGAACCTCGCGGGAGGGGTGGCCTCGGCAGGCCGGGCGCTGGCCAAGGGCGCCGTACCAGCCGCGTACCAGGGGCTCGTGCAGAAGTGGGGCAACCTGTGCCCGCAGCTCACCCCGGCGCTGCTCGCCGCCCAGCTGTACCAGGAGAGCGGCTGGAATCCGACCATCGTCAGCCCGGCGAACGCACAGGGCATCGCGCAGTTCATCCCCGGCACGTGGGCCATCTACGGCATCGACGGCGACGGCGACGGCAAGCGGGACGTCTGGGACCCGGGCGACGCGATCCCTTCGGCGGCGTCGTACGACTGCCAGCTGGCCAAGGACGTGAAGAACGTGCCGGGCGACGTCTCCGACAACATGCTCGCGGCCTACAACGCCGGTGCGTACCGGGTGATAAAGGCCGGCGGGGTGCCGGCCATCAGCGAGACGCAGGACTACGTCAAGCGCATCCGCAGCCTGTCGCAGAGCTTCGCCGCCCCCGTCACCCGTATCGACCCCAGCCAACAAGCCGCCGAAGCCATCACGTTCGCGCAGAGCAAGCTCGGGACGCCGTATCTGTGGGGTGGGGAGGGGACCGCCGAGCAGGGTGGGCGGTTCGACTGTTCGGGGCTGACGCAGGCCGCGTACGCCAAGGTCGGGATCACCTTGCCGCGCGTCGCCAACGATCAGTACAACGCCGGGCCGCATCCGTCGCGGGATCAACTGCTCCCGGGTGACCTGGTGTTCTTCTCCACCGATCCCAGTGACTCGCGGGCCATCCATCACGTGGGGATCTACGTCGGCGGCGGGTACATGATCGACGCACCGCGGACGGGTGCGGTGATCCGGTTCGATCCCATCGACACGCGTGACTACTTCGGCGCCACCCGTGTCACCGCGGATGGCGCAAAAGCGCTCCCCACGGCGGTGTGAAACGGAGCGTGAACCCACCCCCTGAGCTGCGAAGACGAGTCTCTCTTCGATAACGTCTGCGTGATCTTTCAGTGGAGAGTGGAACGTATTGGGGAGGGCTGTGCGTTCCTGTTGACGTAGCCGAGCGGACGAGCAGCGGAAGCGGATCTACGCACCACGGGGGGCAGGAGCGGCGCACATGAGGTGCGTCCGGTAGACGACGAAGGGGCCACAGCACCATGGCTGTACTCGCCGAATCCGGATCGAACCCCGACGTCGGCCTGCTCTACGACATCAACGGCCTGGCCAAGGACGCTCCGCGCTGGTTCGACCGGGCGATGGCGTTCGTCGGGGAGTACGGGCTGCTGCTCGCCATGGTGCTGCTGGTGCTGTGGTGCTGGTGGTCAGTGCGGCGCCGGGGCGGGGAGGACGCCGTGTCGTCCGTCGCCGCACTGGTGTGGGCGCCGCTCGCCGCCGGCCTCGCCGTACTCGTCAACATCCCCATCCGGGGGTTCGTGGGACGGCCCCGGCCCTTCGTCGATCACCAGGGGCTCGACGTCCTCGTCCCCGGCAAGACCGACTTCTCCTTCGTCAGCGACCACGCCACCATCACCATGGCCCTCGGCGTCGGGCTGTTCGTCGCCAACCGCCGCTTCGGCGTCGCGGGGATCGGGCTCGCGCTGCTGGAAGGCTTCTGCCGGGTGTACATGGGTGTGCACTATCCGACGGACGTCGTCGGCGGCTTCGCCCTCGGCACGGCCGTCGCCCTGCTGCTGTCCCCGGCGGCCATGGCGCTGCTCACCCCGCTGACGCGCGCGGTGGAGCGGTCGCCGCGCGCGGGGTGGATCGTGCGGAGCCGGGCCGCGCGGGGGTGCGGGCAGGACCGCGCGCTGGTGCCGGGCGCCCGCCCGTCCCTGGAGAACGAGGAGCGGGATCTGGCGGCCTAGTGGCCGGATCCGGATCCCGCTCGGGCTTCGTCAGACGCCCTGCGCGTAGGAGAAGAAGCGCTGCGGGTCGTAGCTCTGCTTCACCTTGACCAGGCGGCTCGCCGCGTCCCCGTAGTAGGCCTTGCGCCAGTTGCTCAGGGTCGGGTCCGTGTAGTTCTGGTACGCGGCGCCCGAGGCGTACGGCTGCATGGCGCCGTGCGCCGACGTCAGCCAGGACTGGGCCGCGCTGCCGGAGGCGCCCGCGCCCCAGGACGCGATGTACTGCGCCAGCATGCGCGAGCGGCGGTGGACGAAGGCCGTCGCCGTGGGGCTGACGCGGTTGACCGCGCCGCCGAGGGCCGTGAAGGCGATGCTGCCCGCGCCGCCCCGGACCGAGGCGATCTGCCGCAGCACCGTCTGGATGCCCGCCGCGGACAGGGAGCGGTCGAAGAAGTCGGAGCGGGCCGCGTACGTCTCCCGGCCGAGGGCACCCTGCGGGGAGCGGCCCGGGGTCGAGCCCGGCAGGTGGCACTGGGCGTCGGAGGAGAAGGAGGTGCAGCCGGCGTAGGCCTCCATCGCCTCCTCGTAGCCCTTGCGGCGCAGGGTGACCGAGGAGGCGTTCGCGCCGGCCAGGTGGGCGAGGCGGTCCACGGCGTTCTGGAGCTCGCCGTACGTTCCCATCGAGAAGCAGGCCACCGAGATGCTCGGCGTGCGGCCCGGGGAGCACTCCAGGTGGAGGGAGGACCAGATCTCGTCGGGCTGGGTCGGGCCCCACTCCTGCCAGGCCTTCAGGACCGCCGCCGCCTTCGACCACGGCCAGGTCATGTACGCCGTGACCGCCTGCGGCGCCGCGTGGGTCCTGAACTGGAGCTCGGTGACGACACCGAAGTTGCCGTTGCCCGCGCCGCGCAGCGCCCAGAAGAGGTCGGAGTGGGACGACGCGTTCGCCGTGACCTGGGTGCCGTCCGCCGTGATCACGGTCGCCTGGGTGAGGTTGTCGCAGGTCAGGCCGTAGGCGCGGGAGGCCACGCCGTGGCCGCCGCCGAGCACCAGGCCGGAGACGCCGACCGAGGGGCAGGAGCCCGCGGGTATGGTCACGCCCTTGGCCGCGAGCGCCCGGTAGACGTCGATCAGCTTGGAGCCGGCGCCGACGACCGCCTGGCCGCCGCTGACCCGGATGCGGTTCAGCTTCGACACGTCGAGGATGAGGCGGCCCGTGCCCGAGGAGTAGCCGGCGTAGGAGTGCCCGCCGTTGCGTATGGAGACCCGGATGCCGTGTGAGTGGGCGTAGGCGAGGGTGGTGCGTATGTCGTCGGCGTGTGCGACGTAGGCGACGGCGGCGGGCTCCAGGGTGTCGAAGCGCGTGTTGTAGAGCTGGTGCGCCGTCTTCCAGGCCGCGTCGCCGGGGCGGACCAGGGTGCCGTCCAGGTCGTGGGCGAGGGCCGTCCAGTTCGCGGCGGCGCTCTGGCTGGTGGTCATCAGCGCCGTGCGCGACGATGAACTCGTGTTTCCCGCGGTTGCGGTCGTACCCGAGCCCGTGCTGCACCCGGTCAGTGCGGTCGCGGTCAGTGCGGCCGCGCCGCCCGCGATGAACGTACGGCGTTCCATGCCCATCGTCGTCTCTTGCCTTTCCCCAGTCCCCCCGGACCCCCTTGGTCCTTCCCGGTGTGAGACGGCATGCCGGACGGGAAAGTTCGTAACAGTTCGCACACAGGGAATCGAACGCCGAAGACGCGTGGGTGTAACCCTGCCGTCGGGACCGGCGCGTGCTCTCCCCGTAAGCATTCCGTGACCTAACCAGGCCGATGGCAGGGGTTCACCCCGCGTTCACTTCGGGCCATCGGCGGCTTCACCTGTTCTGCCTAATTTCGGCCGTACCCGATGCGGAGTGCGGCCATGGATGCGCTGAGCTTCCGCGTCTCACACCCTCGCACGCCGCCGTCCGCGGCGGCTCCTGGAAGGAACTCCCGAAAGTGATGCTTCAGCGCAAGAACCGGCTCCGCGCCATCTCCCTCGGCGCGATCGCCGTCTCCGGCGCCCTGGCCCTGACGGCGTGCGGCTCCGACAACACCGGTGGCGGTTCGAACGCGTCGGGCAACCCGTCGTCGTCCACCAACACCTCCGCGATCAAGTGTGACGGCGCCAAGGGCCAGCTGCTGTCGGACGGCTCTTCCGCGCAGAAGAACGCGATCGACGCCTGGGTGAAGAACTTCTCCCAGGCCTGTGGCGTGCAGATCAACTACAAGGCCGGCGGCTCCGGCGCCGGTGTCACCGCGTTCACCCAGGGCCAGATCCCGTGGGCCGGCTCGGACTCCGCGCTGAAGCCCGAGGAGGTCACCGCCTCCAAGAAGGTCTGCTCCAGCGGCGGCCAGGGCATCGACCTCCCGATGGTCGGCGGCGCCATCGCCATCGGTTACAACCTGAACGGCGTGGACAACCTCGTCCTCGACGCCCCGACCCTCGCCCAGATCTTCGACGGCAAGATCAAGAACTGGAACGACCCGGCGATCGCGAAGCTGAACCCGAAGGCGAAGCTCCCCGACCTGAAGATCCAGGCCTTCCACCGCTCGGACGACTCCGGCACCACGGACAACTTCACCAAGTACCTGAAGGCCGCCTCCCCGGAGAACTGGAAGTACTCGGGCGGCAAGACCTGGCAGGCCTCCGGCGGTCAGTCCGCCGCCCAGTCCTCCGGTGTGGCCCAGCAGGTCAAGCAGACCAACGGCGCCATCGGCTACTTCGAGCTCTCCTACGTCGGTGACGGCATCAAGGCCGCCAGCATCGCCACGGGTGCCGCCCAGCCGGTCGCCCCGAGCACCGACAGCGCCACCAAGGCCATCGCCGCCGCCAAGGTCGTCGGCACCGGCCAGGACCTGGCCCTGAAGCTCGACTACAACACCAAGGCCGACGGCGCCTACCCGATCACCCTGGTGACGTACGAGATCGCCTGCGACAAGGGCAACAAGGCCGACACCCTGCCCACCGTCAAGTCCTTCCTCAACTACATCGCGTCCGAGGACGGCCAGAAGATCCTCAGCGGCATCGCCTACGCGCCGATGCCCGACGAGATCATCGGCAAGGTTCGCACCACCATCGCGGGCCTGAGCTGACCTGATCCGAGAGTGCGGCCCGGTTTCTCCCGCCTCCCCGCGGGACCGGGCCGCACCGTCCGGTGCACCGCCGCCACGAGCCACGCACCCCACCGGGTGCGCGGCTCCGCAGACCGGAGAACCCGATGGACATATCGACCAAGACAACTGACGCATCTCCCCCCGCCCCCCAGCCGGCCACGACCGGCCAGAAGAGCAAGCCGCGCGGCGCGAACCGCGCCGGTGACCGCATCTTCCTCGGCCTGTCCCGCGGCTCGGGCATCCTGCTGCTGGTGATCATGGCCGCGATCGCGGTCTTCCTCACCTACCGCGCGTCCCTCGCGATCAGCAAGGACCACGGGAACTTCCTGACCACCTTCGAGTGGAACACCAACCTCATCCCGCCGTCGTTCGGCATCGCCGTCCTGGCCTTCGGCACCGTGGTCTCCTCGGTGATCGCCATGGCCCTGGCCGTGCCGGTGGCGGTCGCGATCGCGCTGTTCCTCACCCACTACGCCCCGCGCAGGCTGAGCGGTCCCGTCGCCTACGTGATCGACCTGCTCGCCGCCGTGCCGTCCATCGTCTACGGCCTGTGGGGCGCCCTGATCCTCGTACCGCACATGAACGGCCTGTTCGGCTGGCTCAACGACTACCTCGGCTGGACCGGGATCTTCTCCTGGCAGGGCGGCGCCCCCCGTTCGATGCTCACCGTCGGCATCCTGCTCGCGATCATGATCCTGCCGATCATCACCAACGTGAGCCGCGAGGTCTTCCGCCAGGTCCCGCAGATGCACGAGGAAGCAGCGCTCGCCCTCGGCGCCACGCGCTGGGAAGTGATCCGCATGGCGGTCCTCCCCTTCGGCCGCTCCGGCGTGATCTCGGCTTCCATGCTCGGCCTCGGCCGCGCCCTCGGCGAGACGATGGCCGTCGCCACCGTGCTCTCGCCGACGTTCGACATCCAGTCCAGCCTGCTCGACCCGGGCGGCGGCACCTTCGCCCAGAACATCGCCAGCAAGTTCGGCGAGGCCACGCAGGACGGCCGTGACGCGCTCATCGCCTCCGGCCTCGTCCTGTTCGTCATCACCCTGCTGGTCAACGGCGCGGCCCGCGCGATCATCGCCCGCCGCAAGGAGTACTCGGGGGCCAACGCATGAGCACCGCAGCCGTCACCGACAAGCTGCCCCACAGCCTGCGCAGCGCACGTCTGCCGAAGTGGTCGCCCTGGGCGATCGCCGCCGGCTCCGTCGTGGTCGCCGTGGGCATCGGCGCGGGCGCGGGGATGAGCAACAAGGTCGAGTGGGGCCTGATCGCCGCACTGCTGTTCCTCTTCGCCACGTTCGCCATCGCGACCAAGGTCGAGGGCAAGCGGCAGGCCAAGGACCGCATCGCCACCTCCCTGGTCTGGGTGGCCTTCCTGCTCGCCGTCATCCCGCTGGTCTCGCTGATCTGGACCACCGTCAAGCGCGGTGTGAAGGTCCTCGACCCCTACTTCCTGACGCACTCCATGGGCGTCGTCGCCGACTCCGAGCCGGGCGGCGGTATCTACCACGCCATCATCGGCAGCCTGGAGCAGGTCGGTCTCGCCACCCTGATCGGCGCCCCGATCGGTGTGCTCACCGCCGTCTACCTGGTGGAGTACGGCCGTGGCGGTCTGGCCAAGGCGGTCACCTTCTTCGTCGACGTGATGACCGGTATCCCGTCGATCGTCGCGGGTCTGTTCATCCTCAGCCTGATGCTGATGTTCGACATGCAGCCCTTCGGCTTCGCCGGCTCGCTGGCCCTGGCCATCCTGATGATGCCGGTCGTGGTCCGCTCGACGGAGGAGATGCTCAAGCTCGTACCCAACGAGCTGCGCGAGGCGTCCCTGGCGCTCGGCGTGCCCAAGTGGCGCACCATCCTGAAGGTGGTCCTGCCGACCTCGATCGGCGGCATCACCACGGGCATCATGCTGGCGATCGCCCGTATCGCGGGCGAGACGGCGCCGATCCTGCTGCTGGTGTGGGGCAACTCCTTCATCAACAACAACCCGTTCTCGGGTGCCCAGCAGGCGCTGCCGCTGTACATCTACCAGCAGTACGCGAACAGCTCCGGTTCGACCGCGGCCTACGACCGCGCCTGGGCGGCTTCGCTCACGCTGATCGCCTTCGTGATGATCCTCAACCTGGTGGCCCGCGGCATCGCCCGCTGGAAGGCCCCGAAGACCGGTCGCTGACCCCCAGACCTGGAAGTAGTGAAGTAGTAATGGCCAAGCGAATCGACGTAAGCGGTCTGACCGCCTACTACGGCTCCCACAAGGCGATCGAGGACATCTCGATGACCGTCGAGCCGCGCTCGGTGACGGCGTTCATCGGCCCCTCCGGCTGCGGTAAGTCGACGTTCCTGCGCACCCTGAACCGTATGCACGAGGTCACCCCGGGCGGCCGTGTCGAGGGCAAGGTGCTGCTGGACGACGAGGACCTGTACGGCGCGGGCGTCGACCCGGTGTCCGTCCGCCGCGAGGTCGGCATGGTGTTCCAGCGCCCCAACCCCTTCCCCACGATGTCGATCTTCGACAACGTGGCGGCGGGTCTGCGCCTCAACGGCAGCTTCAAGAAGTCCGAGCTGAACGACATCGTCGAGAAGTCGCTCAAGGGCGCCAACCTCTGGAACGAGGTCAAGGACCGCCTGAACAAGCCGGGCTCCGGCCTCTCCGGCGGCCAGCAGCAGCGCCTCTGCATCGCCCGCGCCATCGCGGTCGAGCCGAAGGTCCTGCTGATGGACGAGCCCTGCTCCGCCCTGGACCCGATCTCCACCCTCGCCATCGAGGACCTGATCGGCGAGCTGAAGGAGCGCTTCACGATCGTCATCGTGACGCACAACATGCAGCAGGCGGCGCGTGTCTCGGACCGTACGGCCTTCTTCAACCTGGCCGCGGTCGGCCAGCCGGGCCGGCTGATCGAGATCGACGACACGGAGCGGATCTTCTCCAACCCGTCGGTCCAGGCCACGGAGGACTACATCTCCGGCCGCTTCGGCTGAGCCGACGCCGGTGTCATAGACCCCTCGCGGTGCTGCATGGCGGTGCCACCGCGAGGACGCAAAAGGGCCCGCCCCTGGCTCCCGGGGGCGGGCCCACCGCGTTCGCGTCGGCCGCCTCTTCCGCCCACCTTCCCGCCCGACTCGGTCGGCCGGGAAGGTGCTGTCAGACACCCACCTCGAACCACAGCAGCTTCCCGGCGCCTCGGTCCAGCGGACTGTCCCCGAGGGACCACCCACCCCAGGAGTCGGCGCATTCCTGTACGAGGCGCAGCCCGCGCCCCTCTTCGGCGTCAACCGGCGCGGGCGGAACCCGATCCCAGGGCGGCTCCCCGAAGGGGGCGGGGATGTTCGGGTGCCTGTCCCACACTCCGATCCGAATCCGGCCGTCGGCGAGCGCGGTGAGCCGTAGCGAGGCGGGGCCGTTGGTGTGCTGATAGGCGTTGCCGACCAGCTCGGACGTCAACAATGCGACCCGGTCCAGGACTTCGTGTCTGCCGTGCCCGTTCAGGACGGCCCGCACGGTCGTACGTGCGACGCGTGCCGCGCGGGGATCGTGGGGCAGGCGAAGGGCGTACACCCAGGTGTCGGGCAGGGATACGGTGCCCATAAAAACCTCCGTCGAGAGAAGGGACTTCGGGCTCGCTCAACGACTCCGCCCGGCGGTGGCTCTGCCTGGGGAGGTGCGCTTCCGGCTTAGAGGTGGAGGGAGTTGAGCGGTACGTGATTACGGTAGAGCAGATGGTTAGATGCATCTAACGTAATAGGTAAGATCCGTCGACTCTTCACTCGTGTGAGGGAGCGTTACGCCGCGCCGCGGCCAGGAAGGAGACTCCGTGCCGCCCACCAACAGTCCGTCGCTCCGACAGCGCCGGCTGGGCGCAGAGCTGCGCAAACTCCGGGAGCGAGCAGGACTCACCGCTACCGGCGCCGCCGAACTCCTAGGCGTCAACCAAGCGCGCGTAAGCATGATCGAGACCGGCCGCACTCCCATCAGCGCCGACTGGCTGCGCTCCATGGTCCATGTTTACGACTGCGTGGACGAAGCACTCATCGACGCTCTTGCCGCGATGACAGGACGGCGTGCCCGTGGCTGGTGGGAGGAGTACCGCGGGCACGTGCCGGTGGCTCTGGTCGATCTGGCGGAGCTGGAACATTACGCGTCCGCGCTTCGGGTGGCGCTGATGATCCATATCCCGGCGCTGCTCCAGACGACCGATCACGCCCGCGCTCTCTTCCAGTCGGCGGCGCCGCCGATGCGCCAGTACGAGATCGAACACCGTCTTACCCACCGAATGAAACGGCAGGGGGTTCTGCACAAGGCAGATCCGCCTCCGTATACGGCGATCATTCATGAGACGGCACTCCGCATGAACTTCGGTGGCCCCGCCGTGGTTCGTGGCCAGCTCAAGCACCTGCTCGACATGAGTGAACTGCCGCATGTCACCGTGCGGGTGATCCCCTTCGAGGCGGACCACTTCCCGGCCACCGGTCAGCCCTTCGACTACGTAGAGGGCCCTGTCCCACAGCTCGACACCGTCCAGTTGGACTCCTACCACGGTGCCTGTGAATTCATCGATGCCGAAGCTCAGTTGAACAAGTACCGCGCGGTGCTGAACCGCATGGAGTCCTGTGCGCTCAGCCGCGCCAGGACGCGCGACTTCGTCAGCCACCGCATCCAGGACCTGTGAAGGAGTAACCATGCCATCCCTCACCTGGCGGAAATCCACCTACAGTCCCGACGGCTCGAACTGCGTCGAGATAGCCACCACCCCCACCGCGATCCACATCCGCGACTCGAAGAACACCGGCGACCTCCAGCTCACCATCCCCTCCTACACCTGGACGGAGTTCATCCGCTACGCGGCAGGAGGCGGAGCCTCGTAGAAGTTCGTGCAAGTTCGTGGTGGTGGCGGCGTCCTGGCCTGCAAGCTCGTTCCAGTGATCGCCCATCACGGTCAAAGGAGGCCAGGCATGACGTTGCGCAAGCTGGGCAAGGACCCCGAGAGTCCTGAGGGCAAGTCGCCGACCGTGTATCTCGACGATGAGAAGGACACCTACCTGGTCCAGGGCTGGAAGGTGACCGATGAGGACAGGCGCTCGCAGTTGGATCTGCCCGGTCACGAAGACGTCGTAGAGATCCCCCGACGCATGGTGCAGTTCTTTCTGGAGGTGAACAGCGGTGGCGATGCCGACGCTTGAGGAACGGCTTCGGCGCTGTACCCGTGCCGCCGTGCACCTGGAGATGCGCGACGGCTACATGCGTTCCGATCCCCGTTTCGTTGCCTGGCAGCAGGGCGTCAGGAACAACCCGGCCGACAGTGACCCCGAGCGTCGGCCGTGGTTGCGACTGATCGCCGATCTGGTGGGCCAGGGGGTCGATGTACGGAGGGCGCGGATCGTGTCGGAGCCGGTGTCGGACTACATCAGCTTCGAGCACCACCTGACCGGTCCCACCCTCGCCGCGGGCGAGCAGGTTCGCTGGTTGCCTCGCCGCCGTGCCTCCGGGCTCGCTCTGCCGGGCAACGACTTCTGGCTCTTCGATGACAGCTCAGTGGTGTTCCACCATTTCGCTGGAGACGGTGAACTCGCTCTGGAAGACGAGGAGTTCACTGACGATCCGGCCGTGGTGAAGCTGTGTGCGAGCGCGTTCGACTCCGTCTGGTCCCTAGCAGTGCCGCACGCGGACTACCAGCTGACCTGATCCACCATCTCCGGCGCCACCTCATCCAGCGTCAAGCAAGCACGGCACGTGTCAATCCCCTCCCCCTGGACGGACTTCCTCTCGCACGCGGCGGAAGCCGGAGGCCCGTTCGCTTCGTGTTGACGGTTTCCAGAAGCGGAAACCAGGAACTCTTGCCGAATGCACGACACGGTCGGGACGATCAGTGACGACCTGTCCACGTCTGGGAGGAGCCCGTGGTGGTGAAGCTGATTCGACTGGTGGGTGAGTGCGACGACGGCGATTGCCCGACGCTGTACGCCACCGACCGGGGGACTTTAGTTGTGCAGGGAGGTCTTCTGGCCGACCACGGTAGGGAGATCCCGGCGCACGAAGCCCTCGTCGAAATCCCTGTAGAACTGATCCGAAAGGCTGTCCGTGGTGACCTCATCTAGTCTGACGTTGGGGGAGTGGTTCACCGCGTTCGAGCGCGAAGCGTTCCGACTGGAGACGTTGGACGACTACAGCCAGTCGGGAGGAGTCGGCGCCTACCAGGCCTTCCTGGCCGGGCGGGAGCAGCCCGAGTCGTACCGGACGGCAGAGTGGCTGACCACAGTCGGGGACGCTACCAAGGCCGGTAAGCGTGTGTATCGCGTGCACATTCTGTCCCGCCCGCTCACGGACTATCTACGGTTCGAGCTGTCCTGGGGGTATCGGCGCAACATGACGGTCGGCGAAGAGTTCTTCATCATCGACACGACCGAACAGGCGAACCCCATTCCCGACGCACCCGACTTCTGGATGTTCGACAGTGCGGCTGCGGCGGTGATGGCGTACGACGATGCCGGGAAGTACCTCGGGAGCGAATTCGCGGAGGAGGAGCGGTTGGCCGATTTCCGGGCCTACCGGGATACGGCACTCGCGCATGCCGTGCCGTTCACGGAATGGTGGGCACGGCACGGGGAGTGAACAAGGCTGAGCTGGGGTCCGCGCTGCGGGCGCTGCGGCAGGCATCCGGAAAGGAAGCCAAGACCGTTGCCCGCAGCGCGGCTATGTCCAGTTCCAAGCTGTCCAAAATCGAGAACGGCGCCGTCATGCCGAGCGTCGTGGACGTCGAACAGATCCTGACCGCCGTGGGGGTTTCCGAAGACATCAAGGCCGAGTACATGTCGGTGGCTCGGGCAGCGGCGACCGAGGCGACGGCCTGGCGCCTGTACCGGCGGCTCGGATACCACCGGAAGCAACAGCAGATCCAGGCGATCGAATCTCGTACGACTCTGCTGCGCCTCTTTCAACCCGCGCTCGTACCGGGCCTTCTACAGACGCCGGAGTATGTCCAGGCAGTCCTCGGCCGCAAGGATCTCGCTGGAGAACAGCTTGCGCCCCGAAGCGCACCTACTACCCGCAGTACGCCGACTGACGCCGTACCCCGATAGAACAACCCACCCGCCTCCTGCCTCGCTTTTCAGCGGGCCGAGACGGGTGGGTGGGTGGGCGAAGTGAAGGGGCTACAGCGCCACCAGCTTGACCACGCCGAAGGCCAGCGCGGCGACCAGTGCGGCGGCCGGCATCGTGATGAACCAGCCCAGGACGATGTTCTTGGCCACGCCCCAGCGGACGGCGTTGACGCGCTTCGTCGCGCCGACGCCCATGATCGCCGAGGTGATGACGTGGGTCGTGGAGATCGGTGCCTTGAAGAGGAACGCCGTGCCGAACATGATCGACGCGCCGGTGGCCTCCGCGGCGAAGCCCTGCGGGGGGTCCAGCTCGATGATCTTGCGGCCCAGGGTGCGCATGATGCGCCAGCCGCCGGCGTAGGTGCCGAGCGACAGCATCACCGCCGAGACGATCTTCACCCAGACCGGGATCGGGTCGCCGAAGGTCTCGTTGCCGGAGATCACCAGGGCCATCACCACCACACCCATGGTCTTCTGGGCGTCCTGGAGGCCGTGGCCGAGGGCCATGCCCGCGGCCGAGACCGTCTGCGCTATACGGAAGCCGCGCTTGGCCTTGTGCGGGTTGGCCCGGCGGAAGATCCACATGATCGCCAGCATGAACAGGTAGCCGACGATGAGGCCGACCACCGGGGACAGGACCATCGGGATGATGATCTTGTCCACCACGCCGTTCCAGTGCACACCGGTACCGCCCGCCAGCGCCGCGCCCACCAGACCGCCGAACAGGGCGTGGGAGGAGGAGGACGGCAGGCCGTAGTACCAGGTGGCGAGGTTCCAGACGATCGCGCCGATCAGGGCCGCGAAGAGGATGCCCATGCCGGTCCCGCCGCTGGGCGTCTCGATGAGGCCCTCGGAGACCGTCTTGGCGACGCCGGAGCCCAGGAAGGCGCCGGCCAGGTTCATCACGGCGGCCATGGCGAGGGCCGCCCGCGGGGTCAGGGCCCGCGTCGACACCGACGTCGCGATGGCGTTCGCGGAGTCGTGGAAGCCGTTCGTGTACGTGAAGAAGAGCGCGACCAGAATGGTCACGATGAGGGCGAAGGTGTCCATCGACGCCTCAGGACTCCTTGACGGCGATGGTCTCCACCGTGTTCGCCACGTGCTCGAACGCGTCCGCCGCCTCTTCCAGGACGTCCACGATCTGCTTGAGCTTGAGCACCTCGATCGCGTCGTACTTGCCGTTGAAGAGGTGGGCGAGCAGTTTGCGGTGGATCTGGTCCGCCTGGTTCTCCAGTCGGTTGACCTCGATCCAGTACTCGGTGAGGTTGTCCAGCGTGCGGAGGTTCGGCATCGCCTCCGCCGTCAGGTCGGCCGCCCGGGCCAGCACCTCGATCTGCTGCTCGACGCCCTTCGGCAGTTCCTCGACGTTGTAGAGGACGACCAGGTCGACGGCTTCCTCCATGAAGTCCATGATGTCGTCGAGGGATCCGGCGAGGGCGTAGATGTCCTCGCGGTCGAACGGCGTGATGAACGAGGAGTTCAGCTGGTGGAAGATCGCGTGAGTGGCGTCGTCACCCGCGTGTTCCGCGGCCCGCATACGCTCTGCGATCTCGGCTCGGGCAGGTCCGTCCGCCCCGAGCAGTTCCATCAGGAGTTTCGAGCCCGTGACGATGTTGTCCGCGGATGCGGCGAACATGTCGTAGAAGCTCGTCTCCCTGGGGGTCAGACGAAAGCGCACGTGGGGTCCTCGGGGTGCTTCGGTTTCGGTCAGGCTGATGCTAGGCGCATCATCCGGCCACGGCTATCGGGCCGCATCCCAGTGTCGCCCATCAGGCACAGTGATCAGCACAGGGGCGTACCAAGGGCCCCATACCCAGCAAAATTCGTTACCATATACCCACTAGGGGTATGTGAACGCAATTGTGACCAAGATCGTGACCTGGATCTTGGTCCGGACGGAGGCCAGCGATGACGACGACCGAGGCCGGCGCCACGGCCCCCGCCGAGGGCGCGACCACCGAGGGCACCTGCCACGACGCCCCCGCCACGCACGGCTACCACAAGCAGAAGGACGAGCACCTCAAGCGGCTGCGCCGGATCGAGGGGCAGATCCGCGGGCTGCAGCGGATGGTGGACGAGGACACGTACTGCATCGACATACTCACCCAGGTCTCGGCCTCCACCAAGGCCCTCCAGTCCTTCGCGCTCCAGCTGCTGGAGGAGCACCTGCGGCACTGCGTGGCCGACGCGGCGCTCAAGGGCGGCGACGAGATCGACGCGAAGGTGGACGAGGCGACGAAGGCGATCGGCCGCCTCCTGCGTACCTGAGCGCGTACCCGAACGCGCATATGAGCGGGCGTCCGAGCGGCTAGTTCTCCCGCTCCTCGTACACCCGCAGCACCTCGTCGATGCTCTCCAGGCTGAGCCGGTCCTCGGCGGCCGAGGCCGCGATGATCAGCTCTCCGCACAGCTCGATCTCGGCGAGGGCCACGTGGTCCTGAACCGCCGTCCCGCCGACCGGAGCCACCCGCCTCACCTCTTCTCTGCCGTCACCCATTCCCTAGAGTAGGCAGCGCTCTACACACCGCGCATGGCACGGACGGGCTAGTCCGCGGATGGCCCACCGGGCTAGTTCGAGGGCTCTCGTGCGGGCTTCTGGGATGGCTTGTTCTCATCGGTTCCGGTGCCGGCCTCCTCCGCGATCCGGCCGGCGTAGATGTCCTGCGCGTGCGGCAGTCGCACGTCGGCCGGGGTGCCGAAGTCGTACAGCAGCGTCGTCGAGGCGACCGCCACCGGGGTCTTCTGCAGGCCGTTGACGAAGCTGAAGCGCTGCCGGAGCTTGCGGATCCGGCCCTGGTCGTCGAGATAGACGTCGAACGGCACCTCGGCCGTGGCGAACCCCTTCGCCGCCGCGCCCAGTGCCGCCCGGTTCGCGGCGGAGGCGCTGCGGGCCGCGTCGGCCAGGTTCGCGGTGCCCCGGTAGTGCCGTACGGGCGTGCCGCCGACCTCGGTGCGGCCCGCGTAGGCCGCCCTACGGGTCCCGCGCAGCACCTCGGCCGCCGCGTACGGGTCGGTCGCGCCGCCGGTCACCAGGTTGCCGTCGGAGACGGAGGCGGTGTCCACCCGCACCCACTTGTCGGCGGGCACGCCCGCGCCCCGGTTCTTCATGAACAGGGCGCCGGGGGCGAGCAGTTCGGTGATGGGCCGGTGCTCGGCGGCGCCGGCGGGGTCCTCGGGCAGGACGACGGTGAGCCGGCCCAGCCGGTGCCGGTAGTCGTAGACGCCCTTGCCGCGGATGGTGACCCGGGTGCCGCCGGTGGCCATCTCCATGGAGGTGGTGGCCTTCGACGTGCCCGCGCCGCCCAGGGTGTCGGCGGCCCGTCGCAGCAGGGCGACCGGATCGCCCGCGCCCTTCACGTCGTCGGCGGCGGCCCGGCTGTCCGAACAGCCCGTCGTACCCGCCGCGAGGCCGAGCAGGACCCCGACCGCGACGACCGTTCCGCCCAGGTGACTGTGCTGTTGCTGCCGCCGATCCATCGCCTGCCTACCCCCAAGCCGGTACGTCCGTCACGGGCCCCAGTCGTTCCGGTTAACGACGGGTAGGGGGGCACCGTCACGCGTGAGGGCGGGCGCACAGAAGGCGTAAAGGAAGCGCAGGAGTACCGTTGACGGCGTGGCGCAGCAGGACGGGCCGGAGCGAGTCCGGCGGGAGCACCTCACCTCTACGACGGAACAGGGCCGCTTCTGTGTGGCCCGCTGTGCCTGCGGCTGGCGCGGCCCGGCCCGCAGAGCCCGCAGCCAGGCCCGTACGGACGCGGAGACTCACACGGCCAGTGCGTGAAGGGCGTCCGCCACCAGGTCCCGGTCCCGCGGCTGGGTGAGCCGGTCGCGGGCGGCGGCGGGGGAGAGCCACAGGATGCGGTCGACCTCGGCGTTGGGCGTGAAGCGGCCGGACACCGCCTGGGCCGCCCAGTAACGCACCTGTTTCGGGCGGCCGTTGGCCAGATAGCGCACGGCCGGCAGCTCGGCGCCGGGCTCGGCCGTGTACCCGGTCTCCTCGGCGACCTCGCGCAGCGCCGCGGCGAGCGTGTCCTCACCCCGCTTGAGCTTGCCCTTGGGGTGGGACCAGTCGTCGTACCTGGGCCGGTGGACCAGGCAGATCTCCAGGTCCCCGGCGACCGGCGAGCGGCGCCAGAGCACACAGCCGGCCGCCCGGACCAAGGTGTCGTTCACACCGCCTCCAAGCGGGATGTCAGGGTGCGCTGACGGTCTGCTTCTGCCAGGCCTGCTGGAAGGCGAACCGGGCCGCCTCCACCTCGTGCCGCTGGTCGGCGTGGAGCACCCCGAGCGCGTACGCCGTCGCCGGCGCGATGCGCGGGGTGCGGGCCGCCTGCGCCGCCGCGGCCGCCGCCTCCGAGGCGTCCCGGTGCCGGTCCAGCGCCTGCCCCGCCGACAGCAGCCGCAGGTCCACCGGCAGGTCGCCCGCGTGCAGCACCTCCTGGGCGTACCGGTGCAGGCGCAGCAGCAGCCGGACCTGGTGCCAGGGGCCGTCCTGGGGGTGCGGTGACAGGTCCGGGGACAGGCCGTGGACCAGGGCCTCCGCGTTGTACGGGTGGCCCGCGGTGACCAGGGGGAGCGCGCCGATGGCCGCCGTCAGCCGTTCCTCCGCAGCGGCTGCCGGCGGGCGCAGGTCGGTCGTCGGGGCCGTGAGGGTGAGGGGCACCTCGCTGGCGAGTACGGCGACCTTGTCGGCCACGGCGTGGAAGCGGCTGGACCCCAGTGCCTGGAGGGCGGTCGAGTGGGCCCGGGTCCGGGCCAGGGTCAGCTGGCGCTCCAGCAGGGCGCCCGCCTTGGCCGCGCCCACGGTGAGGTTGCTGCGCTCCTGCGCGGCCGTCGCCCCGGCCGGACCGCCGCCCGGGAGCGGTGCGGCGGCCAGGGCTGCGTCCACCGCCTGGGCCGGGAGCACGGTCGCCCCCGACAGCCGGTGCAGGGCCAGCAACAGTCGTTCCAGCCGGGCCTCGTAGGCGTGCTCCAGGCCCAACGTGCCGGACAGCCAGGCCAGTTCGGGGCGCATCTCCTCGGACCAGTCGGGGTCGAGGAGGGGCCGGAAGGTGTGCAGGTTGCCGCTGATGCGGCGGGCCGAGCGGCGCAGCAGCCGTGCCGCGTCGACCGGCTCCTCCGCGCCGCCGGCCTGATGGGTGCCGCCGGTCTCCCGGTGCAGGCGCAGCGCGCGGAGGAACTCCGTGGCCTGGGCACGCAGATAGGCCGCGAGGGACTCTCCTGTCGCCACGTCCGCCGCGGGGTCCGTCGGGTCAAGGTGTTGCTGTGCCACGCCGGCGCCTCCGGGCGTCTATGAGCATCTCCTGGACGTTGCGCAGGGGCTGTCCGTCCGCATCGGTCGCGTGCCGGGTCCACTCGCCGTCGGGGCCGAGGTGCCAGGAGGCCGTGGTGTCGGACATGCCGGTGTCGAGCAGCCGGTTCAGGGCCGCCCGGTGGGCCGGGTCGACGACACGGACCAGGGCCTCGATCCGGCGGTCGAGGTTGCGGTGCATCATGTCGGCGCTGCCGATCCACACCTCGGGCTCCCCGCCGTTGCCGAAGGCGAACACCCGCGAGTGTTCGAGGAACCGGCCGAGTATGGAGCGGACCCTTATGTTCTCCGAAAGGCCCGGGACGCCGGGGCGGATCGCGCAGATGCCGCGCACCCAGACGTCGACCGGCACGCCGGCCTGGGAGGCCCGGTAGAGGGCGTCGATGACGGCCTCGTCGACCATCGAGTTGACCTTGACGCGGACGAAGGCCGGGCGGCCCGCGCGGTGGTGCTCGACCTCCTTGTCGATCCGGGAGATCAGGCCGTCGCGCAGGGACTTGGGGGCCACCAGCAGACGGCGGTAGGTCTCGCGGCGGGAGTAGCCGGACAGCCGGTTGAACAGGTCGGACAGGTCCGCGCCGACCTGCGGGTCCGCCGTGAGCAGGCCCAGGTCCTCGTACAGGCGAGCCGTCTTCGGGTGGTAGTTGCCGGTGCCGACGTGGCTGTAGCGGCGCAGCGTGTCGCCCTCCTGGCGGACCACCAGGGACAGCTTGCAGTGCGTCTTCAGGCCGACCAGGCCGTAGACGACGTGGCAGCCGGCCTCCTCCAGTTTCTTCGCCCACTTGATGTTGGCGTGCTCGTCGAAGCGGGCCTTGATCTCGACCAGGACGAGGACCTGCTTGCCGGCCTCGGCGGCGTCGATGAGCGCGTTGACGATCGGGGAGTCGCCGGAGGTGCGGTACAGGGTCTGCTTGATCGCGAGGACGTCCGGGTCCTCGGCCGCCTGCTCGATGAAGGCCTGCACGGAGGTGGAGAAGGAGTCGTACGGGTGGTGCAGCAGCACGTCCCGCTGGCGCAGGGCGGCGAAGATGTCCGGCGCCGACGCCGACTCGACCTCGGCGAGGTCACGGTGGGTGCCCGCGATGAACTTCGGGTACTTCAGCTCGGGCCGGTCCAGGCCGTGGATGCGGAACAGGCCGGTGAGGTCGAGCGGGCCGGGCAGCGGATAGACCTCGGCCTCGGAGATCTTGAGCTCGCGGACCAGCAGGTCGAGCACCTCGCGGTCGATGGACTCCTCGACCTCCAGGCGCACGGGCGGCCCGAAGCGGCGCCGCATGAGCTCCTTCTCCAGGGCCTGGAGCAGGTTCTCGGCGTCGTCCTCCTCGACCTCCAGGTCCTCGTTGCGGGTGAGCCGGAAGGCGTGGTGCTCCAGCACCTCCATGCCCGGGAACAGCTCCTCCAGGTGCGCGGCGATGACGTCCTCGACCGGGACGTAGCGGCCGGGGCTGCTCTCCAGGAAGCGGGACAGCAGCGGCGGCACCTTCACGCGCGCGAAGTGCTTGTGGCCGCTGACCGGGTTGCGCACGACGACCGCGAGGTTGAGCGAGAGACCCGAGATGTACGGGAAGGGGTGCGCGGGGTCGACGGCGAGCGGGGTCAGGACGGGGAAGATCCGGTGCCGGAAGAGGGTGAACAGGCTGGCCTGTTCCTTCTCGGTCAGCTCCTGCCAGCGGACGAGGTGTATGCCCTCCTCCGCGAGTGCGGGGGCGACGTCCTCGTGGTAGCAGGCGGCGTGCCGGGCCATCAGCTCGCGCGAGCGGGCCCAGATCATCTCCAGGACCTCACGGGGCTGGAGCCCGGACGCGGAACGGGTGGCGACGCCGGTGGCGATCCGGCGCTTCAGACCGGCGACCCGGACCATGAAGAACTCGTCCAGGTTGCTGGCGAAGATCGCGAGGAAGTTGGCGCGCTCCAGCAGCGGTGTGTTCGGGTCCTCGGCCAGCTCCAGGACGCGCTCGTTGAAGGCCAGCCAGCTGCGCTCGCGGTCCAGGAACCGGCCCGCGGGCAGGGGGGTGCCGTCCCCCGGCGTCTCCTCGTAGTCGTCGAGGTCGGCATCGAGGTCGGGCTCCAGGTCGGAGACCGTGGCGGCGACGGTGTGCGGGCGGTGCGCGGCGATGGAGCCCACGGGGGGCTGCTGCTGGACCGATGCCTGGGCGTCTGGCTGACTCATGACCCCATTCTTCCGCGCCATCGGCGTGACGGGCGCGTCGGAACGTGCGGGCGGGAGCGTCACGGCCCCGTTCGGCGCGGCCCCCTCGGGGGGCGGCGAAGGCTCTGGCACGGCGGGCTTCATTGGCCGAGCGTCGCAAGTCTGGCTGAATCAATGGTTACGGCGACATGACGTGCGGGATATCGCGGGGCGGCTCCCGGGGGAAGCGCCCCGCCCGGCGGCTCCCTACGACACCTGCCGCCGCAGCACCCGGAAGCACGCGAGGGCGAGCAGCCCCGTCACGGCCAGGAGCAGGGCGCTGGTGGTCAGCTGGAGGGGCCAGTAGTGGGAGTAGGGGTGGTAGGTGTTGTAGAACCCGGCGGCCTTGGCGTAGGCCGCGTCGCAGGCCGCCTCGGAGTCGCAGCTGGGCATCGGCAGGTGGCCGCCGGTGCTGGTCAGCATGCCGTGGTCGACGCCGAGGCCCGCACCGAGGTCGAGCTGCTGCTGCTTGGCGGCGGTCCGGGTGACCGCGGGCCACAGGTGGGGCAGCAGCTGCTGGGTCGTACCCCAGACGCCCGACATGAACACCGCGCCGAGGACCAGCGCGGGCAGCGCACGGCGGAGCAGCAGGCCCGCCAGGGCGCCGGCCGCGAGCCCGGCGAGGGTCAGGGCGACGGTGGTGGGCCCGTTCGCGTGGAAGGTCCCGGCGTCGTACCAGGTCTTGGCCGTGTCGATACGGCCCCGGCCCGCCGCCCAGGCGCGGTGGTGCAGCCAGCACAGCAGGCTCGTGCCGGCGGTGAGGGCGAGGGCGGGGACGGCCAGCCGGACCGCGAGCCAGCGGGCCGGTGAGGTGCCCTGGGTCCAGGCCAGCCCGGCCGTGCCGGACTCCAGCTCGCGGCCGGTCAGCGCGGCCCCGGCCCAGGCGGCCACCAGGAAGGGCAGCACGTTCAGGGCGAAGGTCGTGTAGTTGTACCAGCTCTTGTAGCGCAGGATCGCGGTCTGGTCGTAGCTGCACGGCCGGTCGAAGTCGCAGGCGTCGTAGTGACGCCAGCCCTGGGCGGCCGCGTCGGCCCACGGGCCGGCCAGGGCGATCAGCAGGCCGGCGACCACGACGAACAGGCCCGCCCACGCGAACACCGCGGGCCGGTGCAGACGCACCACCCAGCGGGTCATGCGCGGCCTGCCGGCGGTCGCTACGGCGTCGACCGGTCCGGTCAGAACAGTCACGCGGCACTCTCCTCGGTGACGGCTTCGGTGGTTTCGGTGGATTCGGCGGCTTCCGCCGTGGCCAGGGCGGGGGCCCCGGGATTGCGCAGATGGGCGAGGACCAGCTCCTCCAGCGAGGGCACCGAGGTGCGCCATTCGTCGGCGAGCGGTCCGGCCGGGCGGATCAGCGCGGTGAGCTGGCGGCCGGTGGTGCGGGATTCGACCACGGTGTGCGGGCCGAGGCCGGCGCCGGCCTCGGCCGTGATCCGGCGGTGGGCGGAGCGCAGGTCGTCGATGTCGCCGGCCAGCCGGACCCGGCCGTCGCCGACGAGCAGCAGATGGTCGCAGGAGTCCTCCAGCTCGGCGACCACGTGCGAGGACATCGCGATCGTGGTGCCGTGCTGGGCGGCGTCGCCCATCAGCGTGCCCATCAGCTCGTGCCGGGCGAGCGGGTCGAGGTCGGCCATCGGCTCGTCCAGGAGCAGCAGTTCGGGCCGCTTGCCGAGGGCGAGCGCGAGCGCGACGCGGGTGCGCTGGCCGCCGGAGAGCGTGCGGATACGGGCCTCGGGGTCGAGGGCGCCGCCCGCGACGACCCGCTCGGCGACGGCCGCGTCCCAGCGCCCGGGGTTGAGGTCGGCGCCCATGCGGAGCGTCTCGGCGACGGTGAGCTGGGGGTGCAGCGGCTTGTCCTGGGCGACGAAGCCGACCCGGGGGCGGGCCTGCGCCGGGCTGGTGCCGAGCACGGTCAGCCGGCCCTCGGTGGGCGGGAGCAGCCCGGCGGCGAGCGCGAGCAGTGTCGACTTGCCGGCGCCGTTGGGGCCGACGACGGCGCACACCCGTCCGGCGGGCAGCCGGAAGCCGCACTCCCGCAGCGCCCAGCGTCCCCCACTCTCGACTTCGCTCGAGCGGGGGGACCCCCATCGCCGGCCGAACCGTTTCCCCAGTGCCTCGGCCCTCAGCGCCGTGTCGGTCATGACGGGTCTCCCTGCAAGTTCTCGGTGAGCTCGGTGTGCGCGGTCTGCTCGGTGTCGCGCCGAGTGCCGTTCACGGCGAAGCGCTGGTCGAGTACGGCGGTGAAGAGCGCGGCCACGTCCTCGCGGTCCAGCCCCGCCTCGCGCGCCCGGTCCGTCCAGGTCTCCAGCTCGGCGCGGAGCGCGGCGTCGGCCGTCGCGGCGCCGAGCGAGCGCCGGACGAAGGTGCCGAGCCCGCGCCGGGCCTCCACCAGTCCCTCGCGCTCCAGCTCCCGGTACGCCTTCAGGACGGTGTTGGGGTTGATCGCGGTGGCCTCCACGACCTCACGGGCCGTGGGCAGCCGGTCGCCCGGCCGCAGCAGGCCCATGCGCAGGGCCTGCTTGGTCTGCTGGACGATCTGGACGTAGGTGGCGACCCCGCTGTGCCGGTCGATGCGGTACTCGACCACGCCCTCACCACCCTTTCACTAATTGAGTAGTGAAAGGGTGGTGCAAGTCCGGCCGGGAAGTCAAGCGAGGATCCGTGGAACCGATCGAGGATCCGTGAACCGATCGCGGGCCCCGGTCCGATGAGGAGACGTGAGCGAGAAGAGAAGCGACGGGGAGCTGCTGCGGGCCATCGCGGCGGACCGGGACCGGCGTGCTGCCCGTGCTGCCGGCCTTCGCGGTGCTGGTCTCGGGCGGCCGCCGGAGCCGGGCCGTGCAGGCCGCCTTCGCCGGTGCGCCGGCCCTGGCCGTGCTGGGCGGGGTCGTGCAGACCGGCGGGGTGCCGGCGCGGACGCCCGCGGCCCGTACCCGCGCCTCGGTCACGCCGGAGAAGGTGCAGCCGTGCGTGCGGCGCGGGCAGGTGCGGTACTGCGCCTTCGCCGAGTGGCAGCCCCGCGTCGCCGGCTGGGCGCGGGTCACGGACCGGGTGCAGACCCTCGCGGGCGGCCCCGCGCGGGGGCGGGACCTGCTCGTACGACAGCGGGTGGACGTCCGGGGCGGCCTCTTCGGCGACGCCGCGCTGCTCGGGGCCGCCGTTCTCGCGCCCCTGTTGCTGCCCGGCCGCTGGGCGCTGTCCGTCCCACCGACCGACCCCAGGCGGGCCGCGGGACACGAGCGAGGGACGTGGCTCCTGGCGGGCGCGGCGGCACTCCGGGCGGCATCACTCCACGAACGCCGCCCCCACGGTCAGGGCTTCTCCGTCAGGTCTCCGTGCGGTACATCAGGTCCGTCTCGTACGTCGTGAACCCGAGGCGTTCGTACACCGACACGGCTGCCTGGTTGTCGGCGTCGACGTAGAGCATCGCCGTGGGCAGCCCCTGTGCGGCCAGGTGCCGCAGGCCGATCGTGGTGAGGGACTTGCCGAGGCCGCCGCCCTGTTCGCCGGGGCGCACGCCGAGGACGTACACCTCACCGAGCTGTTCCTCCGCGTGCACCTTGGTCCAGTGGAAGCCGACCAACTCGCCGCCCTGCTCGGCGAGGAAGAAGCCGGCCGGGTCGAACCACGACTCGGCCTTGCGGTCGTCGAGGTCCCGCTGGGTCAGCGAGCCCTGCTCGGGGTGGTGGGCGAAGGCGGCCGCGTTGACCGTGAGCCACGCGGTGTCGTCCTTGCCGGGCACGAAGGCGCGCACACTCACGCCCTCCGGCAGCTTCGGGTCGGGCAGCTCCAGGCCGGTCAACGGCCGCCGCATCTGGCGCAGTTCACGGAACAGGGTCAGGCCGAGCACCTGGGCCAGATGCCGGGCGGCGGGGTGTCCGCCGTGCGCCCACACCCGCAGCCGCTTGCCGGACGCGCCGAGCAGGGCGGAGCCGAGCGCCCGGCCGTGTCCGTGCCCGCGGTGCACGGGGTGGATGACGAGTTCGGCGGCCGGCGCCTCCACCGGATCGGTGTCCTCCAGCTGGGCGTAGCCCACGAGTTCACCGTCGACGGTCAGCAGCAGATGCGAGACGCCCTCCCGGGCACCCCCGCGCAGTTGCAGTCGCCCCTGCTCGGACACCGGCTGCTGTCCGTCCGCCCGGACGGCCTCGGCCAGCAGGTCGAGTACGGCCTCGGCCTGGTCCGGGGTGAGCGCGGAGTAGGTCTCGATGGAGCGGGCTGGGAAGGCTCGTACGGTGTCGTCGCTGCTCATGGGTACGAGGGTACGGGGCGAGGGTCACCGTCGTGCGGCAGAACGTTCGACACGCGTCATAAAACCTGTGTGAATACCGCCGCGGTTCCACAATTCACCTGTGAATTGCGCACAGGGGTATTTCATTGAGGTCTCATCGGAATCGGCTTTTCCTGGCTCTCGAATCCCGTAATGTTTTCCGTGTCGAAAGCGAAAGGCGCTGACGACGGCAAGAAGACAAGAAGAGAGAGGTCGCGGCCATGAGCTTCCACAAGATCGTTCCGGTGAGGAAGACCCGCAGGCCTGCCCCGGAGCCGAAGTACGGCCACCGCCACCACCAGCCGAAGAAGCACGAGCCCAAGCGCCCGGTCGGCCACAAGTAATTATCAGGGATCACAGAAAACAGAAAGGGAAATCCCATGTCTTTCCACAAGCTCGCCCCCCTCGGCAAGAAGCACTGCAAGCCCGGCCAGGAACGCCGGAAGCCGGAGCCGAGGAAGCCCGCGCCGCGCCGCCGCCCCGTCGGCGACAAGCGCTGAGCCGAGCCGTCATGAGGCGGGGTCACCGGTTACCGCGTGGTCGCACCGGTGGCCCCGCCTCGGCCATGTCCACAGCTGTGAGGGAGTGTCGATGCTGAGGGAGTCCCGTGCGGCCTTCCGCCGGTTCTGGCCGCTGACCCGCGGGGACCGCGGACGGCTCGGGGCGATCGTCGCGTGCGTGGTCGTGGCCGCGCTCGCCGAGACCGCCGCGATCCTGCTGTTCGCGCAGCTCACCGACCATGCCCTGAAGGCCGGTTCGCTCGCCGCCTTCTGGGGTCCGGCCGGCGCCTGGCTGGGCGTGGCCGCGCTCGCCGCGCTCGTCGGCTGTCTGGGCAACTCCCTGGCCACCTGGACCGCCGAGAGATTCGTCCTGCGCCTGCGCGCGTCCGTCTTCCGGCACGTCCAGGACCTGCCCCCGCACTTCTTCCAGCGCCACCGCCAGGGCGACCTGGTCGAACGGCTCACCGGAGACGTCGAGTCCATCGAGCAGCTGGTGGTCTCCGGCGTCGTGGGAGCCGTGTCGGCGGGCTTCTCGGCCGTCTTCTACGCCACCGCCGCCTTCTGGCTGCGCTGGGACCTGGCGCTGGCCACCTTCGTCCTCGCCCCCCTGTTCCTGCTCGCCGCCCGCCGCTTCTCCGGCCGGATCGGCGAGGCCGCGCGCGCCGAGCGGGTCGCGGACGGCGCGATCACCTCGGTCGTGGAGGAGTCGCTCGGCAACGTCGTGCTCACCCAGGCGTACAACCGGCAGCGCGACGAGGAGCGGCGGCTGGAGCGTGAGGCCCGCGCCTGGATGCGGGCGAGCGTGCGCGGGGCGCGGCTGAGCGAGATGTACGAGCAGTGCGTCGAGGTCGTCGAGACGCTGTGCGTGATCGCGGTCATCGGCCTCGGCGTCTGGGAGATCTCGGCGGACCGCATGACCCTCGGCCAACTCCTCGCCTTCGCCGCCTTCCTGGGCTACCTCTACCCGCCGATCCGCAACCTGGGCCGGCTCGGCCTCACGCTCACCGCGGCCACCGCCGGCGCCCGCCGCATCGGCGAGATCCTGGACGCCGAGCCCGCCGTCACCGACCCCGCGCGCCCCGTCCCGGCCTGGCCGGTGCACGGCCGGCTCGCCTTCCACCGGGTCTCCTTCCGCTACCCGGGCGCCCCCCGCGCCTCCCTCCATGGCATCGAACTCACCGCGGAGCCAGGCGAGTTGGTGGTCGTCACGGGTCCGAGCGGCGCCGGCAAGTCCACCCTCGCCGCCCTCCTCACCCGCTTCTACGACCCCTCGGCCGGCGCGATCACCCTGGACGGCGTGCCCCTCACCGACGTACCCCTGTACTTCCTGCGCGAGCAGATCACCCTCCTGCCGCAGCAGACGCTGGTCCTGAACGGCACCGTCCGCGAGAACATCGCCTGCGGCCGCCCCGGCGCGACGCGGTCCGAGATCGAGCGGGCGGCCCGGGACGCCGCGGCCCACGACTTCGTCACCGCCCTCCCCGACGGCTACGACACCCGCATCGCCCCCGGCACCGCCACCCTCTCCGGCGGTCAGCTCCAGCGGATCGCCATCGCCCGCGCGATGCTGCGCGCCTCGTCCGTCCTCGTCCTGGACGAGCCGACGGCGGGCCTGGACGCGGTGGCCGCCCGCCAGGTGGTGCGGCCCCTGCGCCGCCTGATGTCCGGCCGTACGACGATCATGATCACCCACGACCTGTCGCTCGCCCCCGACGCCGACCGCATCCTGGTCGTCGAGCACGGCCGGCTGGTGGAGACGGGAACGCACGCGGAACTCGTCACCCGGGGCGGGGCGTACGCCCGACTGGCGGCACCGCTGCCGCCGTCGTCGGCGGAGGACACGATGGTCCTCGGACGGTGAGCGTCACTCCGCCCTCCTGGGGCGGCCGTTGACGCGCGAGCGTCTGCTGCGGGCGACGCGGAGCACCTCCTCCAGCGACTCCGAGGCCCGCGTCAGCGCGAACCGCACCGCGTGTTCCCCGGCCGCCCGGTCCGCGAGCACGGCTCTCGCCCCGGCCGGCACCTGCCCGCCCGACCGCACCTGGGCCTCTTCCAACTCGTCCGCGAGGAGGGAGAGGCGGCTGTCGTCGTGGTCGGCGCTGAGGTGACAGGGTCTGCCCTCGGGAGTGGTCCAGGGGAGGAGGCGGAGGGCGGTCATGCGCGTACCTCCACCCCGTGGATGCGGCGGGGGCCGACGTCGATGCCGTAGGCGGCGAGCCACAGCGCGTGCCGTCGGCGCCGTTGCAGTCGGCGTTCGCGGCGGGCGCGGCCCGCGCTCGGCAGCAGGGCCGTGACGGCGACGAGAAGCAGCACCGCCGTGTGGCGCAAGTCGTCGTACAGCGAAGGGGGGACAACGACTGCGTCGAAGTCGCCGACGGCTACGCGGGCATAGTCCCGGTCCGCGACAGCAAGACCCCGGCCGCCCGTCCGCTGGTCTTCTCGGCCGCGTCCTGGGCCGTGTTCGTGGGCGGGGCCAAGAGGGAGCCTGGTCGGCGCACATTCGGGTGACATATGCCGGAAGCCCTGATGTTCGAGGCGTCACCGCCGACACGCTGGATCTCGTGACCACGACACGAACGACTGATCCACGAGGTGCGAGGCGGCTATGGTCGTAGAGACGCAGCGTCGAAGGAGGGCATCGGTCATGACTGCTCACGCCACGGAGAACGACCAGGTCATCCCGCCCATGCCTGAGCGCACGCCGAAGGCGCTGCGCAGGGCCATCGCCCAGCACACGCCCAAGCTGCTCCCTGACTTCGACAAGCACTGGAAGCGGGCGATCGGTGACGCGTACGACGCGAGGCCAGTGCACGCGTTTACGGCCCGCTGGTGGATCGAGTACGCGATCGCGCGCGATCCCAAGCTCGACGCTCATCTGTACGACCTGGAGCACCGCGGGGCGGAGGCCACCGACAGTGCCGAGGCCAGGGCCCTGCTCGAAGAGGCGTCGAAGATTCGGCACAGGGCTCTGAGGACGGAGCCCGGCGAGTGACCGACGAGTTCATGGGGCCGCCTTGGCAGATGGACTGGCGGCTCGATGCCCTCGCTGTTTTCGATGCACTGCCTACACACGTTCGTGAACTCGTTATGGCAGCCCGTGCCGAACTCGTCACAGCGAAGGACCCGTACTTCCGAGGCATCGAGACCGACGCAGACCTGCCGGACGGCATGTGGGTCGAGCCGGCACGGTCCAGTTGGCCAAAGGGGTCTCGCATCTGCTACTTCGATCACGGAAGCGGCTGGCTCACCTACGCTTTCGTGCCGCGCATAGAAGATCCCCAGATCACCGTGGAACAGCTCTTCTGGCTGGAGTACGAACCAGCCGAGGAAGAAGAGTAGCCACCCCGCCGAGCGTCTCCTTCAGGACGCGCTCGGCACCCAGCTTCTGCGGTGGCGGCGGGCGCGGGTGCGGGTGTGGGTGCGCGGGGACGGCATGGTCACTCCAGTCGGTTGTTCACGTGGGGCGCCGGGCCGGGCTGGGGCGGGGATGTCAGGTGGCCGCCGGCTCCGGCGGCGGCGTCGGTGCGCCCGGCAGGCGTACCGTCGCCACCGTGCCGCCGCCCTCCGCGTGGGCCAGGACGACCTGCCCGCCCGCCTGCTGGACCGTGCGGGCGACGATGGAGAGGCCGAGACCCGAGCCCGGGAGGGCACGTGCGCTCGGGCTGCGCCAGAAGCGGTCGAAGACGTGCGGGAGTTCGTCCGCGGGAATGCCGGGGCCGTGGTCGCGGACGGTCAGCTCGCCGTCGGCCAGCCGCACCTCGACCGTGCCGCCCTCGGGGCTGAACTTCACCGCGTTGTCCAGGATGTTGACGACGGCCCGTTCCAGCGCGGAGGGCTCGGCGCGGACGTACCAGGGCTTCAGGTCAGCCGTGATCGTCAGCTCCGGCCCGCGCAGCCGGGCCCGGCGCAGGGCCGCCTCGACGGTGTCCAGCAGCGGTACCACCTGGAGCCGCTCGCCGCGCTGGCCCTCCGAGCGGGACAGCTCCTGCAGGTCGCCGATCAGCGCGGCCAGCTCGGTCATCTGGGCCTTCACCGAGGCGAGCAGGGCCTTGCGGTCCGCCGGCGGGATCGGGCGGCCGGTCTCCTCGCTGCGGGTGAGCAGCTCGATGTTGGTGCGCAACGAGGTCAGGGGCGTACGCAGTTCATGGCCGGCGTCGGCGATCAGCTGCTGCTGGAGGTCGCGGGAGCTGGCCAGCGAGGCGGTCATCGAGTTGAAGGAGCGGGACAGCCGCGCCACCTCGTCCTCGCTGTCGTCCTCCACGGGGATGCGGATCGTCAGGTCCTCGGTCCGGGCCACGTGCTCCACGGCCTCGGTCAGCTTGTCGACCGGCCGCAGACCCGCCCGGGCGACGGCCAGTCCGGCGGCGCCCGCGCCGAGTACTCCTATGCCGGAGACGAGGAGCAGGACGACGGCCAGGTCGTTGAGGGTGCTCTCGGTGCCCTTGAGGGGAACGGCGGTGACCAGACCGACGTTGGGCCCGGGCTGGCCGGTGACACGGGAGGCGGTGGCCCCCATGGGATAGGTGAGCACCCGCATCTCGTTGCCTTCCGCGTCGGTTCCGTTGCGGAAGTAGAGACTGTTGAGGTTCCCGCTCTTGATCACGTCCTTGTCGTGCCGGGTGACCCTGACCTTCCCGGAGGAGCCGGCGAAGAGGCAGACCTTGCCGTCCTCGGTGACCACCTGGCCGTATCTGTCCTGGAAGAGGGGGTTGCGCTGGGGGGTCTCGATGCAGTTGGCGAGGGCGTCGTCGACCTGACCGATCTGTGAGGGACCCCGCAAGGACTTCTGCAGGTCGAGGTCGACCTGGTCGTACAGCCTCCGCTGCACGATGAACCAGCACGTCACCGACACCGCCGCCACCGCGAACGCCACCGCCGACGCGACCAGCATCGCCAGCCGGGCCCGGATGGGCAGGGCCCGGTACCGGCGGACCAGCTTCCTCACTCGGCGCCGCCCTGGCGGAGCACGTACCCCACGCCCCGCACCGTGTGCACCAGGCGCGGCTCGCCGCCCGCCTCGGTCTTGCGGCGCAGGTACATGACGTAGACGTCGAGGGAGTTGGACGAGGGCTCGAAGTCGAAGCCCCAGACCGCCTTCAGGATCTGTTCGCGGGTGAGGACCTGGCGCGGGTGCGCCATGAACATCTCCAGGAGCGTGAACTCCGTGCGGGTCAGTTCGACCTGGCGCCCGCCCCGGGTCACCTCGCGTGTCGCGAGGTCCATGCGCAGGTCGCCGAAGGTGAGCGCCTCGTCCTCCTGGACGTCCGGCGAGACCGCGGCCGCGTACGAGCTGCGGCGCAGCAGCGCGCGGATGCGGGCGAAGAGCTCGTCCAGCTCGAAGGGCTTGACGAGGTAGTCGTCGGCGCCCGCGTCGAGACCGGTCACCCGGTCGCCGACGGTGTCGCGGGCGGTGAGCATGAGGATCGGGGTGGTGTCGCCCGCGCCGCGGATGCGGCGGGCCGCGGTCAGGCCGTCCATGCGCGGCATCTGGATGTCGAGGACGACCAGGTCGGGCCGGTAGGCGGTGGCCTTCTCCAGCGCGTCCGCGCCGTCGACGGCCACCTCCGTGTCGTACCCGTCGAACGCGAGGCTGCGCTGCAGCGCCTCGCGTACCGCCGGCTCGTCGTCGACGATCAGGATGCGCTGGGGGTCACGGTCGCCTTCGGCGGGGCTCATCGCTCGCGGTTCCTCGGGGTACGGGTCCTGCTCGGACGGGGACTGTCTCTCAGCGTGCCACGTTCAGGCCCGCACCGCGGTCAGGCGGTTCAGCGGGACCTTGCGGCGGTGGGTGCGGACGGCAGGGGTGCGCAGGCCCATCAGCTCGGGGAACGGTGTCACGAGGACCTCCGGGGCGCGGGGCTTCGGGATCGGCAGGTGCAGATCGAGGGCGATCGAGAGCGCCAGGGTGATGTCGGCGGCGTGACGGCCGGTGATCCGGTGCGCGTGCGAGACATGCGTGATCATGACGTACTCCCTGCTGACGTGCTGACGTGCTGACGTGCCGGTGCGGTTGTTAGCCGTTGGACCCCGACCGCAGCTTGGCCAGGTCGGCCTTGACGGTGTTGATCGGGATCGCGAAGCCGAGGCCGATGCTGCCCGCGTCGGAGGACGACGAGGACTGCTGGCTCGACGAGTACATCGCGGAGTTGATGCCGATGATGTTGCCGCTCGCGTCGATCAGCGCACCGCCGGAGTTGCCGGGGTTGAGGGACGCGTCGGTCTGGATGGCCTTGTACGTCGTCGTGGACGAGCCGGTGTCGCCGTTGAACTGACGGCCGCCGAACTGGAACGGCCAGTTTCCGTCGCCGCCCTGGTTCTGGCCCTGGTTCTCCTCGGTGGAGACGGTGACGTCCCGGTTCAGGGCGGAGACGATGCCGCTGGTCACGGTGCCGGTCAGGCCCTCGGGGGAGCCGATCGCGACGACCGTGTCGCCGACCTGGACGCCGCTGGAGTTGCCGAGCGAGGCCGTCTTCAGGCCCGAGGCGCCCTGGAGCCTGAGCAGCGCCAGGTCCTTGGAGCTGTCGGTGCCCACGACCTGGGCGGTGTAGCTGCTGCCGTCGCTGGTGCGCACCTTGATGGACTGCGCGCCGGAGATGACGTGGTTGTTGGTGACTATCTCGCCGTTCGACGTGATGATCACGCCGGAGCCGGTGGAGGAGCCGCTGTCGAGGGTCGCGTTGATCTCGACCACGCTCGGGCTGACCGCGGCGGCGATCGCGGCGACGTCGCCGCGCTTGCTGGAAGGCACCACGTTGGTCGCCGTGGCGCTGGAGGCGACCGTGTCCTTGCCGGTCAGCTCCTGGAAGGCGTAGGCGGTGCCGCCGCCGACGGCCGCCGCGACGATCGCGACCGCCGCGAGCAGGGCGACCGGGCCGCGGCCCCGCTTGCGGGGGGCGGGCTCCGGAGTGGCCACGGCCGTCGTCACCGGCTGGTACGGCGGCGGGGGCGGCCACTCGGGGTTCACAGGAGCGGAGTAGTAGTGCTGCTGCGTCTCATTGCCCTGGCTCTCGGTCATGCAAAGAGATTCCCCTGCGAACGTGAGAGCTTCCTGAGTGCTTGCTGAGAAGCCCGGCAGAACCTTGTTTGCCCGATATAAAGAAGCTTCTCGCAGCTCGCGCGGGCTTCTCAGACGGGCTTCAGGAAGCGGCCGGCGTGTCCTGGCAGCCGCAGCTCGTACGCACCACCAGCCGCGACGGGAACGTCTTCAGCCGCTCCCGGCGCGAGCCCGCCACCCGGAGCCCGTCGTCCAGCACCAGGTCGACCGCCGCGCGGGCCATCGCCGAGCGGTCCGAGGCGACCGTGGTCAGCGGCGGGTCGGTGAGCGCGGCTTCCTTGATGTCGTCGAACCCGGCCACCGCCAGCTCGCCGGGCACGTCGATGCGCAGCTCGCGCGCGGCCCGCAGCAGGCCGATCGCCTGGTCGTCGGTGGAGCAGAAGATCGCGGGCGGCCGGCGGGGCCCGGACAGGACCTCCAGGCCGACCCGGTAGGCGTCGTAGCGGTTGTACGGCGCCTCGAACAGCCGGCCCTCGGTGCTCAGGCCCGCCTCGGCCATGGCCCGCTTCCAGCCCTCGACGTGGTCGGAGACCGGGTCGCCGACGGCCGGTGTCTCCGCCGTACCGCCCAGACAGGCGACGTAGTCGTGCCCGTGCTCCAGCAGATGGCGTACGGCGAGCTGGGCGCCGCCCAGGTCGTCGGTGACCACGGCGACGTCGTCGATGGCCTCGGGCCGCTCGTGCAGCAGCACCACCCGGGCGTCCCAGGCGTCGATCTCGGCGGCGGCCAGGTCGTTCAGGGCGTGACTCACGAGAATCAGGCCGGAAACACGCATGCCCAGGAAGGCGCGCAGATAGTGGACCTCGCGCTCGCCGATGTAGTCGGTGTTGCCGACGAGGACCATCTTTCCGCGCTCGGAGGCGGCCTGCTCGACCGCGTGCGCCATCTCGCCGAAGAACGGCTGACGGGCGTCCGGGATGATCAGGCCTATGAGGTCGGTGCGGCGTGACGCCATGGCCTGGGCGACCCGGTCGGGCCGGTACCCCAGCTCCTTGATCGCCGCGAGGACACGCTCGCGCGTGGCCGGGGCGACCGGCCGGGGTCCGTTGTTGATGACATAGCTGACCACGGCGGTGGACGTTCCCGCCAGCCGCGCCACATCATCCCGAGTCACCTTGGCCACGCGCGGAGTCTACGCGGATGGACCCGCTCTGGGCAGGGCGTATCAGTGCTCGGATGGTGGCCCGGAGGTGTGGGGACTGTGCGGGGACTACACGTCGGCGTGGACGTCGGCGCCGTCCCGGGCGGCCGCCCCGTCCGTCTTGTCCGCATCCTCCGTCTTTGCCCGCCCGGCCTCGGCCTTGGCCTCCGCGGCCGCCTTCTCGGCGGCGCGGTCGGCCTTCTCCGGGGTGACGAACCGGTAGCCGACGTTCCGTACGGTGCCGATCAGCGACTCGTGCTCCGGGCCGAGCTTGGCGCGCAGCCGCCGTACGTGCACGTCGACCGTGCGGGTGCCGCCGAAGTAGTCGTAGCCCCAGACCTCCTGGAGGAGCTGGGCGCGGGTGAAGACGCGGCCCGGGTGCTGGGCGAGGTATTTCAGGAGCTCGAACTCCTTGAAGGTGAGGTCGAGCACGCGCCCCTTGAGCTTGGCGGAGTACGTGGCCTCGTCCACCGAGAGATCGCCGTTGCGGATCTCCATCGGGGAGTCGTCGCCCACGATCTGCTGGCGTCCCGTCGCGAGCCGCAGCCGCGCCTCCACCTCCGCGGGACCGGCGGTGTCGAGGAGGACGTCGTCGATGCCCCAGTCGGCGGTGACGGCGGCGAGCCCGCCCTCGGTGACGACGAGGATCAGCGGACAGCCGGGGCCGGTGGACCGCAGCAGCTGGCACAGGCTGCGCACCTGCGGCAGGTCGCGGCGGCCGTCGACGAGGATGACGTCGGCACCCGGGGTGTCGACCAGGGCGGGACCCTCCGCCGGGGCCACCCGCACGTTGTGCAGCAGCAGGCCGAGTGCGGGCAGCACCTCCGTCGAGGGCTGGAGGGCGTTGGTCAGGAGCAGCAGAGAACTCATACGTCTGGTTCCTCCTCGGGTCCCCGCGAGGACTGTGCGGACGGGCACTGCTCTGCGATCCCGAAGGCCCCGTACACGGCCACGGGCCACCTGGGGTTTCCCGTTTCGTATACAACGCTTCCGAAAGCACAAAAGGACCCGGGGGCTTCGCTGCCCGAGTCCTCTGCCCAGCAGAATAGCCCACATGAGGAACCGTTCGGCAGGTCAAGTGGCGCATTCCACCGTTCGTCCGAATCCCGAGACACGCAGACAGGAAGCTTTCCGGACGTTCCTGCGCACGACCGACGGAATTCCGGTCGATTCCGTATACGATCCGGGCGCCGTTGTATACGAAGGCTCGGAATCCCTCCCCGACACCTCGGGTACGCCCGCCCGTGACCTCGTGTTCGTGATCGCCCACGGGTTCACCGGGGACGTGGACCGGCCGCACGTACGAAGGGTGGCGGGCGTCCTCGCGCGTTACGGCGCGGTCCTCACCTTCTCCTTCCGCGGCCACGGACGCTCCGGCGGCCGCTCCACGGTCGGCGACAAGGAGGTGCTCGACCTCGCCGCCGCCGTCGACCGGGCCCGCTCTCTCGGGCACGCGCGCGTGGTGACCGTCGGCTTCTCCATGGGCGGCTCGGTCGTCCTGCGCCACGCGGCCCTGTACCCGCGCACGGCCGACGCGGTCGTCGCGGTCAGCGCCCCCGCCCGCTGGTACTACCGCGGCACCGCCCCCATGCGCCGGCTGCACTGGCTGGTGACCCGCCCCGAGGGCCGCCTGGTCGGCCGCTACGGCCTGCGCACCCGCATCCACCATCGGGACTGGGACCCGGTCCCGCTCTCCCCGGCCGAGTCGGTCCCGCGCATCGCCCCCACGCCGCTGCTCTTCGTCCACGGCGACCAGGACGGCTATTTCCCCCTCGACCACCCCCGGATGCTCGCCGAGGCGGCCGGTGACCACGGGGAACTATGGGTGGAGCACGGCATGGGCCACGCCGAGCACGCGGCGGACGACGCGCTGCTGGCCCGGATCGCGGACTGGGCTGTCGGCGCGGCGGGCTAGCCTGAGGGCACTCTTATTTCTTTCTTGCCATCGATCGAGGAACGAGATGCCCAAGGTCACGGTGCGCTACTGGGCCGCCGCCAAGGCCGCGTCCGGTATCGCCGAGGAGCCGTACGACGCGGACACGCTCGCCGACGCGCTGGCCGCCGTGCGCGCGCGACACCCCGGTGAGCTGACGCGTGTGCTCCAGCGATGCTCCTTCCTCATAGACGGTGACCCCGTCGGGACCCGCGCGCATGAGACGGTACGCCTGGCCGAGGGCGGCACGGTCGAAGTGCTCCCGCCGTTCGCAGGAGGATGAGGCGCGATGAGCGACCAGCCGCATGAGGGGTACGGGCCGTACGACCCGTACCAACAGCATCCACAGCATCCACAGCATCCACAGCAGCAGCAACAACAGCAGCAGTGGCAGGCCTACGACCAGTACGACCAGTACGGGCAGCACGGCCAGCAGGCGGGCTACGACCCCCAGTCGACCCAGCAGTGGCAGGGCCGGACGTGGGACACGGAGACGCACGCGCACACGTACCCGCCGGCGCAGCAGTACCAGCAGCCCCAGCCCTATCAGCAGCAGTACCAGCCGCAGCCCGCGTACTCCGGGCCGTACGCACAGCCCCAGCCCCAGCCGCAGCCGGTACCCGAGCCCGAGCCGCAGGCCGCGCCCGCGCCCGTGCCCGAGCCGGAGGCGGAGGGGGAGCCGGAGTACGGTCCGGCCACGCTCGGCGGGAACGCCCGGATCACGGACGCCCAGCGGGCGCGCCTGGAGGGCCGTTCGCCGGTCATCGAGCCCGGCATGCAGCCGGCGCTGCTGACCGCCGTCCTCGGCCTGCTCCTGGCCGCGACGGCGCCGATCGCCTCGTACGCCCTGGTCGTCCCGCTGGTCGTGCTCCAGGCCGTGACGGCGGCGGGCTGGTTCCGGCTGAACGGCATGTGGCCCGCCCGGCAGGGCATCGCGCTGGCCTTCGCGGGCGGTCTCACGGCCGACGTGGCGGTCCTGGTCGCGGGCCGGGACAACGCGCCCGCCGCGATCCTCGGCCCCCTCGGCGTCTGGGTCCTGCTGTCCCTGGTCCTGCAGCTGCGCTCGCACGCCTCGCCGGACGAGCGGATGTACGGCCTGATGGCGACGGTCGCCTCGGCGTCGCTGACCGTCCTCGCCACCGGCTACCTGGGCGCCGACACGCACGCGGTGTCGGTCGGCGCGGCGGCGGCGGCGGTCGCGGTCCTGGCGCGGGCGCTGCCCCTGCCGACCCCGGTCTCGGTCGTGGTCTCCCTGCTGGCGGCGGCCGGCGCGGGCATCGCGGTGGGCCAGATGACCCACTTCGGCACGCAGGGCGCCGCCCTGGGCGCGGCGGCAGCGGCCTGTGCCCTGATCGGCCACCGGGTCGCCAGCTACGACTACCCGTCCCGCTTCGTGCACTTCACGGCCGGCGTCGCCCTGCCGCTGTCGGCGGCGGCCCCGGTGGTGTGGGCACTGGGCCGCGCGCTGGGCTAGAGCGCCCCGGAGGGGGGCGGGGAACTGCGCGAGCAACCCGCGACGACCCGCGCCCGGCAACGGCGAGCCACCGCCGACGGCGCAAGACCGAAGGGCCGTACCCCCATGGCGTCCAACCCCAGGGGTACGGCCCTTCGGCCAGTCCGTCACTCAGCCGTCACCGAGCCCTCGCTCAGACCGCGATGGCGACCTCGGCGAGTGCGCCCTTCTCCGCCACGACGACGGTGCGGTCGGCGGAGCCGCCCGGCACCAGCGCCCGCACGGTCCATGTGCCCTCGGCCGCGTAGAACCGGAACTGGCCGGTCGCCGAGGTCGGGACCTCGGCCGTGAACTCGCCGGTCGAGTCCAGCAGACGGACGTAGCCCGTCACCGGCTCGCCGTCGCGGGTCACCTGACCCTGGATCGTGGTCTCACCGGGCTTGATCGTCGAGGCGTCGGGGCCGCCGGCCTTCGCTCCGCACATGTCGTCTCTCCAGAAGAAGGGGGATGTCTTACTTGTTGGCGCCGAGCTCGATCGGCACGCCGACGAGGGAGCCGTACTCGGTCCAGGAACCGTCGTAGTTCTTGACGTGCTGCACGCCGAGCAGCTCGTGCAGCACGAACCAGGTCAGGGCCGAGCGCTCACCGATACGGCAGTACGCGATGGTGTCCTTGGCGAGGTCCACGCTCTCCTCGGCGTAGAGCTCCTTGAGCTCCTCGTCCGACTTGAAGGTGCCGTCGTCGTTGGCGTTCTTCGACCACGGGATGTTGCGCGCGCTCGGCACGTGGCCCGGGCGCTGCGACTGCTCCTGCGGCAGGTGGGCCGGGGCGAGCAGCTTGCCGCTGAACTCGTCGGGCGAACGCACGTCGACCAGGTTCTGCGAGCCGATCGCGGCGACGACGTCGTCACGGAAGGCGCGGATCGAGGTGTCCTGGGCCTTGGCCTTGTAGTCGGTCTTCGCGCGCTCGGGGACCTCGTCGCCGGCGACCAGCTCGCGGGCGTCCAGCTCCCACTTCTTGCGGCCGCCGTCGAGGAGCTTGACGTTCTCGTGGCCGTAGAGCTTGAAGTACCAGTAGGCGTACGACGCGAACCAGTTGTTGTTGCCGCCGTAGAGGATCACCAGGGTGTCGTTGCCGATGCCCTTCTCCGACAGCAGCTTCTCGAAGCCCGCCTGGTCGATGAAGTCGCGGCGGACCGGGTCCTGGAGGTCCTTGGTCCAGTCGATGCGGATCGCGTTCTTGATGTGGTTCTTCTCGTAGGCGGACGTGTCCTCGTCCACCTCCACGAGGGCGATGTTCGGGTTGTCCAGGTTGTCCTGGACCCAGTCGGCGTCTACGAGGACGTCGCTGCGGCTCATGCTCTTTCTCCTCCGGGGCAGTCGCGGCGGGGCGTGCAGAAGTAGAGAGGGCGCGCGCCCGAAAAGGGCCGGGCGGCGCACGGGTGCCCTTACCAGCAGGGCGGCTGAGGGATGCGGAAGTGGGTTACTTCCACTCAGAAGGGGCGACAGAGCATGGCGGCAACGCGGCACAGGTCCACTGCCCGCCGCTTCGTGAGATCCGCCTGTCGCTTCATGGCCCCGATCGTAGGGACGTCCGGGTGCGCGTGTCACCGGTGTGTCGTATGGCGAGACGCGATCGTCCGGATGGTGGGACGAGGAGAGCGCCCGGGGCAGGCTGCGGTGGCCTCCGGGCGCTCGTGTGGGTGACGCATCTACGGTGCGGACGTGGCCGTCTCGCCAGTCGGACGAAGTCTGTCCATCGCGGTGTTCCGCGGGTGCCTCTACCCCGCCAGCCGGACGTCCGAACCCTTCACGCTGATCTGCACACCGTCCGGCGCGGCCTGGACCTTGTCCAGCTTGATGCCGCCGGGCAGCTGGTTGATGGCCTGGTTGAAGTCGGTGACGTCGCGGACGCGGTTGTCGGCGGCGGAAATGGCGGCCAGCTCGGGCAGGGAGTCGGCGTGGACCTCGACCTTGTTGTTCACGACGGCCACGGAGCTGAGCACGGACGTCGTCTGGTCGACCGGGATGGACAGGAACGAGCCGGTGATGTGGATCGCGACCTTGATCTTGCCGTTGCCGCCGTCGGACAGCCCCACGACCTGGGCCTGGACCCCCGGCACGACCTCGGTCGGCTGGGACTTGGCGGTCTTCAGCAGCTCGGCGTAGGAGACGGTCGCGGTGCCGGTGGCGCTGTCCGCGGTGGCGGAGCTGTAGTCGCCGGAGAAGGAGACGCCCTTCATGTCGGCCTTCAGGTCGTCGATCCGGATCGTCTTGCCGTCGGTCCCGGTGGCCGCCTGGTAGTTCTTGATCCCGACCTGGACGTCGTCCAGCGAGCCGCCCGCGAGCTGGGTGAGGAACGGGAACCCCTCGATGCTGACGTCCGGCGTCGAGGCCAGGTTCTGCGTCGACTTCAGCTTGTCGGCGGCCTCCCCCTCGGCGAAGTGCACGGCGACCCGGTCCACGATCACGAACAGCCCGCCCAGGATCACGACGAGGATCAGGAGTATTCGCAGGGCGCGCATCTGGTGGGTCCCCCCGGGGGTCGGTGTCGTTCGTCCGCTTCTGTACGGCCGTACGCCACGGTAACCCTGCGGGGCGGGACCGGGCGGGCTTTGTCGATCACTTGTGACAGGGCCCTGTGGGCGCTCCCGGACCTACCCTGGACGTATGTACGCGCGGCGGCGGCACGTCTACTTCGCGATGATGGGCGTCTGTATCGGGCTTTTCGTGCTGGCCTGGGGAGTCGTCCGGATCTGGTCCGTGCCGGCGGCCGTCGGCATGTGCGTGGTGGCGATGGTCATTCCACCGGTCGCGGCGATGATCGCCAACCGCCGGGGCCCGGAGGACCGTTGGTGGGACGATCCGTCCGGGGACCCGAAGTCCGACGAGTGGTGGGACGAGCTGGACGGCAAGAAGCGCCCCAGGCAGTGAGCCGGCAGTGACCGGTCAGTACACGAGGGCCTGGGTGTCGTCGGCGAGCGCCTCCTGCACGAAGACCTGAGCGCCGGCGATCCGTACGCCCTCGATGACGTCCTTCTCGGTGATCTCCCGCCGGGCCGCACACTGCGTGCACAGCGTGAGGCGTCCCGCGGCGAGGATCGCGTCGATCAGATCCGGCAGCGGCGCGGAGTGCGGCAGCTCGAACTCCGCGGCCCGCCCCGGCAGCGCGAACCAGGCCGACTCGCCGGTCAGCCACAGCGAGACCTCGACGCCGCTGGCCACGGCCACCGCCGCCACGGTGAACGCCTGCGAACAGCGCTCGGGCGCGTCGGCCCCGGCCGTCACCTTGATCACGAGCTTCTTGGTCATACCGGAAGCGTAGCCGCGACGACGACGGTGACGATCAGCGTGGCGACACAGAGCACGGTGAGGACGCCGCTGACGGTGGCGCCGTCCACCGACCGCCTCCGCCTCCGGCGCCGTTGCTCCCGGGCCCGCTCGGCGAAGTACGGATGGAAGGGCGGCAGCGCGTAGGCGGGCGGGACGGACTCCGGGTCCCGGGGCGTACGGCCCTCCTCCCGCCGGCGCCTGCACTCCTCGTACGGCAGTCCCGTCATGCCTGGTGCTCCCTGCGCTGGTGCTGGCGCAGCAGGACGTTGGCGTCCACCTCGGCGCTCCGGTCGTACGTCGCCTGCGCGGCCTCCCGCCGTTCCGCCAGCTCCGCGCAGGCGGCGCAGCCGGGGACGGGGCTCGGTGGCCGGGTGATGTCGATCATAGGTCGGCTCCTTTCTCCGCACGCCTGCGCGCAGCGCGAGGTGAGCACTACGCTGCGTGTTCGGGCGGCGTGATGAGCATGACGCAGAGAAACGGCATCCGGGCTGTTGAGAGGCCCAACTTCCACGCCGTGCGAGCCAAGTTCCACAAATTCCACAGCCGAGGAGCGCGATGCCGCAGCGAAGGGTGGTCACGGGACGCAGCCAGGAGCCGAGGGTGCGCTTCACCGAGGAGTTACGGCTCCTGCGGACCGAGCGGGGCCTGAGCCTGCGGAAGCTGGCGGACGAAGTCGGCTGGGACGCCTCGCAGTTCGGGAAGATGGAGAGCGGGCGGACGCTGGGCAGCCCGGAGGTCGTCCAGGCGCTGGACCAGTTCTACGGGACGCCGGGGCTGCTGGTCACGCTGTGGGAGCTGGCAGTGGCGGACCCCGCGCAGTTCAAGGAGTAGTACCGGCGGTACATGATTCTGGAGTCGGAGGCGGTGAGCCTTTGGCACTACGGCGTGAGCGCCCCACCGGGCCTTCTTCAGACAGAGGGGTACGCGCGCGAGGCACTCGGGGTGGGCTGGATCAAGGGCGCCGAACTGGAGCAACAGATCGAGGCGCGCCTGAGCCGACGACAACTGCTGGAGGGCGACGATCCGCCACCATTCCGCGTCATCCTCTCCGAGGCGGTGCTGCGCACGTCGCTGCGCGATGCGGGTGCGTGGCGGGAGCAGCTGGAGTACTTGGCGGAGGCTGCCGAGCGCCCGAACATCATCCTCCAGGTGCTGCCGTTCAATGCTGGTCTCCATGGCCTGTTGAAGACCGCTGTGATGTTCCTGAGGCTGACGGATGGTCGCACAGTCGCGCACACAGAGAACGACTTGCGTGGCGAACTGGTGGAAGAAAACGACTCAGTTGAGCTGCTGCAGCGTAGGTACGATGCAATGCGCGACCTCGCGCTGTCGCCAGCGGAGTCGCGGAAGTTCATCCTGCGGATGTTGGAGGAAATGCCGTGCGAGCCATAGATCTGAGCGGCGTGACCTGGCGCAAGAGCAGCCACAGCAACACGAGCGGCGGCGAGTGCATCGAAGTCTCCGACGATCTCCTGACCTGCGCGCGCTGGCGCAAGAGCAGCTACAGCAACCCGGACGGTGGCGAGTGCGTCGAAGTCTCCGACGACTTCCTGACCGGTGCGGACTGGCGCAAGAGCAGCTACAGCAACTCGGACGGCGGCGCCTGCCTGGAGGTCGCCGCCATCGCCCCCGCCCAGGGCCTCGTCCCTGTCCGCGACAGCAAGGACACCACCCGCACCCCCCTCCTCCTCGGCGCCCCCGCCTGGAAGGCATTCGTGGACGGGGTCAAGACGGGCTGACGCCCCGGTCGGCGCACCTCGGCAAGAGGGCCGGGCACCGGCCGCGTAAGCTGAGCCCCGGCTCTGTCGTACGCCCACCCTCGCTCAAGGAGCACCCGTGGAGATCTTCTTCGAAACCCTGCTGGTTCTGGTCTGCGTCGGCGTGCTCGCC
Organism: Streptomyces sp. MUSC 14; assembly: GCF_001866675.1. Lineage (NCBI taxonomy): Bacteria > Bacillati > Actinomycetota > Actinomycetes > Kitasatosporales > Streptomycetaceae > Streptomyces > Streptomyces sp. MUSC 14. Next base: position 59,553 of record NZ_MLYN01000082.1, read on the forward strand.
TTCGCCGCTCTGGCAGTGAAGAAGCTGTACCAGGGCCAGCGCTGAACCTCACCTAGGAAAGCTTTCCGCTCATGATCGAGATCCCGTCCGACCTGCACAAGGACCTCGTCCCGCTCGCCTTCCTGCTCGGCAACTGGGCCGGCGCGGGCGTGCACGACTTCCCGGGCTCACAGAAGTGCAACTTCGGCCAGGAAGTCAGCTTCAGCCACGACGGACGGGACTTCCTGGAGTACCGCTCCCGCACCTGGGTGCTGGACAACGACGGGAACAAGGTCCGCCCGCTGGAGTCGGAGTCGGGCTTCTGGCGGATCGACGCCGACCGCAAGGTCGAGGTGACGATGACCCGCGACGACGGCGTCATCGAGATCTGGTACGGCGAGATGGCCGCCAAGAAGCCGCAGATCGACCTGGTCACGGACGCCGTCGCCCGCACGGCCGCCGCCCGGCCGTACACCGGCGGCAAGCGGCTCTACGGGTATGTGAAGAGCGACCTGATGTGGGTCGGCGAGAAGCAGACGCCCGACGTCGAGCTGCGCCCCTACATGTCGGCCCATCTGAAGAAGGTCGTCACCCCGGAGGACGTCGAGCGCTGGGCCAAGGCCCTGCCGGACGACATGCCGGACGACGGCATCGCGTTCTTCAAGTGACCAAGGCCGTGTGAGGGCCCTTCCTGATCACACGTGGCTTCACACGCGGCCCAGCAGTCCACCCGCGAGACCGCCGACGAGACCGTCCTCCGCGTCCATGTCGTCGTCGGCGGACTTCGGCTTCGGGTCGTGTCCGGGGTGGTTGCGGTGGGGGTCGGGCCGGGACCAGATGTCCGAGGCGGCGGGCTGGTCGTCGGCGGTGGGCCCGGGGCGGGCGGCCGCCGCGGTCACGCCGAGCGTGGCGAGCAGGACAGGAGTGGCGACCGCGAGGGCCAGGATTCTGCGGACGTGCATGGATTCCTCCGTGTTCAGGAGTGTTCGGGGCGGTAAGTCGCCGCGAGGCTACCCACGGAATTCATGCGGAATAACGAATTATCGCGCTAACCACTCATGCGGCCGAAGAGGACCGGCTCCCGGTGTGACGGGCGTGGTTCTAGACTCGTCGGTGTGGTGAGCACCGACTGGAAGAGTGACCTCAGGCAGCGTGGCTACCGGCTGACGCCGCAGCGGCAGCTTGTGCTCGAAGCCGTGGACACCCTTGAGCACGCGACCCCCGACGACATCCTCACGGAAGTGAAGAAGACGGCGTCGGGGGTCAACATCTCCACCGTCTACCGGACGCTGGAGCTGCTGGAGGAGCTGGGCCTGGTCAGCCACGCCCATCTCGGGCACGGGGCGCCCACCTATCACCTCGCCGACCGGCATCACCACCTGCACCTGGTGTGCCGGGACTGCGAGAGCGTGATCGAGGCCGACGTGGCGGTCGCCGCGGAGTTCACCGCCAAGCTGCGGGCGCAGTTCGGGTTCGACACCGACATGAAGCACTTCGCGATCTTCGGCCGGTGCAAGGACTGCTCCCTGAAGAGCTCACCTACCGCGTCGTAGGCTGGCCGCATGAAGAGCCCTCTGCTGTCCCTGCCCGGCGCCGTCCCCGCCGAGGGCGTGGACGAAGGTGTCGCCGCCCACTACGGCGACCTGTTCCGCGAGCAGCGTGCCCTCGCCGAGGGCAACGGCTTCGTGGACCTGTCCCATCGCGGCGTCATCACGGTCACCGGTGAGGACCGGCTGAGCTGGCTGCACCTGCTCCTCACCCAGCACGTCAGCGAGCTGCCGCCCGGCGAGGCCACCGAGGCGCTGATCCTCTCCGCGCACGGGCACATCGAGCACGCCCTGTACCTGGTCGACGACGGTACGACGGTGTGGGCGCACGTGGAGCCCGGGACGCAGGAGTCGCTGCTCGCCTACCTGGAGTCGATGAAGTTCTTCTACCGGGTCGAGGCCGCCGACCGGACGGACGACTTCGCGGTCGTCCACCTGCCCGCCGGGTCCATCGCGGAGGTGCCGGACGGCGTCGTCGTACGGGAGACCGCGTACGGGCGGGACCTGTTCCTGCCGAGGGCCGACCTGGAGTCCTTCGCGGCCTCCCACGGCCCCGCCGCCGGGCTGCTCGCCGACGAGGCGCTCCGTGTCGAGCAGCACCGGCCCCGGCTCGGCTTCGAGACCGACCACCGCACCATTCCGCACGAGCTGGGCTGGATCGGTACGGCGGTGCATCTGCAGAAGGGCTGCTACCGGGGCCAGGAGACCGTGGCCCGGGTGCAGAACCTGGGCAAGCCGCCGCGTCGGCTGGTCTTCCTGCACCTGGACGGGAGCGACGTCCATCTGCCCGGCGCGGGAACCGAGATCCGCCTCGCGGACGACGGGCCCGACGGCCGCAAGATCGGCTTCGTGACGACGTCCGTACGGCATCACGAGCTGGGTCCGGTGGCGCTGGCGCTGGTCAAGCGGAACGTGCCGGTGGACGCGCGGCTGATCGCCGGTGACACCGCCGCCGCGCAGGAGGTCGTGGTCGAGCCGTAGGCCGGCCCTGCGGCGTCGTCACATCTCCAGCAGCACCGTGAACGGCCCGTCGTTCGTCAGGGACACCCGCATCTGTGCCCCGAACCGGCCCGTCGCCACCGTCGCCCCGAGGGCCCGCAGTTGGGACACCACCTCGTCGACCAGGGGCTCGGCGACATCGCCGGGGGCCGCCGCGTTCCACGTGGGGCGGCGGCCCTTGCGGGCGTCGCCGTAGAGGGTGAACTGGCTGATGACCAGCAGCGGGGCAGCGGCGTCGCTGCACGACCGCTCGCCCTGGAGCATGCGGATCGACCACAGCTTGCGGGCCAGCTGGGCCGCCTTCTCCTTGGTGTCCTCGTGGGTCACCCCGACCAGGACGCACAGCCCCTCGCCCTCGATCGCGCCGACCGTCTCGCCGTCCACGACGACGCTCGCGCCGTCCACCCGCTGTACCACCGCTCGCATGCGGACCATCATGCCGGGTGCCCGGTGTGTGGTCACAGGGGGCCCATTATCGATCCCTTACCGCCCATCTGGGGCTGTTCGGGGGCACTCGGTCACATAGCGGTCGGTCGGGGTGGCACGATGCGTACCACAAGCCGGTCGAGGGGACGGTCAGAACCACGATGAGCACACCTAGTACCAGCGGTCGGCTGGAGGTCCACGGGGTCCAAGGGGTCCACGAGGTCCAAGGGGTCCACGAGGTCCAGGGGATGCCGGAGGTGACGTACCGGGCGCCCACGCAGCGCGCCGACAGTCCGTCGAGCCCCGTGCTGCCCGCCGAGCCCCGCGAGCCCGAACTGGCCCGGCTCAGCCTGCCCGAACTGCGCACCCTGCGCCGGGACGCCCAGCGCGACGAGGCGGACCTCAGCTATGTGCGGCGGCTGCTCCAGGGGCGGATCGACATCCTGCGCGCGGAGTTGTGCCGGCGCGGCCGGGCCTCGGTGCCGGCGCCGGCCGACGGCTCGGTGGTGGACCGGCTCCCGGAGATCCTCAAGGACGCCCCGGCCCGGTACCGCTCCTCGGCCCGCCACGTCACGCTCGGCACCCCGCACAACGAGGAGTACCGGCAGCTGGCCACCGAGATGCTCGGCGAGGTCGAGCTGAGCGATCTCGCGGCCCGGACCGATCTCGAACTGAGCAGCGCCATGGGGCGGTTGGTGCGCTACGAGCAGGAGGTCTCGCGGCGCCGGCACCGGCTGCAGCAGACCACCGACGAGTGCAGCGGGGAGATCGCCCGCCGGTACCGGGTCGGCGAGGCCACGGTGGACGATCTGCTGAGCTGAAAAGGGGGCGACGCCCGTCGGGTCGTGTGCCTATCGTGAGGTGATGAGCGACCTGGTGATACGCGCTGTCGGCGCGTCCGAGTACGAGAACTGGCTGCGGGCCGTGAGCACCGGGTTCCTGAGTCCGCCCGTCGTGAGCGCGGACCAGCTGGAGCGCAGCCGCCGCACGGACGCCGAGGCGTCGGCCCGGCGGACCGGCGCCTTCGACGGCGACCGGTGCGTGGCGACGCTCTGCTCCTTCCGGCAGGAACTCACCGCCGTCGGCGGCGCGTTCGTCCCCGCGAACGCCGTCTCGGGCGTCACCGTCAGCCCCACCCACCGGCGCCGGGGCCTGCTCACCCAGATGCTGCGCCGGGACCTCGCGGGGGCGAAGGAGCGCGGTGACGTCGTCGCCACGCTGATCGCCGCCGAGTACCCGATCTACGGCCGCTACGGCTTCGGCCCGGCGGCCTGGTCCGTCAAGTGGACCGTGGAGGCGCTCCGGGCCGGGCTCGACCGGCGCTGGGCCGGGCCCGAGGACGGGGCCCGGATCGACCTGGCCGACGGCGCCGAGGTGCGCACGCTGGGGCCCGCGCTGCACGAGCGGTTCCGGGCCGGCCGGCCCGGCGCGGTCAGCCGTATCCCGGTGTGGTGGGACACGACGACCGGCGTCCTGCGCTCCGGCCCGGACTGGACCGAGCCGTACCACGCGGTGTACCGCTCCGCCTCCGGCGAGGTCGAGGGCCTGGTGTCGTACCGCACGGCGGAGCACGACTGGCCGGGCAACCAGCCGGGGGACACCCTGTCCGTGAACTGGATGCTCGCCACCACCCCGGCCGCCGAGCGCGCCCTGTGGCACTTCCTGTGCTCGATCGACTGGGTGGCGCGGGTGACCAGTGACCGGCGCGCCCCGGACGACCTGCTGCCCCAGTTCCTGCCCGACCCGCGCGCGGCCCGCATCACCGAGCACACGGACTGGCTGTGGCTGCGGATCCTGGACGTCGTACGGGCCCTGGAGGCGCGGACGTACGAGGCGGCGGGGTCGGTGGTCCTGGAGGTCGCCGACCCGGAGGGGCTGACCGGCGGGCGGTTCCGGCTGGAGGCCTCGGCGGACGGGTCGGCCTCGTGCACGGTCACGTCGGCGAGCGCCGATCTCGCGCTCGGCGTGGGCGAGTTGAGCAGTGTGTGGCTCGGCGGGGAGTCGCTGCGGCGGCTCGCGGTGCTCGGCCGGGTGCGGGAAGAACGAGAGGGCGCCGCCCGGAAGGCCGACGCCCTGTTCCGCTCGCCCGGGCTCCCGTGGTGCCCGGACCTCTTCTGACGCTTCCCTTCTCCCGGCTGCCTGGCTGTTCATGGCTGTTCATGGCTGCTATCCGTAGCGAGCTGTTCAGTTGTGGCTGTGCTGTGCGGTGTTCAGTTGTGGCTGTGCCGTCGCGTGTTCAGTTGTGACTGTGCGCTTCGGTGGCCGTCCCCTGCCCGGGCTCCCGGCTCCCCTCCGGAAGGAAGCCCGGTCGGCCAACCACTGGGGAAGCTCGACCAGGTCGTGCAAGTTGGCAGCCAACTTCACTGTACTTATCTCCGCGCGGAAGCGGCTCATAACCAGCTGTCGCCGAACTGCCGGAAGTTGGCGGGAAGTTGTAGTGTTTGTCCGTGGACCCGGAGCACGTCCTGGCCAGTGGACGGACGAGGTCACAGCAGCCCCGCTCGTCCCACCGCGACATCGCCGACGAACTGCGCAGCCGGATCAGGTCCGGCGTGCTGCGGCCGGGTCAGCGCATGCCCACGCAGGCCAAGCTGGCCGACGAGTTCGGCGTCGAGCGCGGGGCCGTACGGGAGGCGCTGCGCATCCTTCAGGCCGAGCAGCTGCTCGTGAACGTGTCCAAAGGCAGTCCGGCGACCGTGGCCCCCGCGCTCCGCCCTGTGCCTTTCGTGTCCGGGCCGGCCGCCGCGCCGCAGCCCACCATGGTCGGGCTCACCCCGCGCATCGCGGCCGCCTTCGCCGCACCGCACGTGCGGATCGACGCGCTCTGCCTGACCTCCGTCTCGCTCACGCTGGCCGTCGGCGAGCCCCTGCGGCAGATCCACGCGGGACGGCTGAAACCGGCCAAGATCGACGTCCGGGTGCTGCTGCCCAGCCGGGACATCGACCTCGCCTTCCCGGCGCCGGTGGCCGCCGACGACGGGGGTCTGCTGCACCGCCGCTGGCTGGCCCAGCGCAACGCCCAGGGGCAGGTGCTGCGGCAGAACCTGCTGGCGTTGCTCACCACGCACGGCATCGACGTCCGCGTCTCCTTCCGGGCGCTGCCGTTCACCCCGCCGGTGAAGCTGTATCTGCTCAACGACGCGGAGGCGCTGTTCGCGTACTACACGCTCAAGCGCCGTGAGCGGGAGATCGAGCACGAGCATCTGGAGCTGTACGACGCCGACGGCACCCGCTCGCTGCTGTTCGCCTTCGAGGGGGACGCCGGGGCGCGGGACGCGGCGTTCGTGGAACAGTCCCGGCGGTGGTTCGACGCGCTGTGGGGGACGATCAGTTCGGAGCTGCGGTTCGGCGCATAGTCGCCGGGCACATGGGTGGCAGCCAACTCCGGCCAAGTTGCCGGTGCTTGGCAGCTATGAGCGAACAACTTCTGGGCAACTCTCCCTGGATGGATCAGAGTTGTAGCGTTTGGTCGTGACCCGGGAGTATGTGGCAGTGAACGGCAGCAGAAGACGCACGCCCCAGGAGATCGCCGACACCCTGCGCGAACGCATCCGCACGGGTGCGCTGCGGCCCGGTGCGCGGCTGCCCACGCAGGCCGTGCTGGCGGGGGAGTTCGGGGTCGAGCGGGGTGCCGTGCGCCAGGCGCTGCGCGTGCTCCAGGAGGACGGGCTGCTCAGCGACGTCAGCAAGGGCAGCCCGCCACGGGTCGCCGAGCGGCGCGACGGCGCGGGCGACGGGCCGCAGCCGACCATGGTGGCGCTGGCACCCCGGCTGACCGAGGCGTTCGCGGCGCCGCACGTGCGCATCGACGCCGTCTGCCTGACCGCGCAGAGCCTGATCCCGGCGCTCGGCGAACCGCTGCGGCTGATCCACGAGGGGCGGTTGCGGCCCGACCGGATAGACGCCCGGATCCTGCTGCCCGGCCGGGACATCAACCTCGCCTTCCCGGTCTCGGTCGACGCCGGCAGCGACGAGGACGACGCCGTGCACCAGCGCTGGCTGGCGATGCGCAACGCCCAGGGCCAGGTGCTCCAGTACAACCTCCAGGCGCTGCGCGGTACCCACGACATCGACGTCCAGGTCACCTTCCGGGCACTGCCGTTCACCCCGCCGGTGAAGCTGTACCTGCTCAACGGGGCGGAGGCGCTGTTCGCGCACTACATGATCAGCCGGCGCGAGGAGCCGACCGACAGCGGAACGCTGCAGATGTGGGACACCCTGGGGTCCGAGTCGCTCCTCTTCTCCTTCGAGCGGAGCTCCGGGCAGCGGGACGCGGCGTTCGTGGAGCAATCGCAGAAGTGGTTCGACGCCCTCTGGGAAACCATCACGTCGGACCTGACACTCTCCTAGTGACTTCTGATGCGACTTCTGATGCAAGCGAGATCGAAAAGCTTCGGGAACTGATCACACCGGCCCGCTTCGTGCTGTGGGACTTCGACGGGCCGATCTGCCGGCTGTTCGCGCGGCACACGGCGGAACGGGTGGCGGCCGAGCTGGTGGACTGGCTGGCCGGACGGGGACTGCACAATCTGCTGAGCGACTCCGAGCGCGGCTCGCTGGATCCGCATGTGGTGCTGCGCGCCGTGGACCGCCGGCGCCCCGGCAGCGACCTCGTGGCCGAGTTGGAGGAACGGCTCAGCCACGAGGAGCTGCGGGCTGCCGGTTCCGCGCTGCCCACCGCCTACGCCGACCCCCTGATACGCACCTGGACCGCGGTCGGCGCCCGGCTGGCCATCACCACCAACAACTCGCCCACGGTGGTGCGCGCCTACCTGAACGGCCGCGGCCTCACCTCCTGCTTCGCCCCCCACATCTACGGCCGTACGACCGACCTGCACCTGCTCAAGCCCGACCCGCACTGCCTCAACCGCGCGCTGTCCGCGATGGGCTCGGCCCCCGGAGCGGCCCTGATGATCGGCGACTCGCCCTCCGACCTCACCGCCGCGCACGACGCCGGCGTGCCGTTTCTCGGCTACGCGCGTAACGAACACAAGAGGAAGCTCCTGCGGGAGGCCGGAGCCGGGTGCGTGGTCGGCTCGCTGGAACCGCTGCTGCGGATGCTGCGCGGCCGGTGACGCCGGGCCGTGCGTCGTCCGTGGCTACGTCCTCCGGGCGACGCCGGGCCCGCTTGCGGAGCCAGGCCGCCAGCGACACCGCCAGGCCCGTGCCCCACATGACGAGGTGACCCACGTCGTCGATCTGTATGTCCAACCCGAGTACACGGACCGTCACTACTGCCACCCCCGTACCGCCCCAGCGATCAGGCAACCTGTCAAGTCGGCCTGTTGACTGGCAAAGTTGACTGCTTATGGCAGGCATTCCCGGTCAACTAGATCCAGTAACCGTGTCGTTGACTTGACTGGTTGCCTGGCCGTCAGGTGTTTGCCGCCGGGGCGCGGGAGGTACGTACCGCGTGTGACGGTGGACCGGAAGGACGAGAGGGACGAGCAGGGCGAGGCCGGTGGTCACGAGTTCCTCCGGGTCGCGGAGGAGCTGCGGGCGCGGATGGCCGATGGCTTCTACCCCGTGGACACCTACCTGCCCTCCCAGGTCGCACTGGCGAAGGAGTTCGGTGTCTCACGGGACACGGTGCAACGGGCCCTGCGGGTGCTGCGCGGCGAGGGCTGGATCCAGTCCCGGCAGGGCAAGGGTTCGCGGGTGGTGCGGAACCAGCGCATCCAGTCCACGACACCCAGGGCGAGCAGGTCCCGGCGCCAGCTGACCCTCGGGCCGCTGATCGCCGAGGCGTTCGAACAGCCCGAAGTCTCCCTGGACATCTACACGTTGACATCGGAGAGCCTCAACACCCACATCCACTTGCAGGCGGAGCGGATCCGCGCCGGGTTCATAGCACCCCGGCGCATCGCGCTGCGTCTGATCGTCCCGTCGGGGATCGACACCTTGCCCTACCCGCGGGGAGTGCACGACGGGAAGGACGACGTACGGCTGCGCACACGGCTGCGGAGCATCGCCGAGACCCACATCGCCTCCCTGGACAAGGTCCTCGGAGAACTGCACACGGAGAAACTCGTTCCGTCGGTGGAGTACGAGTTCCGCCACCTCGCCTCGGCCCCGATGTTCAAGCTCTACATCATCAACCGCTCCGAGGTGCTGCACGGTCCGTACATACCGATCGTCCGGCCGGTGATGCTCGACATGGGCGAGGAGGTCCAGGCGGTGGACGTCCTGGGGCTCGGCGCGACCCTGACCCACCACGTCCACGACGGCCGTACGGACTCGACCGGGTCGACCTTCGTGGGCGACATGACGGCGTGGTTCGAGGCCACTTGGCAGTTGCTGACGGACGAGTCCGCCCGCGCCGGCGGCACGGACGGCACCGAGGGCGGCAAGGCGGGGACAGGGGAGAGTATGCGATAACATCCGGCCAGCCGTCTGAGCGATCGCTCGGGTTTCCGCACACGGGACGGCGACCGGGCCGACCTCGGCCGGACCAGGTGCGGACGATGGGCAGACCACCCGCCTGACTCTTCGTCGCGCCCGAACCTTGTGATGCTCGACCCCGGGAAGACGGGAAGACACGGTTTCCCCGGCCTGACCCGTCCCCCTCCAGTACAGCGCGATCGAACTCCCGGAGCGGCCAGTGGGCGCACCACCCGTCCCCCGCGACACGGCCGGGGAGCGCGGCGGCCGGGCCTCGCGTGAAGCGGTCTGTGCGGCGTTCGCGGCCCAGGCCCCGGCGCGGGGGCGCCCCAGCGGCGGTTTCCACAACCAGAACTATGTGCTGCCGCTCACCGAGCCCATGGCCCGGCTGCTCGGCCTGAGGCCGGGCACGCCGGTGACCGTGCGGCTTCCGCGCGCGGGTGCGCTGCCCGTGGTGATCCGGACCTGGCGGAGCGAGGCGCAGATCCTGCGAGCCATCAAGGGCGTGCTGCCCAACGTGCCCGAGTGTCTGGTCCAGGGCGAGGGCTTCGCCATCCACAGCTATGTGGAAGGCGTGCCGCTCTCCAGCGTCTGCCGGGCCGGCAAACCCGTCGACGGCCTGCTGGTCCGGGCGCTGGCGGACCTGCTCGCGCAGACGGCCCGGGTGCGTCGCTCCGCGCTGCCGGTCCTGCCGTCCCTGTGGCCCCGCAACTACACCGACAGCCAGGGTTTTCTGGAGACCCTGGCCCGGATGGCCGACGTACAGATCCGCAAGCCGAACTGGCGCCGCTTCGGTGGCCTGTTCGCCGCGCTGGGCATCCCCGAGGACGCCCTGGTCCGGCTGGCCGAACGGGTCCCCTCGATGTCCCGCCGCCCCTACAGCCTGCTCCACGCCGACTTGCACCGGGACAACGTGATCATGTCGTACGGGGGTGACTCTCCCCTGATCTGGGTCGACTGGGAACTCGCCAGTTACGGCGACCCGTTGCACGATCTCGCCATCCACCTGGTCCGGACGCGGTATCCGGACCACCAGTGGGACGAGGTCGTCGAGGCGTGGGTGCGTGCCATGGGCGCGGTGCGGCCCGCGGCCGTCAACGGCGTGGGCCGCGATCTGCGGCACTACGTCGCCTTCGAGCGGGCGCAGTCCGTGTACCCCGATGTGATGCGGGCCGCGAAGTCGCTGGAGGAGTCCTTCGACCAGAAGGGTCTGGACGAGGCCACGGCCTGGGTACGCCGGGCCCTGGAGGCGGCGGCGGAGCCGCTGCGGCTGGGCCGGGTGCCGGGGCGGCGGGAGATCGAGCGGATCCTGTTCCGCTGGCTGGCGTCCGTACGGTCCGTCGTCGGGACGACGGCAGGGGCCGGGGTGCCGGGCGGAGGGGGGTCGTGGCCGGGGTCCGGCGCCCGGACGATCGACTGGAAGCCGGACCGGCGGGTGCCGGAGCACCCGGACTTCCCCCATTCCGCCGTCGCCCACGCCCTGACCCTGGAGGGCGCGGCTCAGGCCGACCGGGTGTTCAAGGGCACCGTGCACCTCAATACGGTGCTCCGAGTCCCCGGTACCCGGTTTCCGGTCGTCGTCCGGCGGGAGGTCACGAACGTCACCCGGCGCGAGCGCAGATTCCTCAGCGAGCATGCCGTGCTCCAGGCCATCGAGCGCTCCGGTGCGGCCGTGGCCGCACCACGGGTGCTGGCACTGGGCGAGAGCCATTCGATGGACCCCGTCGGCATCCGCACCTACTCCGGGGACCTCTTCGCCATCCACACCTACGAAGGATCGTCCGACACGGGCCGACGCCCCGAGCACCCGGTGAACGGACTGTTCCCGCACGAGGCGGACGGCCTGGTCGACCAGCTGGCCGGGCTCACCGAGGTCGACTACGGGCAGGTCGATCCGGTGGCCGACCCGCCCGGCTTCTACGGCTGGCTCAGCGACCAGCTCGTGGCGCTGGTGGCCGGACTGCCCAAGGAGTCCCAGCGGCTGGCCCGCTTCCTCGGCCTGCCCGACGCGCCCCGGCTGCGCGAGATCCTCGCCCGGCACCGGGTCACCGACCGCGACCCCGCCCTGCTGCACGGCGACCTCAACCCCTGGAACCTGGTGCGACGCGACGACGCCCTGGCGCTGACCCTCATCGACTGGGAGATGGCCGTGGTCGGCGACCCGCTGTACGAGCTGGTCCGGCACATGCACCTCACCCCGACCCGGCCGGAGATCCGCGACCGTATGTTCCGTCGCTGGGAGAACCGGCTGTCCCAGCGGTTCACCCGCAACTGGCAGGAGGACTGGCGGGTCTACCGTTGGATCGAGATCGTCCGGTCGGCCTATGTCGACCTCGACCGCCTGGTCACCGGCGCAAGCCTGGACGCCCCCAACGTCCGCCGCGCCCTCGACTCGTACGCGATGACCCTGGCGGCGGCCACCGCCTCGCTGGGGCTGTCGTCACGGGGCCTGCCGTCGTGGCGCCGGGCCAACCCGTACCTCACCCGCGTACTGGCCCGGCCCACCCCTCCCGGCGGTCCCGCATAGGCTCGGCCCCATGGGAGAGATGGGCCTGCGCGCGCGCAAGAAGCAGCGGATGTACCAGGACGTGTCGGACACCGCCGTACGGCTGTTCCTGGAGCGGGGCTTCGACGCGGTGTCCGTGGCGGAGGTCGCGGCGGCGGCCGGGATCTCCAAGCCGACCCTCTTCCGGTACTTCCCGGCCAAGGAGGACCTGGTCCTGCACCGGATCGCGGACCACGAGACGGAGGCGGCGCGGGTGGTCGCCGGGGCGGCCGACCCGGTGGACGCGCTGCGCCGGCACTTCCTCGCCGGGCTGGCCGGCCGCGATCCGGTCACCGGACTGAACGGCCACCCGCAGGTGCTCGCCTTCCACACCCTGCTCTACGGCACCCCGTCCCTGGTGGCGCGGGCGTACCGGCACCAGGAGCGGTCGGAGGCGGCGCTCGCGGAGGCGCTCGGCGGCGACCTGGACGCGCGGCTCGCGGCCGGGCAGATCATCGCCGTCCAGCGGATCCTCGCCCAGGACAACTGGCGGCGGATCGCGGCGGGGGAGGCGGTGGAGGACGTCGCGCCGGACGCCGTACGGGCGGCGGAACGGGCCTTCGCGCGGCTGGCGGGGATGCTGCGAGAGGCATGATGAGATGCGGTTAAAAATTTAACTCGGTAACGCTATGGCGGTACGCTGGCGCCATGACGCCACCCGACCCCGCCCTCACGGACACCCTCCACGCCGAGCGCGCCTACCACGACGCCTGTCGTGCCGCCCTCACCGCGATGGTCGAGGGCGCCGCCGAGCAGGTCGTCGTCGGCGAGGACGTGTCCGCCTCCGGCGCCGACGCCGAGGTCCTCGGCTACCGGCTGCGCAGCCAGGCCAAGGCCATGCGCGAACTCCCGCCGGGCCCGCTCTTCTTCGGCCGGCTGGACTTCGCCGGGCGCCACCCCGAGCACGGCGGCATGGCCTACCACGTCGGCCGGCTGCGCATCACCGAGGACCCGGCCGCCCCGCCCCTCGTGGTCGACTGGCGGGCCCCCGTCTCCCGCGCCTTCTACCAGGCGAGCGCCCGCGATCCACAGGGTGTGGAGGTACGGCGCCGGTTCGGCTGGGCGCCCGGCGGCGCGGGCGGCTCCGCCGACCTGACCGGGCTGGAGGACGAGTACCTGGGCCGGGGTGAGTCGAGGGCCAGCGACATCGTCGCCCGCGAGATCGAACGCCCCCGGGTCGGCCCCATGCGGGACATCGCCGCCACCATCCAGCCAGAACAGGACGACCTCGTCCGCGCCGCCCTCACCGACTCGGTCTGCGTCCAGGGCGCCCCCGGCACCGGCAAGACCGCCGTCGGCCTGCACCGCGCCGCCTACCTCCTCTACACCCACCGGGGGCGCCTCCAGCGCGCAGGCCTGCTGATCCTCGGCCCCAACCGCACCTTCCTGCACTACATCGCCGAGGTGCTCCCGGCCCTCGGCGAGAGCGCCCGGCACGGCGCGGCCGACGGGGGCTACCGGCAGTCGACGCTGCCGGAGGAGATCGCCCGCCACCCCGTCACGGGCGCCGACTCCCCGGCCGCCGCCGTGCTCAAGCACGACGCCCGCATGGCCGAGGTGCTGCGCCGGGCGCTGTACGCGCGCGTGAGCACCGACGGCGTCGCCGACCTCGCCGTGCCCGACGGCTCCTATCGCTGGCGGGTCCCCGCCGCCGAGCTGGCCGCGATCGTCGCCGAGGTGCGCGCCGAGGAGCCGCCGTACGCCGTCGGCCGCGAGCGGGTGCGCACCCGGGTGGTACGGCGCCTGCGGGAACGGGCCGAGCGGCGCGTCGGGGTGCTGCCCGCCGCCTGGGTGCGCCGCGTCGAACGGGCCCGGCCGCTCACCGCGTGCCTGGACACGGTGTGGCCGAAGGTCCGCCCGGAGGAGGCGCTCGCCGAACTCCTCACCGATGCCGGTGTGCTGGCGCGGGCGGCGGACGGTCTCCTCGACCCCGGCGAACAGTCGGCACTGCGCTGGCCCCGGCCGCCGCGCTCGTACCGGTCGGCCCGCTGGTCGGCCGCCGACCAGGTGCTGCTGGACGAGCTGTCCGGGCTGATCGAACACCCCGAGGGGTACGGGCACATCGTCGTGGACGAGGCGCAGGACCTGTCGCCCATGGAGTGCCGCGCGATCGCCCGCCGCGCGGTCTTCGGCTCGCTCACCGTCCTCGGCGACCTCGCCCAGGGCACCACCCCGTGGGCCGCCCGCGACTGGTCCGTCCAGCTCCGCCACCTCGGCAAGCCGGAGGCGAGCGTGGTACCCCTGACCACCGGCTTCCGGGTGCCGACGGCCGTCCTGGCCCTGGCCAACCGCCTCCTGTCCCGGCTGGACGTCCCGGTCCCGGCGGCCCGGTCCCTGCGCACGGACGGGGAGTTGCGGCTGCGGCCGACGACGGACGTGCCCGGCACGACGGTGACGGCGGTCCGCGAGGCGCTGGCCCACGAGGGCTCGGTGGGCGTGGTCGCGGCGGACGAGGAGGTGGCCGGCGTGGGGGAGGCGCTGAGCGCGGCCGGCATCGCCACGTCCGGGCCGGACACCCTGGGCGCCCGGGTCACGCTCGTCCCGGCGAGCATGGTGAAGGGCCTGGAGTACGACCATGTCGTGGCCGTGGAACCGGCGTCGGTCACGGCGGCGGAGCCGCGCGGCGCGCACCGCCTGTACGTGGTCCTGACCCGGGCGGTCTCCCGCCTCGACGTCGTACACGCCCGCCCGCTGCCGTTCTGACGGGGGTAGCGTGCGGCCATGACCGACACCGTGATCTGCGCCGCCCTCCGGGACGTCCCGACGACCACCCTCGCCGATCTGCTGGGCCGCGAGCAGGTGACGGACATCGGGATACGGCCGCTGTGGGGTCCCCCGCCGCGCGTCGCCGGACCGGCGTTCACCGTCAGCTGCCCGCCCGGCGACAACCTCATGCTGCACGCGGCCGTTCACCGCGCCGCCCCCGGCTCGGTGATCGTGGTCGAGTCAGGCGACCTCGACCATGCCCTGGCCGGCGGCAACGTGTGCGCGGTCGCGCAGCGGCGCGGCGTCGCCGCGTTCGTCGCCGACGGCCTGATCCGCGACCTCGGCGAGGTCCGCGAGCTGGGCTTCCCCGTCTTCGCCCGGGGGATCATCCCGATCCCGGGCGCGAAGAAGGCCGTACGCCCGCTGGACGAACCCGTGCGGTGCGGCGGTGTACGGGTGGAGCCCGGGGACGTGGTCGTGGCGGACGAGGAGGGTGTCGTCGTGGTCCCGCACGCCCGCGCCGAGGAGATCCTCCCGGCCGCCCGCGCCAAACTCGCGAAGGAGGCCGAGGAGACGCTGGACGACTGGGAGAAGGCACACCGGGCGAAGATCGACGCGCTGCTGAGGGGCTGAGCCGTCACGCCCCCACGTACGTCGCCAGGTGCTCCCCGGTCAACGTCGAGCGCGCGGCGACGAGTTCCGCCGGTGTCCCCTCGAACACCACCCGGCCCCCGTCGTGCCCGGCCCCCGGGCCGAGGTCGATGATCCAGTCGGCGTGGGCCATGACGGCCTGGTGGTGCTCGACCACGATGACGGACTTGCCGGAGTCCACCAACTGGTCGAGCAGACCGAGGAGATGCTCGACGTCGGCGAGGTGGAGACCCGCCGTCGGCTCGTCCAGGACGTAGACGCCGCCCTTGTCGGCCATGTGCGTGGCCAGCTTCAGCCGCTGGCGCTCGCCGCCGGAGAGGGTGGTGAGGGGCTGGCCGAGGGTGAGGTAGCCGAGGCCGACGTCGGCCAGCCGCCGGAGGATCCTGTGGGCCGCCGGGATGTGCGCCTCGCCCGAGGCGAAGAACTCCTCCGCCTCGGTCACCGACATCGCCAGCACCTGAGCGATGTCCCGCCCGCCGAGCGTGTACTCCAGCACCGACGCCTGGAACCGCTTGCCCTCGCACTCCTCGCACGGGGTGGCGACACCGGCCATCATCGCGAGGTCGGTGTAGACGACCCCGGCGCCGTTGCAGGTGGGGCACGCGCCCTCGGAGTTGGCGCTGAACAGGGCCGGCTTCACGCCGTTGGCCTTGGCGAAGGCCTTGCGGACCGGCTCCAGCAGGCCGGTGTACGTCGCCGGGTTGCTGCGCCGGGAGCCGCGGATCGGGGCCTGGTCGACGGAGACCACGTCCGCGCTCTCGGGGCCCTTGGGTACCGAGCCGTGCACGAGCGAGCTCTTGCCGGAGCCCGCGACGCCGGTGACCACGCAGAGCACGCCGAGCGGGATGTCGACGTCCACGTCCCGGAGGTTGTGCGTCGTCGCGCCCCGGACCTGGAGCGCCCCCGTCGACGTGCGCACGGTGTCCTTCACGGCGGCCCGGTCGTCCAGGTGGCGGCCGGTGAGGGTGCCGCTGCCCCGCAGCGCCTCGACGGTGCCCTCGAAGCAGACCGTGCCGCCCGCCGTACCGGCCCCGGGGCCGAGGTCCACGACGTGGTCGGCGATCGCGATGACCTCCGGCTTGTGCTCCACGACGAGGACCGTGTTGCCCTTGTCGCGCAGGCGCAGCAGCAGGTCGTTCATGCGCTGGATGTCGTGCGGGTGCAGACCGGTGGTGGGCTCGTCGAAGACGTACGTCACGTCGGTCAGCGCGGAGCCCAGGTGGCGGATCATCTTCACGCGCTGCGCCTCGCCGCCCGACAGCGTGCCCGCCGGCCGGTCCAGCGAGAGATAGCCGAGGCCGATCTCCACGAACGAGTCCAGGGTGTGGCGCAGGGAGGCGAGCAGCGGCGCCACCGACGGCTCGTCCAACTCCCTTGCCCACCGCGCCAGATCGCTGATCTGCATGGCGCACGCGTCCGCGATGCTCACGCCCGCGATCTTCGAGGAGCGGGCCGCCTCGGTGAGCCGGGTGCCCGCGCACTCGGGGCAGACGGCGAAGGTGACCGCGCGGTCCACGAAGGCCCGGATGTGCGGCTGCATGCCCTCCTTGTCCTTGGCGAGCATCGACTTCTGGATGCGCGGGATCAGACCCTCGTAGGTCATGTTGATGCCCGCGATCTTCATCCGGGTCGGTTCCTTGTGCAGGAAGTCCTGGAGTTCGCGCTTGGTGTACTTCCGGATCGGCTTGTCGGGGTCGACCAGGCCGGACTCGGTGTAGAGCCGGTAGTTCCAGCCGCCGGACTTGTAGCCGGGGATGGTCAGCGCGCCCTCGTTGAGGGACAGCGAGTCGTCGTAGAGCTGGGTCAGGTCGAGGTCGGAGACCGTGCCGCGGCCCTCGCAGCGCGGGCACATGCCGCCGGTGATGCTGAAGCTGCGCCGCTCCTTGATCTGCTGCCCGCCGCGCTCGACGGTGACCGCGCCGGCGCCGCTGATCGAGGCGACGTTGAAGGAGAACGCCTTGGGCGAGCCGATGTGCGGCGTGCCGAGCCGGCTGAAGAGGATGCGCAGCACGGCGTTGGCGTCGGTGGCGGTGCCGACGGTGGAGCGGGGGTCGGCGCCCATCCGCTGCTGGTCGACGGTGATCACGGTGGTCAGTCCGTCGAGGACGTCGACCTCGGGGCGCGCCATGTTCGGCATGAAACCCTGGACGAACGCGGGGTACGTCTCGTTGATCAGCCGCTGCGACTCGGCGGCGATCGTGTCGAACACCAGCGAGCTCTTGCCGGAGCCGGAGACTCCGGTGAAGACCGTCAGCCGGCGCTTGGGCAGCTCGACGTCGACGTCCTTGAGGTTGTTCTCCCGGGCGCCGTGCACCCGGATCAGGTCGTGGCTGTCGGCGGCCTGCGCTGCGGTGAGGTCCATGCCGGCCAACCTAACGCCGCCCCCGCCGCCGGCGCTTCTCGAATCCTGACGGCCTTGAGAGGCCCTAGGCAGGACCCGAGGTGTCGGCGGCCAGCGTGAGGGCGAGCCCGCCGAGCACCGTGCCCATGAGCCGGCGCTGCACCTTGAGCCAGGAGGGGCGGCGGGCGAGGAAGACGGCGATCGTGCCGGCGGCGAGCACGATGGCCAGGTTGACCGCGATGCTCACCACGATCTGGACCGAGCCGAGCAGGAGCCCCTGGAGCAGCACATGGCCCTTGCCCAGGTCGACGAACTGGGGGATCAGGGAGACGTACATGATGGCGATCTTCGGGTTGAGCAGGTTCGTCATCAGGCCCATGGCGAAGAGCCTGCGCGGCGAGTCGTGCGGCACGTCCTGCGGGGCGAAGACCGAGACGCCGCCCGGCTTCAGGGCGTTCCAGGCGAGGTACGCGAGGTAGGCGGCGCCGGCCAGCTTCACCGTGACGTACAGCTCGGGTACGGCGGTGAAGACGGCCGACAGACCGAGGTTCGCGGCGAGCAGGTACACCAGGAAGCCGAGGGCGACCCCGCCGAGGGAGATCATCCCGGCCCGGCGGCCCTGGGTGATGCTGCGCGAGACGAGATAGATCATGTTCGGGCCGGGCGTGAGGACCATGCCGAGCGCCACCACGCTCACGCCGAACACTCCACTTGGTTCGATCATGCGGCGAGCGTAGGTCAGTTCAATAGCTCGGTGCAATTAAAAGATTGCGCTCGGTGCAATGATGTGGTGGGGTGGGATGCCATGAAGGACTACCGGAGCGTCGCCGACGCCGTGGCCGAGGAGATCCGCGCCGGCACCCTGCGCCCCGGCGACCGGCTGCCCCCGCAGCGCGCGTTCGCCAAGCGCCACGGCATCGCCGGCTCCACCGCCACGCGCGTGTACCGGGAACTGGCCCGGCGCGGCCTGACCGTGGGCGAGGTCGGCCGCGGCACGTTCGTGCGCGCGACGGCCGACGGCCCCGCCCCCGCGCTCACGGAACCGGCGCTCGCCCGGATCGACCTGGAGCTCAACCATCCCGTCGTACCCGAGCAGAGCGCCCTGCTCGCCGCGGGGCTCGGCGGACTGCTGCGCCCGGACGCCCTCGCGCACGCGCTGCGGCCGGTCGGCGCGGCCGGACTGCCCGCCGTCCGGGAGTCCGCCGCCGCCCTCCTCACCCGCGGCGGCTGGCGCCCCGACCCCGCCCGGATCCTGTTCGCGGGCAACGGCCGGCAGGCCGTCTCGGCCGCCGTCGCCGCCCTGGTGCCCCCGGGCGGCCGCCTCGGCGTCGAGGAGCTGACCTACCCGGTGATCAAGGCCGTGGCGGCCCGGCTCGGCATCACCCTCGTCCCGCTGGCCATGGACGCGGACGGGCTGGTCCCGCGGGCGCTGGCGCGGGCCCACGCGGCCGCCCCGCTGCACGCCGTCTACGTCCAGCCGCGCGTGCACAACCCGCTCTCGCTCACCCTGCCCGAGCGGCGGGTCGTGGAGCTGGCCGAGACCCTGGAGCGGCTCGCCCTGCCGGCCGTGGAGGACGCGATCTGGGGGTTCCTGCGCGACGAACTCCCGCCGCTCGCCGCGTACGCCCCCGAGCGGACCGTCCTCGTCGACAGCCTGTCCAAGCGGCTCGCCCCCGGCCTGACCGTGGGCTTCGCCGTCGCCCCTGCCGGGCTCACACCGGTGCTCTCCGCCGCCCTGCGCGCGAGCGGCTGCACCCCGATGCGCTTCGCCCTGGAGGCCGCCCACCGCTGGCAACAGGACGGCACGGCCGCGGAGTTGGCGGCCGCCAAGCGGCGCGAGGCGGTGGCGCGGCAGGAGATCGCGGCCCGCCACCTCGCCGGGTTCGACGTGCGTGGCGACGACCGCTCCTTCCACTGCTGGTGGCAGCTGCCCGGCGGCTGGCGCGCGGACACCTTCGTCGCCGCCGCGGCCCGGCTCGGCATCGGGGTCGTGCCCGCGGCCGCCTTCACCGTCGACGACGCCCACGCCCCGGCCGCCGTCCGCGTCGGCCTCGCCACGCCGCCGCGCGACGTCCTCGCCCAGGCGCTCGGCACGCTCGCCGACCTGGCCCGCACGGCCCCCGAGGACGCGGTCGCCGACTGATCCGGGCCGGGGTGTCACATCCCCGGCCCCGCCGGTGTCTTCATGCCGACAAGCCCTTCGTACCGTTCGTACCGGGAGAAGACGATGACACTGCGTGTCCCGAAGGCGGACCTCTCCGCCGAGCTGAGCGAGAGCATGATCGAGCAGTACGGTCTCGTGCCCGAGCCCCTGCAGGCCACCGGCCACCACCCCGATGTCCTCCGGGCCAGCTCGGAGATGGGGGCGCGGGTGACCGCGTGGGACGTGGCCGACGACAGCCTCAAGACGTTCGCGCACATGGCCGTCGCGGCCCAGGTCGGGTGCGGCTGGTGCCTCGACATCAACTACTTCCTCGCGCAGCACAAGAACCTGGACCTGGCCAAGGCGAGCCAGGTGCCGCGCTGGCGCGAGTCGGACGTGTTCACGCCGCTGGAGCGGGACGTGCTGGAGTACGCCGAGGGCATGACGGACACCCCGCCGACCGTCACCGACGAGCTGGCCGCACGCCTGCTGGACCGGCTCGGCCCGGCGGCCCTGGTCGAGCTGACGGCGGCGATCGCCTTCGCCAACTTCTCGACCAGGAACAACGCGGCACTCGGGGTGAAGTCGCAGGGCTTCTCGGACGCCTGCGAGATCCCCCTGGCCGGCCGCCGCGCGACGCCCGGCCCGGCCCCGACGGCATGACGGCACAGGACCCCTTCGTCGCCCACCGCGGCCTGCTCTTCACGGTCGCCTACGAGATCCTCGGCTCGGCCGTCGACGCCGAGGACGTGCTCCAGGAGTCCTGGCTGCGCTGGGCCGACTGCGACCGGGCCGAGGTCCGCGACCCGCGGTCGTACCTCGTGCGGACCGTGACCCGGCAGTCGCTCAACCGGCTGCGCACGCTGGCGCGCAGACGCGAGGAGTACGTCGGCGAGTGGCTGCCCGAACCCCTGCTGACCAGCCCGGACGTGGCGGAGGACGTCGAGCTCGCGGAGAGCGTGTCGATGGCGGTGCTGACCGTCCTCGAAACCCTCGGGCCGGTCGAGCGCGCGGTGTTCGTGCTGCGCGAGGTCTTCGACCTGCCGTACGGCGAGATCGCCGAGGCCGTCGGCAGGCCGGCCGCCACCGTACGGCAGATCGCCCGCCGGGCCCGCGCGCACGTGGCGGCCCGGCGGCCCCGGGTGACGGTGAGCCGCTCCGAGCAGCAGGCCGTCGTGGAGCGCTTCCTGCTGGCGCTGCGCACCGGGCGGCTGCAGGAGCTGCTCGACGTCATGGCGCCGGACGTGGTCATGATCACCGACGGCGGCGGGGTGGTGGCCGCGGGGCTGACGCCGTTCCACGGCGCCGAGCTGGTCGCGGGGCTGCTGGCCCGCGCGAGCGGGATCACGTCGGACTTCGCGCCGGTGTGGCTCAACGGCGCACCGGCGATCCGGATCGGCCTCGACGGGGAGCCGTGCACGGTCAGCGCCACGGTGGCCGACGGACGCATCACCGGCCTCTACGTCGTCCGCAACCCCCACAAGCTGACCCGCCTCGACGAACCCGCGCAGCTGTCCCGGTGAACGGGCCGGTACGGGAGGCCACTTGGGCAGGGAGAACGCAACTTCGACAGCGCCCGCACAGGCAGCTACCTTCACCTGGACCGCGGCGGCCGCCCACGGCCGCACAGGGCTTCCGTGCCCCCGCGTGAGCCGCCGGACCGGGTCCACGCCACGCGCACCCGACCAGGGAGAGACGCATGCCTCATCTTGCTCTGTACACATTCGGCGTCCTGAAGACACCTCTCGCCGATCCCGCCCCTCTCGCACGGGAGTTCTACGACATCGGTGGGGCCGTCTACCGGAAGATCAGCGGGCATCCCGGATACCTCGGGCATGCCGAGGCGGCAGACGGTGACCAGGGCGTGCTCTTCGAGGCGGACTGGGGTGCCTGGGGGGAGTTCGCCGTACCGGCCTGGTACGGCAAGGGCCGTACGCCGGAAACCACCGCCCTGGCCGCGACCCTCTCGCTCTGGACCGGCCTGCGCCCCGCCTTCGACGCCGTCTACACCGGTCTGCACCGTGAGGCGCTGAACAGGCGTTACGACTGGTTCGAGAGGGCAGCGCACCCGAATCACGTGTTCTGGTGGGTCTCCGACGGCGTGATACCCACCTGGCGGGACGGGGTCTCCAGGCTGGAGCACCTCCACGACCACGGCTCCGCGCCGCACGCCTTCACCTTCCGCGACTCGTTCGCCCCGGACGGAAATCCGACCAGGATCAAAGACGTCGGGCCGAGCGCGACACACTTTTGCAAGCAAGGTGCTTGCAATTGTTAGCAGGAGTGGGGCAAGGTGGAGGCATGGCATCGCTGAACGTCGGCAATCTCGGTGAGTACCTGCGCGAACAGCGGCGGAACGCCCAGCTGTCGCTGCGGCAGCTCGCCGACGCCGCCGGGGTGTCCAATCCGTACCTGAGCCAGATCGAGCGCGGGCTGCGCAAGCCCAGCGCGGAGGTGCTCCAGCAGGTCGCCAAGGCCCTGCGCATCTCCGCCGAGACGCTGTACGTGCGCGCCGGCATCCTCGACGCGGAACGGGACGGGGAGGAACGCCTCCGGGAAGGCGCGACGCGCGCCGTCATCCTCGCCGACCCCTCGCTCAACGAGCGGCAGAAGCAGGTGCTGCTCCAGATCTACGAGTCCTTCCGCAAGGAGAACGGATTCGGGGCCGACGAGGCCGACGGAAGCGATGCCGATGTCGATGCCGGTCCGCGGCGGACGGCCGGATAACCGGACCAGGGCGCCGGCCGCCCCACCGCGGACCACACCAACCCTCAGCCGAACGCGAATCCGGGAGGACCAGATCACCATGGCCATCACCGACGACCTGCGCAAGACCTTCAGCGACCCGACTCCGCTCTACTTCGCCGCCGGTACCGCCGACCTCGCCTACCAGCAGGCCAAGAAGGTGCCCGCCCTGGTCGAGCAGCTGCGCGCCGAGGCCCCGGCCCGCATCGAGGCCGTGCGCAACACCGACCCCAAGGCCGTGCAGGAGAAGGCCGCCGCCCGCGCCAAGGTGGCGCAGGAGACCCTGCAGACCAAGGTCAACGAGTTCCTCGGCACCCTCGACGTGGACCTGAAGAAGCTCGGTGAGCAGGCCCAGGACCTCGCCCTGCGCGGCGTCGGCGTCGCCGCCGAGTACGCCGTCAAGGCCCGCGAGACCTACGAGAAGGTCGCCGAGCACGGCGAGCAGACCGTGAAGACCTGGCGCGGCGAAGCCGCCGAGGACATCGAGGACTTCGCGATCGCCGTCGAGGGCAGGCCCGAGCCGGTCGCCGTCAAGGAGGAGGAGCCGAAGCCCGCCGAGGCCGAGGCCGAGCCCGCCGAGAAGAAGCCGGCCGCCAAGAAGACCCCGGCGCCGCGCAGGAACTCCACCGCGAAGAAGACCACGCCGCCCGCGAAGTGAGCGCGCGCGACGAACCGGCACCGGGCCGGGCACCTTCGGGGTGTCCGGCCCGTTGTATGGGTACCGTGGCTGTACGGACGACTCGACTCGGGCGGTGGGTACTGTGCTGACAACGGCAATCGGCGGAGTGATGTGGCTGATCTTCACCGCCATGCTGGCGCTCGCCATCGTGGCGTTCGTGATGGCGGCGGTCTTCCGCGAGGACGCCTACCGCGCCGCGAACAAGAACAACAAGGGCTTCTGGCTGATCATCCTGGGCCTCGCGGTCGCGGTGAACCTCTTCGTCCCCTGGCTCTTCCTCCAGCTCGCGGGCCTGGTCGCCACGATCGTCTTCTTCGTGGACGTCCGCCCGGCCCTCCAGCAGGTCTCGGGCGGCAGGGGCGGCAAGGGCTTCCGGAAGCGGGGACGCGGCAGCAGCAGCGACGGTCCGTACGGGCCGTACAACGGCGGCCGCTGACAAACGGCGCTCCGAGCGGCCGGCAGCCGCCGACGCAGCGGTGCCTCCTACGGCACGTCTCGCGGGGAGGCGCCGCTCAGCTCACGTCGTCCGGTCCAGCAGCACGACCGCCACGTCGTCCGTCAGCTCGCCTCCGTTGAGCTGCCGGACCTCCGCCACCGCGGCCCGCAGCAGCGCCCCGCCCCGCAGCCCCTCGGACAGCTGCCGGCGGATCATCGAGACCATGCCGTCCTGACCCAGCCGCTCCTTGCCGTCGCCGACCCGCCCCTCGATCAGCCCGTCGGTGTAGAGCATCAGGCTCCACTCGGCCCCCAGCTCGACCTGCATCCGCGGCCAGCGTCCGCCGGGCAGCAGTCCGAGCGCGGGGCCGTTGTTGTCGTAGGGCAGCAGCTCCGCGTCCCGCCCGGGACGGGCGAGCAGCGGCGCCGGGTGCCCGGCCAGGCCCAGGCCCGCGCTGCGGCCGTCCGGCGCGATGTCGACCGTGCACAGCGTCGCGAAGATCTCCTCGTCGGCGCGCTCGTGCTCCAGCACCTGCTGCAGCGTGCTCAGCAGCTCGTCCCCGCACAGCCCGGCCAGCGTCAGCGCCCGCCAGGCGATGCGCAGCTCCACGCCGAGCGCGGCCTCGTCCGGGCCGTGGCCGCAGACGTCACCGATCATGGCGTGCACCGTGCCGTCGGGCGTGCGGACGGCGTCGTAGAAGTCGCCGCCGAGCAGCGCCCGGGAGCGGCCGGGGCGGTAGCGGGAGGCGAAGCGCAGCTCGGAGCCGTCCAGCAGGGGCGTGGGCAGCAGCCCGCGCTCCAGCCGGCGGTTCTCCTGGGCGCGCAGCCGGCCCTCCGCGAGCCGCCGCTCGGCGGTGTCGGAACGTTTCCTCTCCACCGCGTACCGGATGGCGCGGCTCAGCAGCCGGCCGTCCAGCTCGTCCCGGAAGAGATAGTCCTGGGCGCCCACGCGCACGGCCTCGGCGCCGCGCTCGGCGTCGGCGGAGGCGGTCAGCGCGAGCACGGCGTGCCGGGGCGCGAGCCGGAGCACGTGCTTGAGCACGGCCAGCTCGTCGTCGGCGTCGTCGCGGCCGGGCGAGGACAGCGCGAGGTCCAGCAGGATGCAGTGGACGTCGTCGGTGAGCAGCCGCTCGGCCTCGGTGAGGTTGCGGGCGGTGCGTACGCGGATCGGCTTGCCGGCCGAGTCCTGCAACTCGTGTGCCAGCGGTGAGCCGGCCGGATCGTCCTCGATCAGCAGCAGTGTGAGAGTGGTGCCGGTGCCGCTGGTGGGCGTGGCGTCGCGGTGGGCCTCTTCCATGAGGGGGCCGCCGGTGGCGGCCTCATGCGCCTGACCACTCTCCACGGCCGGGATCGCTCTCTGCCGCGGTACGGGTACGGGCATCGTGTCGGGTTCCTTCCCTCCCCCCGAGGGCAGACGGCGCCGAGGGTCTCGGGCCATCGACGGGTGACCATAGCGGCATTGCCCGCCCTGATGGAATGGTGTGAGCCGCGTCGCTCCCGCGCAGGCCGCTGTCATATGCCGCGTTCCCTACCGCAGTTGGACAGGGTGCCCCGGCGCGCGGAATGACGAAGCTCACGTCTGCCGGGGTCTGGGCCGGGGTTGGGGTGCGGTGGATCACATGGCGTGGGTCACGCGCAGGGCGTGTGCGGGGTGGTGTACGGGGGCGCGAGGGGTGCGCAGCGTGGTGCGCGGGGTGCGGCCAGGCCGTGCGGGCTACGCGTCCGGCCGTACGACGCCCAGGATCGCCATCGAGCCGGCGCCCGCGATCGTGACGTTCCGGCCCGGGCGCGGGGCCTGGATGATGGCGCCGTCGCCGATGTAGATGGCGACGTGGCTGGCGTCCGTGAAGTAGACGATGAGGTCGCCGGGCCGCATGTCCTTGATGTCGACGTGCTTGAGCTGCTGCCACTGCTCCTGCGAGGTGCGCGGGATGGGCCGGCCGGCCGCCGCCCAGGCCTGGGAGGTCAGGCCCGAGCAGTCGAAGGAGCCGGGGCCCTCGGCACCCCACACGTACGGCTTGCCGAGCTGGGCGGTGGCGAAGGCGACGGCCTTCCTGCCCTGCTCGGTGGCCCTGGTGTTGATCTCCTTGAGGATGCCGGTGTCCAGCCAGGCGGTCTGGGACTTCAGCGCGGCCTGGTTCTCCAGCTGGTCCAGCCGCTCCTGGTCCTTCTTCGCCAGCGCGGACTCCAGCTTCTTGGCGGCGGAGATCTGCTGCTCGATCTTCTTCTTCGCGTCGGCCTTGGTCTTGCGGTCGGCGTCCAGCTTCTGCCACTGCGCGGCGGCGTCGACGGCGTAGGCCTGCAAGTCGTCCTGGGTGCCGGTCAGTTCGCCGATCAGCTTCTTCGTCGCCTGCTGGCCCTGGAGCACCAGGCCCGCACCGTCCAGGAACTGGCCCGGGTCGTCGCTGAGCAGGAACTGCGCGGTGGGCGGCAGACCGCCGGTGCGGTACTGGGCGCGGGCCGCCGCGCCCGCCTGGTCCTTGAGCTTCTCCAGCCGCTGCTGCCCCGTGGCGATCTTCTTCGCCAGCGCGACGATCTCGGCGGACTGCTTCTTCGTCCGCTCCTCGGCGGCGTTGTAGGCGTCGGTCGCGACGGCCGCGTCGTGGTAGAGCTTGTCGAGCTGCTCGCGGACCTTCTCAAGGTCCTTGTCGGGCACGGGAGTCGAGGACGGCGTGGGGGAGGGTGTCGCGCTCGGCGTGGGTGCCGGAGCGGCGAAGGCCGTGCCGGGTGCCGACAGCGCGGACACCGCGCAGACCACGGTCACGGCGGCCATCAGCATGCCGCGCTTGCCCCAGCCCATCACACGTCCCCCAACCTGATTTACCGTCAGTAACTTACGGTGCCCGGGGATCGTGCCACGTCACGGCGCAAAACGACAGAGGCAATGACAGACCCACGGAAACAGCACAGGAAGAAATCCCCCCGCATCCGCCGCCGTATGACGATCTCCCGTCGATGTGACGAACGGCGCACGGAGATCGTTCCCTTCCCTCCGGGCCCGGTGGCCCCACCGGACACCGGGGGCAGGGGGTGTCGTCCGGATCATGCCGGCGTCGCGGGGTCCGGCACGCCCTCCGCCGAGGGGCACCCCCATGACCCTGCTCGGGTCGGCCGGCAGGCGCCGTTCCTCACGGCCGGCCCTGATCCGGACGACACCCTCTAGCCGCGCGGCGCCAACGCCCCCCATGCGACCGTCACTTCGCCCTGCCGCCAGCGGGCCGGGAAGTCCGTCACCGGCCAGTCCGCCGTCAGGTCCCGTACCGCGCGCAGCCAGCGCTGGCGGGCGCCGTAGGAAGCGTAGGGCGCGGCGGCGGCCCAGGCGCGGTCGAAGTCGCGCAGGAAGGCGTGCACCGGCTCGCCGGGGACGTTGCGGTGGATGAGTGCCTTCGGCAGCCGCTCGGCGAGGTGGGACGGCCGCTCCAGCGAGCCCAGCCGCGTCGCGAACGTCACGGTCCTCGGCCCCTCCGGACCGAGCGCGACCCACACGTGCCGCCGCCCGATCTCGTCGCACGTCCCCTCGACCAGCAGCCCGCCGCGCGAGCCGGCGCCCGCCGGGGCGAGCCGCGCGCACAGCCGCTCCCAGACGGCGGCGACCTGGTCCTCGTCGTACTGGCGCAGCACATTGGCGGCCCGGACGAGCAGCGGGCGCCCGGCGACGGGGATCTCGAAGCCGCCGTGCCGGAAGACCAGCCCGTCGCGCTCGTACGGCCTGGCCGCCGCCACCCGCTCCGGTTCGATCTCGACGCCGACCACGCGCGCGCGTGGCGCCACGGTCCGCAGCCGGCCGAGCAGCTCGACGGCGGTCCACGGCGCGGCGCCGTAGCCGAGGTCGATCGCGAGCGGGTCCGCGGCGCGGCGCAGCTCGGCGCCGTGCGTGGCGGCGATCCACCGGTCCATGCGGCGCAGCCGGTTCGGGTTGGTCGTCCCGCGCGTCACCGTGCCGATGACGGGGGCCGCTGCGCGGGCTGTCATGTGTACGAGGGTAAGCGGGAGCCCGGCCGCACCGGCCCGGCCGGAGGGTGTCGGCCCCCGCCCGGCGCCCACTCGCGTCCACCCCGATGGTTGAGCTCCGCAAGGTCATGATTGGGTAAAGCGGTCCGATCGGGAAATGACAGCGGCCCCGTCCGCTGTTGGACCCCCTTGGAGGGCACGGCAGGCCCTCCGGCAGGCATGCCCGCAGCCCAGGAGGAACGCCAGGTGAGCCAGTACGTCAGCAGGCTCGGGCGCCGCTCTCCGGCGACCGCCCCCCGGCTCCGGCTGCACCGTCGGCCGCGCCGGGTCGCCATGCTCTCCGTGCACACGTCCCCGCTCCACCAGCCCGGCACCGGCGACGCCGGCGGCATGAACGTCTACATCGTGGAGCTGGCCCAGCGCCTCGCCGCGCAGGGCATCGAGGTCGAGATCTTCACCCGCGCGACCTCCGGCGGCCTCGACCCCGCCGTCCAGCTGGCCCCCGGCGTCCTCGTCCGGCACGTGGACGCGGGCCCCTACGAGGGCCTGAACAAGGAGGACCTGCCCGCCCAGCTGTGCGCCTTCACGCACGGCGTGATGCAGGCCTGGGCCGGCCACCGCCCCGGCTACTACGACCTCGTCCACTCCCACTACTGGCTCTCCGGCCACGTCGGCTGGCTCGCCGCCCAGCGCTGGGGCGTGCCCCTGGTGCACGCCATGCACACCATGGCCAAGGTCAAGAACGCCAGCCTGGCCGCCGGCGACACCCCCGAGCCCGCCGCCCGCGTCATCGGCGAGACCCAGATCGTGGCCGCCGCCGACCGACTCATCGCCAACACGGCGGAGGAGGCCGACGAGCTGGTCCGGCACTACGACGCCGACCGCGCCAAGGTCGCCGTCGTCCATCCCGGCGTGAACCTCGACCGCTTCCGCCCGGCCGACGGCCGCGCCGCCGCCCGGCTGCGCCTGGGCCTGCCGCAGGACGCCCTGATCCCGCTCTTCGCCGGCCGCATACAGCCCCTGAAGGCCCCCGACGTGCTGCTGCGCGCCGTGGCCGTCCTGCTGGACGAGCGCCCGGAGCTGCGCTCGCGCATCCTCGTGCCGATCGTCGGCGGCCCGAGCGGCAGCGGGCTCGCCAAGCCGGAGGGGCTGCAGAAGCTCGCGGCCCGGCTCGGCGTCGCGGACGTCGTACGGTTCCGCCCGCCGGTCGGCCAGGAGCAGCTCGCGGACTGGTTCCGGGCCGCGTCGCTGCTGGTCATGCCGTCGTACAGCGAGTCCTTCGGGCTGGTCGCGATCGAGGCGCAGGCGGCCGGCACGCCGGTGCTGGCCGCCTCGGTCGGCGGGCTGCCGGTGGCCGTGCGCGACGGCGGGACCGGCTTCCTGGTCCAGGGCCACGACCCGGCCGACTACGCGCGCGTGCTGCGCCGGTTCGCCGACGAGCCCGCCCTCACCGACACCATGGGCCGGGCTGCCGCCCGGCACGCGCGGTCCTTCGGCTGGGACACGTCGGCCGCCGCCACCGCCGAGGTCTACACGGCCGCGACCCAGTCCCACCGCCGTCGCGTACGCTCCCCCCATGGGTGACGTCGCAGGTGGCACGGAGAAGACGGGGAAGACCGCGCAGGTCCTGGAAGGTGTCCTGAAGGACGCCGAGCTGGAGTGGGAGAGCCCCGAGCCCGGGAACTACGTGGTCAAGCTCCCCGGCACCCGCAAGCTGTCCACGACGGTCTCCTTCCTCGTCGGCCGTCACTCCCTCTCCCTGAACGCCTTCGTCGTCCGCCACCCCGACGAGAACGAGGCGGGCGTCCACCGCTGGCTCCTGGAGCGCAACCTCAAGCTGTACGGCGTGAGTTACGCCGTCGACCGCCTCGGCGACGTCTACGTCACCGCCCGCCTCCCTCTCGCCTCGGTCACCCCCGACGAGATCGACCGCCTCCTCGGCCAGGTCCTGGAAGCGGCCGACGGCGCCTTCAACACCCTCCTGGAGCTGGGCTTCGCCTCCTCGATCCGCAAGGAGTACGCCTGGCGGGTGTCCCGGGGCGAGTCCACGCGCAACCTGGACGCGTTCAGGCATCTGGTCGAGCGCCCCGCGGACTGACCTTCCGCCTTCCTTCGTACGCGATCCGTACGACGCTCAGCGCGCGCTGAGCCGGTAGCGGCCGGGGGTGACCCCGACCAGCTTCTTGAAGTGCCGGGTGAGATGGGCCTGGTCGAAGAACCCGGTGACGGCCGCCACCTCGCCCGGTGCGTGCCCCTCCAGCAGCAGCCGCCGGGCCCGCCCGACCCGCCGCGACATGAGGTACTGGTGCGGGGCGATGCCGTACGCCCCGCTGAACGCCCGTACCAGATGGGCGGGATGGGCCTGCAGCAGCCGCGCGGCCTCCTCCAGCCGGACCCCGTCGACGACCCGGGCGTCGAGCAACTCCCGCAGCCGGCGGGCGAGTACCGGATCCGGGCGGTGTGAGGGCACGTCCGTGCGCCGCCGCAGATGGTCCCGCAGCCGCTCCCCGACGAGGGTCAGCCGGCTCTCCGCCTCCAGTTCGTCGCCGGGCCGGGCGAGGGCGGAGTGCAGTCGCCCGACGCGCTGCCGCAGCAGCGGATCCCGTAGATCGGGCGTGTCGACGGCGGCCCCGATCAGGTCCTCGCCCAGCCGGCTGCTGTCGAGGTAGACGACCCGCTTGCGGAAGCCGTCCGGGGTGGCGGGCGAGCCGTTGTGCGCCACGTGCGGCGGCAGCAGCGAGACCGTGTCGAGCGGGGTGCCGTGCTCATGCCGGTCGAGGTCGTACCGTACGGCCCCGTCGTCCACGATGAGCAGCGTCCAGGCGTCGTGGACGTGCATCGGGTAGGCGTACTCGGTGAAGTGGGCGTGGAAGACCTCCACGACACCCGGGACGTGCGGGCGCCAGGCGGAGACTTCCTGCTGGTCGGCCACGTTAAGAACGTACAAGACGGGCGGTCCGGCCGCCGGGCAGTCTCACTGCATGAACACCGAACCGATCAGTCCCGGGCCCGTACGCTTCGACACGAAGATCGCCGTCCTGCTCCGCGAGGACCTGGAGCCCTGGCAGCGCCTCAATGTGACGGCGTTCCTGGTCAGCGGCCTGGGCAGCCAGGTTCCCGAGGTGATCGGCGAGCCGTACGAGGACGCGGACGGGGTCGGGTACCTGCCGATGTTCCGCCAGCCGGTGCTGGTCTTCGAGGGCACGAAGGAGACGTTGAAGGCGGCCCACGCCAAGGCGCTGAGCCGCGCCCTGCCCAGGGCGGTCTTCACCACGGACCTGTTCACGACGGGCAACGACCGCGACAACCGGGCGGCGGTGCGGGCCGTGCCGACGGCGGAGCTGGACCTGGTGGGGCTCGCGGTGTACGGCCCGCGGAGCGGGGTGGACAAGGTGCTGAAGGGGGCGCGCATGCATCCGTGAGATGCGTCCGCTGCATCGGTGAGATGCGACCGCGCGGGCGGGGGCGCCCCCTCCGGGGCCCTCGGGCGACTACTTGAACTGGCCCGGCTGGTAGTCGCCGGCGGGCATCCGGACGATGACGTTCAGCCGGTTGTAGGCGTTGATGAGGGCGATCAGCGTCATCAGGCCGAAGAGCTGGTTCTCGTCGTAGTGCTTGGCGGCGTTCGCCCACACCTCGTCCGGGACACCGCCGGCCGCGTCGGCGATCCGGGTGCCCTCCTCCACCAGCTCCAGGGCGGCCCGCTCGGCCTCGGTGAACACCGTGGCCTCCCGCCAGGCGGCGACCAGGTGCAGCCGCTGTGCGGTCTCGCCGGCGGCGGTCGCGTCCTTGGTGTGCATGTCGGTGCAGTACCCGCAGCCGTTGATCTGGCTGGCCCGGATCTTCACCAGCTCCTGCGTGGCGGCGGGCAGCCCGGACTCCGCGACCACCATGCCCACCGCGTTGAGGTGCTTGATCGCCTTGCCGGCGAGCGGGTTCCCGAAGAGGTTCAGACGCGCTTCCATGATCTGCTCCTGTGTGGTCGTCGATGAGTACACACCTCTGACGGGCGGGCGCACCGAGATGTGACACGACCGAGTGTGACGGCCGTCACCTCCGGCCCGGCTCGGCGCCGAATCTGCACAGCGCGTACGCAACTGCCGGACGGTCGCTCTCGCTTCTTCTCTCCGGGTTCCCCTTGGTGCGGAGTTGCCCTGGTCGTCCCACCGGTGGCAAGAGCTGTGCTGTGCCTGTGTGACGGGAGGTGTGGAGGAACTGCCCCCGACGCGTGACCGAGCCCGCACGGATGAGACGACCGGAGCCATCAACTGGGCAGGTGGGAGCGGTGATTGACTGGCTGCCCGGCGTGCCGCGTGGTTGGATCGCTGGCACCGTCGGGACCGCGCCGAGGTGTCCTGAAAAGGCCGGCGCACGCCCGCGGCCGCGGCCCACCGTCTGTCCCCAGCGGCGCCGCTCCCCCCTGTGGACCATCCATGCGAAGGGTAGTTTCCCCATGAACTCCGCTCACCAGGTTCAGACCGCCGAGCTCTGCGACGCCGACCTCGACACCGTCGCCGGCGGCCTGAGCCCCGAGGCGAGTGTCTCCCTCGGCGCCACCACCGTCACCAGCACCGAGGTGCTGTCCCAGCTCAACGGCGTCACGGGCGAGGCGCAGGGCGTCCTCGGCCAGTACGGCCACGTGGGCATCGACCTCTCCCTCTGATCACCCGGGTCACCGCACCGAGCCCCCTGCCGCACACGACTGCCTGGCAGGGGGCTCGCCGCTGGGCCGCGGGCGACGACCGACTTCCCCACCCGCCGGGACCACCCCAGCGCCTCCGGCTGCCGCACCTCCGGCCCCGACGCCCTTGCCCCCTACGCTCCCGGCGAGACCGAGCTCCAGACGGCGGCCGTTTTCCCCTGTCCACCCGGTCCGCTCAGGGGCCTGGACCTCGGCCGTTGCGCCCTTGGCCCCGGCGGGCGGTGGCTGTCTCCCTCGCCCGTCCGGTCCGCTCAGACGGCTGGGACCGCGACCGTCGGGCCTTCGGCCGTCAGGCCTTTGGGCTGCGTGCCCCCGGTCTCCGCGCTCTCGCTGCCGGGTCCCCGGCCCTGACGGGCGGTGGCCGTTCTCCCTGTCCGTCCGGTCCGCTCAGGCGGTGCGGACCTCGGCTGTCGTTCCTTCGGCCGTCAGGTCCTCGGGCTTCGGGCCCTTGGTCTTCGTGTCCACGCCCTGCGTGTCCACGCTCCCCGCGCCCTCGTCCCTCGCATCCTCGGTCGTCGGTTCGGGCGTTGCCGGTGTCTCCTTCGGCAGAGCCCGCATGAGTACCCCGTATCCCAGGCCCGCGACCGTTCCCACCGCGGCGCACGTCGCCCACAGCCACTGTGCGCCCCAGCGGTCGATGACGGCGCCGGACATCAGCGGGGCGACCAGCGCGGCGACGGACCAGGACAGGGTGTAGACGCCCTGGTAGCGACCGCGCCCGTGGACCGGGGAGAGGCGGACGACGAGGCCGGTCTGGGTCGGCGCGTTGACGATCTCGGCGAGGGTCCACACGCACACGGTGACCATGAAGACGCCGACCGATCCGGCGAACGCGGTGAGTCCGAAGCCGTATCCGGCGAGGAGCGAGGAAGCGATCAGCAGGGTGCGTGGGTCGCGGTGCTCGATGAACCGGGTGACCGGGATCTGGAGGGCGACGATCAGGACGCCGTTGACGGCGATGGCGAGGCCGTAGTCGGCGGGCGAGAACCCGGCCCGGCCCATGGCCACCGGCAGTCCCACGGACCCCTGCTGGAAGATCAGTGCGACGAGGAAGGACAGCCCGACGACGGCCATGTACCGCCCGTCGCGCAGCACGGTCACGAGGCTGACGGCCTCCTCCGCGTCCTCGCTGTCCGCGGCCTCCGGCCGGGACTCGGGCACCTTCAGGAAGACGACGAGCGCGCAGGCCAGGGTCATCCCGGCCTCGATCAGGAACCCGGCGAGATAGCTGAACTCGGCGATGAACCCGGCGGCCGTGGAGGAGACGGCGAACCCGAGGTTGATGGCCCAGTAGTTGAGGGAGAAGGCCCGCACCCGGTCCTCGGGCCGGACGAGGTCGGCCATCATCGCCTGCACGGCCGGCCGGGAGGCGTTGGAGGCCATGCCGACGAGGAAGGCGACGGCCGCGATGGCGACCGGGTCGGTCATGAAGCCGAGCAGCGCGACGGAGGCGGCGGTGGCCGTCTGGGCGATGAGCAGCGTCGGGCGCCGCCCCAGCCGGTCGGCCATGACTCCGCCGCCCAGCGAGGAGACGACCCCGCCGAGCCCGTGGAGCGAGGCGACGAGCCCGGCGTACGAGGCGGAGTAGCCGCGGTCGAGCGTGAGGTAGAGGGCCATGAAGGTGGCCACGAAGGCGCCGAGCCGGTTGACCAGGGTGCTGGTCCACAGCCACCAGAACTCACGGGGGAGCCCGGAGACGGTCTCCCGCGCGGCACGCCTGAGACTGGTTGCGGGCATGACAGTAGAACCCCCGTGAATGGACGACGCCCCGGACGTAAGGGCGATGTAAGCAGCGCAAGCGGTAGGCGCAACTTACAGAGTCGGTCCAGCGGTGGCCACTCGATTAACAAACCCCGTCAACCGTCCATCCACCGGCCGGGCAGGGCGGCGCCCCGAACCCGTGGATTACGCTCTTTCCCATGGCCGACGCACCGTACAAGCTGATCCTCCTCCGCCACGGCGAGAGCGAGTGGAACGCGAAGAACCTGTTCACCGGCTGGGTGGACGTCAACCTCAACGAGAAGGGCGAGAAGGAGGCAGTCCGCGGCGGCGAGCTCCTGAAGGACGCCGACCTGCTCCCCGACGTGGTCCACACGTCCCTCCAGAAGCGGGCGATCCGCACGGCGCAGCTCGCCCTGGAGGCCGCCGACCGCCACTGGATCCCGGTCCACCGCAGCTGGCGCCTGAACGAGCGCCACTACGGCGCCCTCCAGGGCAAGGACAAGGCGGCCACGCTGGCCGAGTTCGGCGAGGAGCAGTTCATGCTCTGGCGCCGCTCGTACGACACCCCGCCCCCGCCGCTGTCGGAGGACTCCGAGTTCTCCCAGGCGCACGACGCCCGCTACGCCTCCATCCCGCCGGAGCTGCGCCCGGACACGGAGTGCCTGAAGGACGTCGTCGTCCGGATGCTCCCCTACTGGTACGACGGGATCGTCCCCGACCTCCTGGCCGGCCGCACGGTCCTGGTCGCGGCCCACGGCAACTCGCTGCGCGCCCTGGTCAAGCACCTGGACGGCATCTCCGACGCCGACATCGCGGGCCTGAACATCCCGACGGGCATCCCGCTGGCCTACGAGCTGGACGAGAACTTCAAGCCGATCACCCCGGGCGGCACCTACCTCGACCCCGAGGCGGCCGCGGCCGCGATCGAGGCGGTCAAGAACCAGGGCAAGAAGAAGTAGGCCGAACCCCCGCATCACAGGGCCGGTGTGAAGTGACTTCGCACCGGCCCCGGGTGTTCGTGCGCTGTTGCGGGTGGTTCGTCAGCCGCACTGGCAGGGGTTGCCCGACTGGCAGCCGCAGCCGCAGCCAGAGCCGCAGCCACACGCACCGAACAGCGGAAGGCTCCTGGTCTCGGCGGGCTGGTCGGTCTCGCGTTCCTGTGTGGGGTCTGGCGTGGTGCTGGGGGATTCGGCCATGGGTACCCTCCTGGACGCTGGGGCAGGGATGCCCTCGCCCATTTCATGCCCGCTTCCCAGGGCGCATCAACGGCGCACAGTGGCGCTCGCGCGCTCCGCGCGGCCACCCCCGCAAGCCCCCGGCCACGCCGCGGGGCCGTACCGCTGCTGCCGGCGAGCGGCGCTGTCGTACGGCCCCGGTCGCAGCCTTCCGCCGCGCGGCGCTTCGGCCCGGCGCCGGTCAGGCGCCCTCGACGCCCGTCACCGGCTGGATGTCCTGCTGGAGCCCGTCCGCGTGCTCGCCCGTGACCAGGTAGACCACGCGCTTGGCGACGGCCACGGCGTGGTCGGCGTAGCGCTCGTAGTAGCGGCCGAGCAGGGTGACGTCCACGGCCGTCTCGATGCCGTGCTTCCAGCGCTCGTCGATCAGGTGCTGGAAGAGCGTGCGGTGCAGCAGGTCCATCTCGTCGTCGTCCTGCTCCAGCTGGAGCGCGAGGTCGACGTCCTTCGTGATGATCACCTCGGCCGCCTTCGCCATCAGGCGCTGCGCGAGCTGGCCCATCTCCAGGATCGTGGCGTGCAGGTCGCGCGGCACCGCGCGCTCGGGGAAGCGCAGCCGGGCCAGCTTCGCCACGTGCTGGGCGAGGTCGCCGGAGCGCTCCAGGTCAGCGGACATGCGGAGCGACGTGACGACGATGCGCAGGTCGGTCGCCACCGGCTGCTGCCGCGCCAGCAGGGCTATCGCCCGGGCCTCCAGGTCGTGCTGGAGCTCGTCGACCTTCTGGTCCGCCTCGATGACGCTCTCGGCGAGCTTCAGGTCGGCGTCCAGCATGGCGGTCGTGGCGCGCCCGATCGCCGACCCGACCAGCCGGGCCATCTCCACCAGACCATCGCCGATCGAGTCAAGTTCCTCGTGGTACGCGTCCCGCATCAGGGTTCCCTCTCATAGGTGTGCTTGGTCCCACGCTCCCACGTTCCGGTCCGCACGCGTCCGTTTCTGCCACCTCAAGTGAACCAGCACTGGCTCCAAGGTGAACTCTGGGCGACGAGTGTCCGAGGTCGCCCTTGGACGGCTGTGGCTATGTCGTACGCCCTGCTTAACCTGGATGCATGGACGTGAACGCGGCGGTCGCCGCAGCGGCAGCGATCGCCGGGGTGCTCACCGGTGTCATCGCCATGCTGGCGTTCCGCTGGAGCGAACGCGACCAGAAGCGACCGACCAGGACTTCCTTGCACACCGATCCCGTACTTCCGCCCGGCGTGGACACCGTGCTGTCCGTGCTCCGCTCCTCGGCCGTCGTCCTCGACGAGGCCGACGCCGTCGTCAAGGCCAGCTCCGCCGCCTACGCCCTCGGGCTGGTGCGCGGCGGCAAGCTGGCCGTGGAGCCCATGCTCCAGATGGCGAGGGACACGAGACGCGACGGCGAGATACGCCAGGTCGAGCTGGACCTGCCCCGGCGGGGCACCGGACGCGGCGAGGCCCTCGCCGTCTCCGCGCGCGTGGCCCCGCTCGGCTCCCGCCTGGTCCTGCTGCTGGTCGAGGATCTGACCGAGGCCCGCCGGATCGAGGCGGTACGACGCGACTTCGTGGCGAACGTCAGCCATGAGCTGAAGACGCCCGTCGGCGCGCTGTCCCTCCTCTCGGAGGCGGTCATGGACGCCTCCGACGACCCCGAGGCCGTGCAGCGCTTCGCGGGCCGCATGCAGATCGAGGCGACCCGGCTCACCAACCTGGTCCAGGAGCTCATCGACCTGTCCCGCGTGCAGAACGACGATCCGCTGGAGGACGCCGAGCCCGTCCGCGTGGACGAACTCGTCGCCGAGGCCGTCGACCGCTGCCGCCACCAGGCCGGTACGAAGCAGATCACCATGGCCGCGGGCGGCACCGCCGACCTGCACGTCTGGGGCAACCGCGGCCAGCTGGCCGCCGCCCTCGGCAACCTCGTCGAGAACGCCGTGAACTACTCCCCGGCCCGCACCCGCGTCGGCATAGCCGCCCGCCGGGTCTCCGCACCCGGTGGCGACATGATCGAACTCGCCGTCACGGACCAGGGCATCGGCATCTCCGACAAGGACAAGGACCGCATCTTCGAGCGCTTCTACCGCGTCGACCCCGCCCGCTCCCGGGCGACCGGAGGCACCGGCCTGGGTCTCGCGATCGTCAAGCACGTGGCCGCCTCGCACGGCGGGGAGGTCACGGTCTGGAGCGCCGAAGGCCAGGGCTCCACGTTCACCCTGAGACTGCCGGAGGCGGGCCTGGCTCGCGATCGTGCCGGTCAGCACCCGGACCCCGGCCTCGACGACGAGGCCGGCGGCTCCACCGAATCATCCCCGTACGAACCGCTTCCCGCCCCGGAGGTCCTTCCGTGACCCGAGTGCTCGTCGTCGAGGACGAGGAGTCCTTCTCCGACGCCCTGTCGTACATGCTCCGCAAGGAGGGCTTCGAGGTCGCCGTGGCGGCCACGGGCCCCGACGGACTCGACGAGTTCGAGCGCAACGGCGCCGACCTCGTCCTCCTCGACCTGATGCTGCCGGGCCTGCCCGGTACGGAGGTGTGCCGTCAGCTGCGCGGCCGCTCCAACGTCCCGGTGATCATGGTGACCGCCAAGGACAGCGAGATCGACAAGGTCGTGGGCCTCGAAATAGGAGCCGACGACTACGTCACCAAGCCCTTCTCGTCCCGCGAGCTGGTGGCCCGCATCCGCGCCGTCCTGCGCCGCCGCGGCGAGCCGGAGGAGGTCACCCCGGCCGCGCTGGAGGCGGGCCCGGTCCGCATGGACGTCGACCGCCACGTGGTGACGGTGGCCGGCGCCAAGGTCGACCTTCCGCTCAAGGAGTTCGACCTCCTGGAGATGCTGCTCCGCAACGCCGGCCGCGTCCTGACCCGCATGCAGCTGATCGACCGTGTCTGGGGCGCCGACTACGTGGGCGACACCAAGACCCTCGACGTTCACGTCAAGCGCCTGCGCGCCAAGATCGAGCCGGACCCGGGCGCCCCGCGCTACCTGGTGACGGTCCGCGGTCTGGGCTACAAGTTCGAGCCGTAAACCGCCGGCCCGGCCCCATCGGCCGTACGGGCCTTCCCCGTGTACGACGAAGGGCGGCACCCCGGCAGGGGTGCCGCCCTTCGTGCGTGGCGCGGTGCTCAGTGGCCGGCGACCGACTGGGACGCGGAGTCGCTCGGGGTGGCGTTGGTGCCCGTGGCGGACGACGCGGAGGACGACGCGGACGACGACGGGGTCGCCTTGCCGCCCTTGCCCTTGCCCTTCTCCGGCTTGCCGCTGGTGGAGGACGAGGCGCCCGGGGCGCCCGTGGGCACCGCCGGGGCGGACGGGATCGTGCTCGGGCCCCACTTGTCGAAGTAGCTGGTGGCCGGGACCACGAAGGCGCTGAGGCTCACGTCACCGGTCTTGCTGAAGGTGAAGGTGACCTTCTGGACGTTGCCGTCCTGGACCGCCGTACGGCCGCTGGGCACCTCCGCGGAGGCGTTGCCCTGGCCACCGATGATCAGGGAGCCGTGCGCCGGGACGGTGAGGCTCTGGCCCTTGGCGGCGGTCAGCTTGACCGCGCCGCTGGTGCCCGGGATGGCGACCGACTGGAGGGTCTCGTCCGAGGCGCCCTGGTTGAAGAGGGTCGCGGAGACGACGGCCGGCCCGGTCGACTGCAGGTCCGGCTGGGTGATGATCAGCGCGTTCTGGACCTTGATGTCGCCGACCTTGGTGGCAGCGTTGTCCGGCTTGACCTCCAGGGTCTGCGAGCCGTTGCCGGCGCCGCATGCAGCGAGCGAGGCGATCGAGAAGACGATGGCGGAGGCGGCGAGGGCGCCGCGTCGAAGGCTGCTGCTCACGGCGGCGGCAACTCCTTGAACGCGCGGGCGGCTCCCCTTATAAAGCCACCCTAAGTGTCTGTCAGCGGCCTTAGGCTACCGAGCCGTTCCGGCGCCGCCGCACCCGACCCTCCCCAAGCGTCCTGCTTGCCTCCGGCTGGGGGTACCGCGTGCGGCCTCGTCACTCCGGGCGCAAGCGCCTCTTCCGTAACTTTGCCGAGTACTCGTCCGCCATTCACATAACCGCGCGCAAAAATTGCGTGAAGGAATGCGTGCCCTCTCGGCGACCGTCCCCGATATTGATCATCGAGCACCCCTCGGGAGGCCGTTGATCAATTCCGGATTCTCGTCGCGGCCGCCTCCGGATCGCCCTCCGGATCGCCCTCCGGATCCGCCCGCACACACCGAACGGAGTAGCGGAAGTCGTACGCTTGGAACAGGACAAATCGGGACGTTAAGCCACCCGGAGCGGGTGCCCGGAGTGTGTGACGCAGGTGTTTCGCCCCGCCCGAAGAGCCCCTCCGACCTGCGAATACCCGCTTGCGCGGGCCCCTCGAAGCACGTTCCTGTTGCTGTTGTCAAGCCCCGAGATATGCCCTGACCTGCGAAAACGCCATTCAGAAGACGCCGTATCCGTGTTACCCTGGATAGCCACGGAAGGGGTACCTGTCACATGACGTTCAAGGTTGGCGACACCGTGGTCTATCCCCATCACGGGGCCGCGCTGATCGAGGCCATCGAAACTCGCCAGATCAAAGGCGTGGACAAGACCTACTTGGTGCTGAAGGTCGCCCAGGGTGACCTTACGGTGCGTGTGCCAGCGGACAATGCTGAGTTCGTGGGCGTGCGTGATGTGGTCGGTCAGGACGGGCTGGACCGGGTCTTCGAGGTGCTGCGCGCGCCGTACGCCGAGGAGCCCACCAACTGGTCCCGTCGCTACAAGGCAAACCTGGAGAAGCTCGCCTCCGGCGATGTCATCAAGGTCGCGGAAGTCGTGCGTGACCTGTGGCGTCGTGAGCGCGAGCGCGGACTGTCCGCCGGTGAGAAGCGCATGCTCGCCAAGGCCCGCCAGATCCTGGTGAGTGAGCTGGCCCTCGCGGAGAACACGAACGAGGACAAGGCCGAGGCCCTGCTTGACGAGGTGCTCGCCTCCTGATGCGCCACGGCGGCGAACTCTCGCTGCCGGCTCGCGCAGCACGCTCTGCACAGTGAAATGCGCACAGTGAAATGCCGCGGTGCCCGATGACACGGATTCGACACTGACCCTGTCGGATCCCGTCGCCGGGCGCTGCGGCATCTTCGTATCCACGCGCCGATCGGGCGACTTTCTGACAGGAAAGACCCCCGATATTTTGATGTGCCGGGCCCGGGCAGTCGGCCTCGACCAGGGTCACGGAAGGGTCCGGTCAAGGCAGCGCGCCCGGCACTCCTCCAGGCCATACCCACCTAGGTCGAGCACACAAACCTGACAGGAACCGATGTCTGACGAATCGCGCCCCTCACCTGCGCAGACCCCCGTCGCAGCCGTGATTCCCGCCGCCGGCCGGGGCGTACGCCTCGGTCCGGGCGCCCCCAAGGCGCTGCGCGCGCTGAACGGCACGCCCATGCTCATCCACGCGGTCCGCGCGCTCGCCGCGTCCCGCCATGTCTCCCTCGTGATCGTCGTCGCCCCGTCCGACGGCACCGAAGAGGTCAAGTCCCTGCTCGACGCGCACGCGCTGCCTGGGGGCACCCCCAGCGGTAGCCGGGGGAGGACCGACTTCCTGGTGGTCCCCGGCGGTGACACCCGCCAGGAATCGGTCAAGCGGGGCCTGGACGCCCTGCCCCCCGAGTACGGCGTCGTCCTCGTGCACGACGCGGCCCGCCCGCTCGTCCCCGTCGACACCGTCGACGCGGTCATCGAGGCCGTCGGCGCGGGCGCACCCGCCGTCGTGCCCGCGCTGCCGCTGGCCGACACCGTCAAGGAGGTCGAGCCCGCCGCCGAGGCAGGAGCCCCCGAACCGGTCGTCGCCACCCCGGAGCGCGCCCGCCTGCGCGCGGTCCAGACGCCACAGGGCTTCGACCGTACGACCCTGGTCCGTGCGCACGAGACCGTCACCGGCGACGTGACGGACGACGCGAGCATGGTCGAGCAGCTCGGGCTGCGGGTCGTGACCGTCCCCGGTCACGAGGAGGCCTTCAAGGTCACCCGTCCCCTCGACCTGGTACTCGCCGAGGCGGTCCTGGCCCGCAGGAGGCTGAACGATGGCTTCTGAGCAGCCCCCGCAGCCCCCGGTCCTGCTTCCCCAGGTCGGCATCGGCACCGACATCCATGCCTTCGAGGAGGGCCGCGAGCTGTGGTGCGCGGGCCTGAAGTGGGAGGGCGAGGGGCCGGGGCTGGCCGGCCACTCCGACGCGGACGTCGTCGCGCACGCCGCCTGCAACGCCCTCTTCTCCGCCGCCGGCCTCGGTGACCTGGGGCAGCACTTCGGCACCGGGCGCCCCGAGTGGTCGGGCGCCCCCGGGGTGACCCTGCTCGCGGAGGCCGCGAGGATCGTCCGCGCGGCGGGTTTCACGATCGGCAACGTCGCCGTACAGGTCGTCGGCCCCCGTCCGAAGATCGGCAAGCGTCGTGACGAGGCTCAGAAGGTTCTTTCGGAGGCGGCTGGCGCGCCCGTCTCTGTCTCCGGTGCGACGACGGACGGCCTCGGCTTTCCCGGCCGTGGTGAGGGGCTGATGGCGATCGCGACGGCGCTGGTGGTCCGTACGGGCTGAGGTGGGCGGCGGCCGTCGCCCGTGGTGCGGCGGTCGTCGGCCCCCGTCCGAAGATCGGCAAGCGTCGTGACGAGGCTCAGAAGGTTCTTTCGGAGGCGGCTGGCGCGCCCGTCTCTGTCTCCGGTGCGACGACGGACGGCCTCGGCTTTCCCGGCCGTGGTGAGGGGCTGATGGCGATCGCGACGGCGCTGGTGGTCCGTACGGGCTGAGGCGGGCGGCGGCCGTCGCCCGTGGTGCGGGTGAGCGGAGAGCGTGCGAGGGTGACCGGAGAGTCACCGTCGACTTAAGGAGCCCTCATGCCCGCCACCCTGCCCGACCGGCTCAAGTCCCTGCTCGACGGTCCCGTCTTCATCGTGGTCGGCACGGTCCAGCCGGACGGCCGGCCGCAGCTGTCCCCGGTGTGGGTGAAGCGGGACGGCGACCAGATCCTGTTCTCCACGACCGTCGACCGC
Source organism: Streptomyces sp. MUSC 14 (assembly GCF_001866675.1). Taxonomy (NCBI): domain Bacteria; kingdom Bacillati; phylum Actinomycetota; class Actinomycetes; order Kitasatosporales; family Streptomycetaceae; genus Streptomyces; species Streptomyces sp. MUSC 14. The sequence continues at coordinate 101,712 of NZ_MLYN01000082.1, forward strand.
CGCAAGAAGAAGAACCTCGACCGCGACCCCCGGGTGAGCGTCGTCGTCCAGGATCCCGGGATGCCGTACGTCTACGCCGAGATCCGCGGCACCGCGGAGTTCGCCGCGCAGGGCGCCGAGGAACTGATCGACGAACTGTCACTGAAGTACACCGGCAAGAAATACGCGGAGTTCAATCCCGCCTCCGTCGACGACGCCGACCGTGTGATCGTCAGGATCACCCCGGAGAAGGTCGTCGGGATGTTCTGAGCCGTGCGGCACCGGGCACCACCCCGCGCCTACTACCCTGGAGTGGTGACCATTCGCCTGTACGACACCAGCGCCCGGCAGATCC